>NZ_JBALOS010000105.1:0-35907 GCF_036962765.1 Neobacillus drentensis
AATGTAGAAGAATATAGAAAATTAGTAGAAATTGCTTAGGGAAAACTATCAAACTACTATTTGTTATCCCAAAATCCAAAAAACAGATGATGACATGGGAAGGGTACATGTGTGATGTACACTTGGAGGATTTTATGATACCACATGAAGAAAAACGGATAATGAAATGGTTTCTTTCATTATTCTATCTCATTTTCATAGGCTATGAATATTTTTATTATTACATTTTTAAAGTTATAAATAATAAAAAGGCTGGCCTGCCAAGCAACTTTTGGTATATAACCTATTTTGTATTAATTATATTGATTCCAGTTTCTTACTATTTATATAAGGAAAATAAAGGGTTTTGGGTAAAGTATGTATTTAGTATTACGTATCTTCTTACTGTTTTTGTTGTTGATATCTTAACCTTTTATGGGAAATCGCCGAAAGCTTACACAAGTGGGAATATTGTAGAAGTGTTTTTAGTATTATCATTACCCCTTTTCCTAAATACAAGATATTTTTGGATTATCAGTCTGGGTACTATTTTAAAGTACATCTTGATTGGATTAATATTAAAGGCAGGATATGCTGCTTTGCCAGGAATATTACTAGCTGTCTTAACAATTTTGTCCTTCTTTTTATTAGTCCGCTTTCAGGAATATTTTAAAGCAATTAGTACTGCATACGATAAGCAATTAGAAGGAATCGTAAAAGGGGTCATTGCCACACTAGAATTAAAAGACCCGTATACAAGGGGACATAGCGAACGTGTTGCCAGCTATGCATCCATTTTAGCAAGAGAAATCGGTGAGTTTTCAAAAGAGGAACAAAAATCCTTTTATTATGCTTGTCTATTACATGATATCGGGAAAGTCCATATTCCTGATTCTATATTAATGAAGCCTGGGAAATTGACAAAAGAAGAATTTGAAATAATTAAGTCACATCCAAGTGTTGGTGCGGAAGCTGTCGAGAATGTCCAGGGGATAAAGGATAGTCTATCTGTCATCCGTTCGCATCACGAGCGGTGGGATGGAAGGGGGTATCCTGACCGTTTAGCTGGCGAAGAAATTCCCTTACTAGCAAGAGTTACAGCTATTGCCGATGCATTTGATGCAATGACATCATCCAGATCGTACAGAGCAGCAATGCCAGTGGAAGAAGCCTATAAGCGAATTATTGAAGGAAAGGATTCCCAGTTTGATCCATCGTTGGTAGAGAATTTTATTAAAGTATTTCCAGCATGGGTCGACTTTCACAAAAAATATCCATGGAATAAAGAAAAGGCTTTACTGAAGGAGGTGGAAGGATGAAAATCCGTAAACTGAAGAAGGTAAAAACTACATGTTGGTGGTGCGGCTTTTTCGGATTAGGGTGATAAGATGCTAGCGAAAGCTAAGCATCTTTTTTTAAAATATTTATAAGATAGGGTGTTGAAATGAGCCTTACACTCGATTCACGTCTATTGTTGGAACCAGTCGACATTCACAAGGATAAAAAAAATTATATTGTTGAAGATAAGGCTACAGGTGAATTCTATGAAATGACTGAGGTATGTATTGATGCAATCAATAAGATGAACAATGGAGTGCCATTAGGGCAAATCGAAAATCATCTTAAAGAAAAATACCCTAAAGAAGTAGTAGACTTAATCGATTTTGCCAATCAACTCCTTGAACTTAATTTGATTGATCAAATTGATGGCATAAAGGTTGAAAAACAGCACCGAGAAAAGGTCGAGTTAGGTTTTTTACGGATTTCCCCCAAACTAGGGAAATTCTTTTTTAATAGGTTTACATATCCTTTTTATATGATACTATTTGTAGTCATTCTTATCCTTTTTATCAAGAATCCTTCTTTATTTCCGCAGCGTGATGATATATTTGTGTTTGATATTATGGTGTACAATGTTATTTTGTGGCTGGCATTTTCATTTTTTCTTGTGCTTATTCATGAGTTTGGACATGTGTTGGCAATGCGAGCACAGAATCTCCCGACAAAAGTAGAGGTTAGCCATCGTTTGTTCTTTGTTGTCCTTGAAACCGATATGTCACCGGTATGGAAACTTGCACCTAAAGATCGAAATATTCTTTTTTTAGCAGGCCTATGCTTTGATATGGTCATCCTCTTTTTTTCTCTTATCTATTTGTTAATGTTCCCCAACGGTCCAAGGCTTGCCAATGCATTAATGAGTCTTGCTGTTTTTGATATCGTGATGAGGGTAATTTTTCAATGCTGTATATATATGAAAACTGATCTATACTTTGTCTTTGAAAATTTATCAGGCTGTTACAATTTGATGGAAAATGCAATTCAGTCCATTAGAAAGCGTCTTTCTATTCTTAAAGTGAGATTACAAGGAGAAGTGATTTTTGCGAGTGAAAGAACTACGATCATCATTTATTCCATCTTTTATATGCTTGGGATTGCTGCAACTATAGCTGTATATTCCATTTATTATATCCCTGAAGTGATCTATGCGGGAAATCATCTACTCCCAGGTTTTACACAAAGCCCAACAAATCTGGCTTTCTGGGATGCGCTGGTTTTCTCCCTTCAAGTTTCCATTTACTTGCTGTTACTGCTGTACTCTTGGCGGAAAAAATACAATCATCATAAGCTTCGAAACGAAATGTGACAAACCTTTGTCTAAAATAATATTTCTAGGGGTTTTTCCCCCCTATGATAGGGGAACTCCCTGATATTTATAACACTGCCGTTTTTCTTACAATAAGAGTATGAAAAACGGCAGTGTTATTTTTATTTAGGAGGAACTCCCATGGAAGCCAATATTGCAACGACTAAAAAACAAGGGCGATCAGTTAATGATGCGTTTGCATCCCATTTTGCTAAATCAATGTTTCTAACGGTTGTCGGACTGGCGATTTTAACATTTATCGGCACTAGAATGTTTACACATATTGACTTAAATCTTTATGGATATATGGTTGGAACGCTTATATTTATCGGAGGATTTTTCTATCGCTTTATTGCTTGGGGGGAAAGACCGCCAACTAAAGTTTTTATCAAAAAAGGTTTAAAGCTATTGTTTCGAAAAAGTACACCTAAAACGGCTGTTAATCATTTAGCCATTTACGATTTCATCCGGAATCGTGGGATTTACCGCTGGGTTCAGCACATTCTTATCGGGTGGGGATGTGTCCTTGCGTGCTTGGTGACCTTCCCGCTTGTGTTTAGCTGGATGTATTTTACGATGGAAGACAATGGCTACTATACGATTGTGCTATTTGGAATGAACGTAATGCATGTTAAAGCAGAGGGCATTATTGCTTGGTTATCTTATAATGCCCTTAATATTGCCGCTATCATGGTAACGGCTGGTGTGTGTATGGCCTTATACCGCCGCTTAAAAAATATGCAGGCAAGAGCAGAACAAAAATTTATGTACGATTTCTTACCGCTTTACTTATTATTATTTATTTCGGTTACAGGCTTGCTGTTAACCTTTCAAAACATAGTACTGCATGGCTGGATGCAGCCGCAAATGTCATTGATCCACCAATTTTCCGTAATCGTGACATTAATCTATTTACCATTTGGAAAGTTAGCTCACATTCCATTCCGTCCAATGAGCGTGTTTGCTAGAAATTACCGTGAACATTATGGTGAACAGCAAATGAAAAAATGTAAAGTGTGCGGCGACCATTTTGTATCCGTGGAGCAATCGAATGATGTGATTCAAGTTTTAGGAGTCAATGAAATGGAATTTAATATGCAGGATGGTTTTAATCTTGCTGAACTATGCCTGCCATGTCGCAGAAAATATAGAATCTCAAGATTCTCAGGCTTTGCAACACATCAAGTTAAGGTCAAGGAGGCAAACCAGAATGCAAAGGGATAAGTTTTTTAAAGAAATAGAAAATCTTCGTCATCCAAATGAAACGCTCGTAAAAACTCACTGCAGCTATTGCGGGATGCAATGTGGAATGAACCTGCGTGTTAATACAAAAACAAATAAAATCATCGGGGTGGAACCACGTTATGACTGGCCGGTAAACGTCGGAAAAATGTGTCCCAAAGGGGTTACTGCTTACCAACAAACAAATCATGATGATCGTATTTTAAAACCATTAATTCGTGATGATGCATCATTAAAGGGTACAAAAGAAGGATTCCGAGAAGCAACATGGGATGAGGCCTATGATTTAATCGTGAAAAAATTTCAAGAGCTTCAAAAAAATCATGGTAAGGATTCACTTAGTGTCTATAGCGGAGTGTCGATGACAAATGAAAAATGTTATTTAACAGGAAAGTTTGCCCGTGTTGGCTTACAAACTCGTTACATTGATTACAACGGCAGATTCTGTATGGCAAGTGCCGCAGGTGGATTTCTGAGATCCCTCGGAGTCGACCGAGGATCAACCCTCCCTTGGACAGATCTTCATGAAACGGATTGCTTGTTTATTGCAGGAAGTAATACAGCCGAATGTCATCCAACTTCGATGTTCCGAGTGTGGGCGGTGCAGGAAAGAGGAGGCTACCTAATTGTAGCAGACCCGCGTGAAACACCAATTGCTAGAAGAGCCGATGTTCACCTGGATTTAAGACCAGGAACAGACTTAGCCCTTGCAAATGGAATTCTAAACTTACTTATTCAAAATGGGTATGCTGATGAGGCATTCGTAAATTACCATACAAATGGCTTTGAAGAAACAAAAGAATTGGTAAAAGAATTTACACCAGAATATACGAGTGAGCTTACTGGGGTTGCACCTGAAAAAATCATTCGTGCAGCAGAGATATATGGTAAAGCACCTAATGCTATCGTTATGTTTGCCCGTGGTATTGAACAGCAGCATAAAGGTGTCGATAACGTTTCAGCATACACAAATATGGCCTTAGTTACAGGTAAAATTGGCCGACCTAAAGCGGGAGTTGCTACATTTACTGGTCAGGGTAACGGTCAAGGTGGTCGTGAGCACGGTCAAAAAGCCGATGCCCTTCCAGGGTATCGTAAAATTACAAATCCTGAGCATGTAAAGGCAGTTGCTAAAGTGTGGGGAATTGAACCAGAGGAAATGCCAAAAGAGGGCGTATCAGCTTACGAAATGTTCGGATTAATGGAACAGAAAACGATCCGTGGATTGTACCTGCTTTGCTCAAATCCAGCCGTATCTGCACCAAACCTAAATTATGTACGGGAACAAATGAAAAATCTAGACTTTATGGTATGTGCAGACTTTTACTTATCTGAATCAGCAGAGTTTGCTGATGTAATCCTTCCAACGACCACTTGGTCTGAGGACGAAGGAACAGTAACAAACCTCGAAGGACGCTGCATTAAAATTAACAAGGCTCAAGAGCCGCTAGGAGAATCGAAACCAGATTGGCAAATTCAAGTGGAATTATGTGAGCGTTTAGGCAGAGGAAAATACTTCTCTCATCTAAAAACAGCAAGTGATGTCGGAGATGAATTCCGTTTAGCTTCTAAAGGAGGCTATGCTGATTACTACGGAATCACTTGGGATAAAATCGACAAACAGGACGGTGTCTTTTGGCCTTGTAAAGACGAAAATGATCCCGGTACACCGCATATGTTTTTAGATAAAAAATTCTATCATCCAGATGGAAAGGCAAAAATCTGTGCTTTACCTTACCGTCCGCCAGCTGAAGAGCCAGATGAAAAATATCCATTACGCTTAACAACCGGACGTGTCGTTTATCATTATCTTTCTGGGAACCAAACTCGCCGGATTCAATTTTTACGAGATATGTGTCCTGAGCCATATGTAGAAGTACATCCGGAAACAGCCGCAAAATATAACATTGAACATGAAGAATTTGTCCGCCTCTTTACTCGTAGAGGTGAGGCTGAGTATAAAGTGAAAATCACGGAAGCTATTCGAAAAGATACGGTATTTGTTCCATATCATTTTGGTCACGATAAATCTATTAATCTATTAACCATAGCTGCACTTGATCCTATGTCACGGATGCCAGAATTCAAAGCATGTGCCGCACAGATTGAAAAACTAGAAATGAAGAAGGTGCAGTAAATGAAAAAGAGGCTATATCTTGAACTTGAAAACTGTATAGGGTGCCGTTCTTGTTTAGCGGCTTGTACACAGTGCGGAGGACATGAGGAACGTAACCGCAACTATGTTTACGACGTTAACCCGCTTGTTAACCGTCAAACGATGCCTCTTATGTGCCTTCATTGTGTAAATCCGGCATGTGCAAGAAGCTGTCCTGCTCAGGCAATCCAAATCCATGAGACAGGAGCCGTTCTTTCAGCTCTTGTGGAAAAGTGTATTGGCTGCCAAAACTGTACAATTGCTTGTCCGTATGGAATACCAAAGTTTGATACAGAGCAAAATTTAATGTACAAGTGCGATCTTTGTATCGACCGTACAAAGGACGGCATACCGCCAATGTGTGCGAGTGTTTGCCCATCGAATACCTTACAATGGCTGACAGATGATGAGATTGAAGCTAAACAAAAGCAATTTAACCTAGATAACGGTAAATGGGTAACAAGTATGCCTTATTTAGAAGGCGAAACAAATGTAAAAGTGAATCTCCCTGGAATTCTGCAGGGCGTCACTAAACTGTTTTAGGAGGGATTGGCATGAAAGATAAAAATAATAAAATCCCGTTTAATGAAGATAATTACACACATAATATAAACCGCAACAATGAACGAAAACTGGACCGGCGCGGTTTTATGAAAACGCTAGTTGGGGCTGCAGGTGTTTTTGCGGTCTCCTCTCTTCCTTGGGGAGCTTTGGCTGCAAAAGAATTAACAGGCTTGGGTGACAAAAAATATCCAAAGCAAAAAATTACCGATGTCAACGCTTTGCCTGTAGGAGATGCGGTTGACTTTGCTTTTCCAGGTGAACATGACAGTGCTATTTTAATTAGATTGTCTGAAAAAAAATATGTAGCTTACCAAAATGCGTGCACCCACTTAAGATGCCCTGTGTTTTGGAAAAAGGATGAAGGAGAAATGCTTTGTCCTTGCCATCACGGAAAGTTTGATGTGGAAACGGGTGCGCCAATCGCTGGTCCGCCGCGACGTCCGCTTCCTGAAATTTATGTAAAAGTAGAAAACGGTGTGGTTTATGCCGTGGGGGTGAAACGTTATGAAGCGTAGTTACCTGCCTGTCGCCTTCCTTTTAGCTGTTTTATTGTTAAACATTATCTTTACACAATATATGGTTCATCAATATTTCTATGAAAATTATACAAATACGATCATAGTCGCGGTCATCAATGTAATTTTATTTCCAATCGCCTTCCTTATTTATAAAAAAGGTGTGAATATCAATGACTAGTGAGACTTATATAGATTTTTGTTTTGTCCGTCCGGAAGCCAGCGGTTTTATAGCTGAAATCGATGAGTTATTAAAAAATACCTTTGCGAAAAAACGCCTGAATTGGTTTCTAGAAGAAAAAACGCTTGATGGGGCCGAGATGGTTATTGCAGAAATAAAGGGAATGAGTGACTGGGGTTCTGAAGACGAAACCATTCAATTCATCGAGGAAAATGCCGATGAAAAGTTTTGGGAGTATTTGCAAGGGTATAAGATGTTCATCTATCCGGTGAAGAGAGGATGTAACAGTTGTGGAACCCATTAAGTTAGAAGATGTGAACCGGTTTGTTGGTGTGCCAATCGAGATAGCCATTCAAGATGCTGAGGGTGGAGACCAAGCACCATCTGTAAAGAAAGTTGTAAAAAAGGTACAGTTTTGTCCAGATGGAACGCATATCCGCTTATATTTTGATGATTTTTATTTTCTTGCGGTGCCGATTTCTTCTCAAGTAAGAGAGTCGGAAGAGCAATGGATAGCTTTTGATTCTGAAAGCGGCTTAACATATACGATAAAAAAGGTACAGGTTTTTTAAAAGACCTGCCTTTTTTTATTATGGGAGGTTACAACTGGTTAAGATATCTGTAACCTCGAAAAAAATTTGATTGACAACCGGTTCTCATATCTTACTTTTCATTCATTTTAACCTTATTCTTAAATCAGAACACGCGTTCGAAAGTGGGGATGAAATGAAGGTAACGAAAATATGTTTACTAAACGATCAGAATTCCATCGAACTTGAAAAATTAAATCGATTGATGGCTGTTTTTTGTTCTGCAAAACGGTATTCATTTAATCGTTTGACAGAAGGTGAACAGCCAGGCGAATTAGTTAAAAAGATAAATGCTCTTTTTTGTTTGAATAAAAGATATGCCGAAGATGCTGTTATGCAAGTACAAGCCATTGTTTCAAGTCAAATAGAACTCTAACCGATGAGAATTGAAGGGGTCCAAGGAAAAATTAAAAAAATTGTTATGAAAATTGAAGATTATAAGACAGGTAAGAAAAGACCAAAAAAAGTTTCCCTTGAAGTATGTTTAAAGGGTTTGGATGCCCGATTAGAAAAACTTCAACTAAAAGAATCTGTTTTATTAAAACATCAAAAAGATCAGACGATCCCCAAAGTCATCTTTGGTGGGAAAAGGAATTTTTACGAACGAATGAAAGGTAAAATATCAAGAATTGAATGGAAGGATTTGCGTTCTAACACGCTTTATTCTCGTGGTGATAAGTCCAAAAAAGGGAATTTGAATATACGAATTGTTTTTGATGAGAAGGAACAACAGTTTTATTTGGAAGTGGCAAATCCACTACTGGCCGAGGTTAGAAAAAGTCCAAGATTACGATTTAAACTTCATGTTCCTGATAAGTATTTCAATGAAATTGTAGATGTTGTCGTACCTGATGTGGCGGGTTTTACTTCTAAAGGAAAACCTTATGAAGAGTTTATGGTTTATTCTATTGAGTTAAAACGTAAACGAGGCAGGGTCTATGCCCACATTACCTATGATTTGAATGTTCATGGTTATTTACTAAAATGGAATGAAAAAATTCAGTCTGATATTGTGGCGGGGATTGATATAAACGTTGATCGAGTAGCAGTTTCTATTTTAACAAGACAAGGAAATTGGTTGGAATCAAAAACCTTTTATTGTCATGAAATGGAATATGTAAAAAGCAATCGGAAATCCAACATGGCTGGTGAAATCGCAAAAGACATTGTTCAGTATCTTTTGTCTTGGAACGTGGGGGCGATGGTGTTAGAGGATATCACGTTAAAACAAGATCATGACACGAATAAACGTTTCAATCGACTTGTCCATTCGTATTCCAAAACAAAAATACAAAAAGCGATTATTTCTAGAGGTATCAAGTTTGGGTTTAAAATAAAAAAAGTAAATCCAGCTTACACATCTGTCATTGGGCGATTTAAAATAGTGAAAAATATGGATTAACCGTTCATGAAGCCGCTTCTTTTGTCATCGGGAGAAGAGGCCTAGATTATGATGAAAAAATTCCAAAGGAACTCCTTGTTCATTTACGTACGCTAGTAAAGCCAAAATTGATTTCTCTTCTTGGGTCCATGGAAGAATCCGAGAAAAAATCAAACAATGGTAAACAAAGGCGTAAGTTTATGGGGATGATGGTAACAAATATAGAAAAATTCAAAGAAAACCATAGGTGGAAGCTATGGAATGTTATTCATAAAACATTAATGATCAAGAACCTGGAATTACAATTGAAGGAGGTGTAAACCTGGTACTAAAATCCATTCTTTGTGGCAGGTTGACCAGTGGAAGGAATGGTCTGTTGCAAATCGCCGGCTCTAACAGAGCACCACGGGCTGTCTTGAACATTAGAGGTTCATGACAAGGGTAAAATCCCCTTCCTGATGGGATGACGCGAGAATCGTCACGGTATGTCTCTTTTCTTGGTTCGGAGGCGAAAATTAGAAATAGATTGATTTTAGTAACCAGGGGCGAAATGGATGGTTTAAGTTCAAAACAGCAAATTAGCTCTTATATTATTAATTCCCAAGAGGAAGAGATCAAACGGATTGCCTTAGAGCTTCACGAAGGTGTCGGACAAAATCTATATAGTATTTTAACAGGCTTACAGTTTATTGAATCAGGTGCAAAAGAGCCAGATATGAAACATTATGTGCGCGACATGGCCCAGTTGATTGAAAAGACCATTCAAGAAATTAGGCTCTTATCTGTTGAATTACATCCGCCTACCCTGACAACGCTTGGTCTACTACCAGCGATGAGAAGTTATCTTAAGTTATATACATCAACATTTGGGATCCTCGTGGATTTAGAATCAACAGGTGAAGAAAAATGGATATCTGAAAAAAATAGAATTACTGTATTTCGTGTTTGCCAGGAGGCGCTTGCCAATATCGCTAAGTATGCAGATACTTCCAATGTAACCATTAAATTTAATTGGACTGAGGAAGAATTGAATATTACTATTTATGATTTTGGCAAAGGATTTCAACCCGAGGAATACCATTATATAAATCCACTTTCAGGACTTGCCGCCATGAAAGAACGGATGCTTCTGACTGGCGGACAATGTAACATTTCTTCTAAAATAGGGGAAGGAACATCCATAGTACTATCTCTTCCGATAAACCGAGATTAAAGGAGAATTAAGATTGATAAAAATCCTTTTGGTTGATGACCATGCTGTTGTTAGAATGGGTCTTAAGATGCTGTTAAACACAAATCCTGAAATGGAGGTAATTGGTGAAGCATCGGAAGGCAATGAAGGAATCAAACAAGCGTTAAAGTTAAAACCTAATGTGGTGGTAATGGATTTAAGCATGCCACATGGTAAAGACGGATTATCGGCTACAATGGAATTAAAAAAGTTAATGCCTGAGGTTAATATTTTAATATTAACGATGCATAATGATGAGGAGTATCTTTTTCGTGCCATTCAAGGGGGAGCATCTGGCTGTATCTTAAAAAGTGCTCCACATGACGAATTAATGTCGGCCATCCAGTCGGTTGCAGCAGGGGATGCCTATTTGCATCCTTCGGCACAGAAGAGGTTGATGGAAGAATATTTAAGCAGCCTAAAACAAGATGGCAATGATACGTACAATCTTTTATCTGAACGGGAGAAAGAAGTGCTTACACTTATAGCAAAAGGATATTCCAATAAGGAAATCGCTGAACAATTGGTAATCAGTGTAAAAACGGTCGAAACCCATAAAGGGAACTTGATGGAAAAACTACAGATGAGAACCAGACCTGAGTTGGTGGAATATGCCGTAAGAAAAGGGTTATTGGGGTTTGGTATTTAAGGAGAATTTCTTGGGATGAAAGAGATCAAGGGAATGCAAGAAGTGATTGAGGTGTGTAACAGGCTGATAACTGTGACAAGCTGCGAATTTGTTGCTCTGGCCTTGCAAAATGAAGTAGGCCCCGATGTTAGATGGCATTATGCTGCTGGCAATTTAAATGACAAATACAAAAGAATTACCGTCCGTTTCGGGAAAGGTATTGCGGGAAAGATCATTTCAAGCGGCAGCCCGATGATGATAATTGATTTTCCAAACGGAATATTCGGAAAAGTAACAGACCATCCAATCATGCTTGCTGAAAAACTTGTATCCACCTATGCGGTCCCTTTATTTTTTTGGGGTGTTCCTAAAGGGGTTTTACTTATTGGGAATAGGAAGGCATCGACGTTTTCAGAAATTGACCAGGAACAAGTAAAAGAATCGGCCCAAGCCTTGGAACAGATTTTAAAGGCAGATATTATGAAAGATGCAGGGAGAAGCTAATGGACAAGAAACATGACCAGCCTGCAAATCATTCCGCAGATCTAGAGTTAGAATTAAAAAAATCGATGCAGGAATTAGTAGATATAAAGTTTGCGCTTGATGAATCCTCAATTGTAGCCATCACCAATTCTCGAGGCATGATTACATATGTGAATGATCAATTTTGTCATATCTCGAAATATTCGAGAGAAGAACTGATGGGGCAAGATCATCGAATTATCAATTCCGGATACCATTCAAGAGATTTCTTTAAAGAAATGTGGAGAGCCATTGGGTCCGGAAAAGTATGGAAAGGTGAAATCTGCAATAGGGCAAAAGATGGGACCTATTATTGGGTAGATACCACGATTGTTCCTTTTTTAAATGACCAGGGAAAACCGTACCAATACTTGGCGATTCGTTATGAAATTACCGAGCGAAAGAGAGTCGAACGGGAGCTGCAAAAAATGATGACAACCATCATCAACGTTCAAGAAGAAGAACGAAAACGATTGTCACGTAATTTACACGATGGGATTGGTCAAAACCTTTATAGTCATTTGATCACCATAAACCGTCTCTTAGCCGAAATGGACCATCCGCTTCTTCTGCAGATGCAAACCGAAGCAACCGAATTGATTGAAGAAATCCGTGAAATCTCATGGGAGCTGCGTCCCTCCGTACTAGATGACCTGGGATTAGTACCAGCGATTCGGTCGTTTTTATCCCGTTATTCTGATCATTACAATATGGATGTGTATTTTGAATGCGTGTTAAATCGACGCTTGGATATCAGCATAGAACTAACGATTTACCGGATCATCCAGGAGGCGCTCACGAATGTTCGCAAATATGCGGAAGTTACCGAAGCGAAAGTCACTATTAGAGAAATAGATGATGTCCTCAGAGTAATGATTGAGGATAAAGGAAAGGGGTTTGATGTAAAGAATCAAACCGTTGGTGTTGGTTTGTTTAGTATGGATGAGCGAGCACGCTCGGTGGGTGGAGAGCTAGTCATTAGTTCTTCTCCAGGGAAGGGGACTAAATTGATATTAGAAGTACCGAGTATGATTGTGGAATAGAAAAGAACCAGGCAATTATGCCTGGTTCCTTCTTTTAAATTTTAAATGAGCTTTTTAAGGAAACGATGCGGTTAAAGACGAGTTTATCGACGGTTGTATGTTTCGGATCGACGTTAAAGTACCCATGTCTAAAGAATTGGAACTTTTCTTGTGGTCTGCTTTCCTTCATGTTCGGCTCGACAAAGCCTTGTAACACCTCAAGCGAATTTGGATTTACGTTGTCTAGGAAAGTCTTTTCACTACCGCTTTCATCGTCTGCTTCTTCCAAAATAAGTGGTTCGTAGAGACGGAATTCAGCTGGAACGGCATGGGCCGCTTCAACCCAATGGATTGTTCCTTTCACCTTTCTGCCCGTAAAGCCGGTTCCACTTTTGGTTTCAGGATCGTAAGTGCAGCGCAGTTCGACAACATTACCGTTCGGATCCTTGACAACTTCTTCACATTTAATGAAATAGGCATTTTTAAGCCGAACCTCATTACCAGGGAACAGACGGAAATACTTTTTAGGCGGTTCTTCCATAAAGTCGTCCTGTTCAATATAAATTTCCCTTGAGAATGGAATTTTCCTCATGCCCATTTCAGGATTTTCTGAATTGATTTCGGCATCTAGGAGTTCAATTTGTCCCTCTGGGTAATTTGTAATGACAACCTTTAACGGGTTGATCACACCCATGGTTCGTGGTGCTTTCAGTTTTAGGTCTTCGCGGACAAAGTGTTCTAACATTTGTGAATCAACTGCCCCAGAACCTTTGTGAACACCGGTTTCCCGGACAAACGCCACAATTGATTCTGGTGTGAAGCCTTTTCTTCTCATCCCGGAAATGGTTGGCATGCGAGGGTCATCCCAGCCATCCACGAACCCTTCATCTACTAATTGCTTAAGCTTCCGTTTACTCATCACTGTATTAGTCACATTTAAGCGGCCGAATTCAATTTGTTGTGGAGTGCTCTCCATTTCGCATTGTTTTACTACCCAATTATAAAGAGGCCGTTGGTCTTCAAACTCAATCGTACAAATAGAGTGGGTTACCCCTTCAATTGCGTCCTCAATTGGATGGGCAAAAGCATACATTGGATAAATGCACCACTTGTCACCTGTATTATGATGGGTTGCATGGGCAATACGGTAGATAACAGGATCGCGTAAATTGATATTTGGTGATGACATATCAATTTTCGCTCGTAGAACCTTTTGACCGTTATCATAGACACCGTCACGCATCTTTTCAAATAGTTCAAGGTTCTCCTCAATTGACCGAGTTCGGTAAGGGCTATCCTTTCCAGGCTCTGTTAGTGTCCCGCGGTATTGGCGGATTTCGTCAGCTGACAAGTCATCAACATAGGCTAACCCTTTTTTAATTAATAGAACCGCACGTTTATACATTTCTTCAAAATAATTAGATGCAAATAATAAGTTATCCCATTCAAAACCTAACCATTTTACATCTTCTTTAATTGAGTTTACATATTCGATATCTTCTTTTAACGGATTGGTATCGTCAAAACGTAAATTGGTCAGCCCGTTAAATTCATCAGCTAAGCCGAAGTTGATGACAATTGATTTTGCATGTCCAATATGTAAATAACCGTTTGGCTCTGGCGGGAACCGTGTGATGATTTTGTTGTGCTTTCTTGTTTCAATATCTTTTATCATAATATCTTTAATAAAATTTGATGTGTGATTGTCCACCCTTTTCAACCTCTTTCATCTTGTCTAGCTCCAGGCCCCGATTAGCAGGCACCCTGCGCATTTCATCTTTCATACTACATTATAAATAACATAAATACGGATATTTTTCCATTGTTCCCATCAATTCATGTATAAAACACGCGTGAAATGGAAGATTTGGTTATTTTTTTTGAAGTTTGGAATTGGCAAGTAGCAGTGAAAAAGACTACAATGGTTTCTTAAAGGTATATAAAGGAAGGGGAACTCTAATGATTAATTTTGGAACAGTTGGGACAGGATGGATTACAGAATCCTTTATTCAAGCAGCACAACTTAGCGGTCAATGGCAATTAACTAGTGTCTATTCCCGGACAGAGGAAAAAGCGAAACAACTAGCCGATACATATCATGCTCCAAATTTATACACTGACATAGCAGAGATGGCTAAGAGTCCAGAGATACAAGCAGTATACATAGCTTCACCAAATTCAGTTCATTTTGAACAAACACTAATGTTTTTGAAAAATAAAAAGCATGTCATTTGCGAAAAACCAATTTTTTCAACGAGTGCAGAGTTAGCCACAGCCTACCAGACAGCGGAGGAAAATGGCGTTTACTTATTTGAAGCAATCCGTAATATTCATACACCCAATTTCAAAATATTAAAGGACAACCTTCATCTGGCAGGAAAACTCCGGAGTACAATGCTGCCTTATATCCAATATTCCTCTCGCTATGATTTATTTTTACAAGGTGAGGAACCAAATATTTTCTCAGCAAAATACTCTGGCGGCGCACTCGTAGATTTAGGTGTTTATCCACTTTATGTCGCGGTCGGATTGTTTGGCAAACCGAAGCAGGTAAGCTATCATCCGGTTCTCCTTCGCAGTGGGGTGGATGGAAGTGGTACCCTTGTATTAACGTATGACGATTTTGTATGTACGATTCTTTGTTCGAAGATATCTCATTCGGAATTACCGTGTGAAATTCATGGGGAAAAGGGAACTTTCCTCCTTGAAGATGCGGCCCCGATTTCTAAAATTACCTTCGTTGACAACCGTGGATTAGAGAGAGAAACCATAAGTGTTGACCAAGAAGAACAAAACATGGTTTATGAATGTGAAAACATTGTTAACATCATTGAGACAAAAAATGATCAAGCATATCAAGAATTGAAGCGCTGGAGCGAAATTGTCCTCGAAATCACTGAAGAGGCTAGGAAACAAAATAACATCATATTTGCTGCTGAGAAATAGAAACAAGGCCAGAGGGATTCGTTCCCCTGGCCTTGTTTTTGTCATTCTATGTTTTGATATAGGTTGACTTCCCCAAGAATCTTATTTGACATTTTAACGAATGGTTCTGTGAACTCTTTATGAATTCAATATTCTCAATGATTTTTATCACATGCCATGTTTTATTCGTTCCTTATAGTTGAGATAGTAAGATTGGAGGAAATCATATGAAACCAAAAGCTTGGTATAAGAAACAGTGGAAACGTAAACCTGTACAGCTGACAAGATATACCGTTCAGGGCTTATTTCTGTTGTTTTTACTATATGTTGGTCTACAGTTTTATCAATTTTATTTGCATCTTGAAACACTCGGAAAAACCCCTTTTGTTGAACGTCCATCAGCGGTCGAAGGATTCTTGCCAATAAGCGGTTTAGTTGCCTTAAAGGTATGGCTTACGAGTGGTGAATTTGATGTGATTCATCCCGCAGGTCTCGTTTTACTGGCATTTTTTGTTGGTGCAGGTCTTATTTTACGTAAATCATTCTGCAGCTGGATTTGTCCCGTCGGTACTGCTGGTGAGTTAGTCGCTTGGCTTGGCAGGAAAATGTTTAAACGGAATTTTGAAATTCCAAGGTGGTTAATCTGGCTTTTAACTCCGGTCAAATACTTGTTGATGTTATTTTTTGTTCTTATGGTTGTTCAAATGCCTATTTTTACCGCGAAAAGTTTTCTTGATGAACCGTACAATAAAGTCTCCGATATAAAAATGCTCCTTTTATTTACAAATCTTGGCGGCTTTACATTGAAGTTTATTATTGTCCTCTTCATCCTGTCATTATTCTTACGAAACTTTTGGTGCCGCTTCCTTTGCCCATATGGTGCCTTGATTGGTCTAGGGAGTATCTTTAGGATTACAAAGATCGAGCGTAATGAAGATACGTGTACCAATTGCCAAATGTGTACAAAGGTTTGTCCACAAAGATTAAAAGTTCATAAGGTAGAGACAGTAAATTCACTTAGTTGTTCAGCCTGTATGTCTTGTGTAGAGGCATGCCCCGTAAAAGACACGCTAAGAATGACGGTTGCTCGGAAAAAGGTTAATAAATGGTTTGTTCCGGTTACGTTCTTCGTGCTGTTTTTCTTGGTTATTACGATTGCAAAAATAACAGACCACTGGGATTCTATCATTTCCTATGACGAATGGAAACAGCTAATCCCAGAAGCTAAAAACATTAAATAATTGTTTAATAGCAGCTGAATCCAGCTGCTATTTTTATGAGGGAAGCCTGATCATCCTGTGAAGTCAGAGGTTTAACACAGCCTTTCTTTATGAGAGGGTAAACACATAGCCCATATTTCATCATATAAATATAAAAAAATCTAAAATGGGTGAGTTATGATGTTTAGAAATAAAAGCGAATTAATAAACAGGATCTTGCCATATCTTCCACTTGGTGCAGAACTGGAATACCGAGATAAACAAGCAATCCTGCAATATATGGATATCGATGGGGATGGAATCCATGAAATCTTTGGATTGTTTCGTCTTAACCGAAAATACTATTTATTTGTTCTTAAAGATTACATGGGTCATTTTCTCTATTATAATCCATTACCTCCTGAGGTGAAGAAAAAGGCAGTCCGAGCGCTGTCGATTTCTCGAGAGACGAGAGCCGTTTACCTTTTCCCTGTTGTGAGGAAGGAAATAGGCGGAAATAAGTGGGGCTATATGGATACAAAAGGGAAGATAGTACTACCTGTACATTATGATCGTGCAGAGGATTTTCAGGAAAATGATTTGGCCATCGTTGGTTTAATGAACAAATCAGGAGTCATCAATGCCAGCGGTTATTTTATTGTCCAACCCAAATACGACACAATTAATCCGTTTGCAGAAGGCCGGGCCGTTGTCAATGATTCTCAAGGATTCAAAGTGATTGATGAGAGTGGCAAAGAAATCACTGGCAAAGCGTATTCTATTATTGTTGGTGAATATAAAGAAGGGCGTATCCGCGCTGTGAAAATGGATGAGCACAGGGAGTATTTATATGGGTATCTCAATAAACGAGGGAATGAGGTAATTCCACTAATCTATGAATCGGCCAGTGATTTTGAAAAGGGGAAAGCAGTTGTCAAAACAAAAAATGGTACCTTTCAACTCATTGATCTGACCGGCAAGGTCATCCACTCGTACCCTTATGCATTCGTAGGTAATTATGGTGAAGGGTTGCTCACCTTTAAGGAAAGCAACGAAGGAAAGAGCGGATATATCGATGAGCAGGGGAAAACAGTCATCGAGCCTAAATTTTCACTGGCCGAGTCATTTATCGAAGGCCGGGCGATTGTTAGTTTGTCAGAGAATAATAGAGAAAATTATGGCGTCATTGATCGAAACGGCAAGTTTGTGATTAAGCCAAACTATAATCAAATCTTATCTCTAGATGAAGGGCGCTTTGCCATTGGAAAGGAGATTGACCCGAAGCAGCCTTGTAGGAGGTCTATTTACGCCTTAGCGGATTCAGAAGGTCATATTCTAACAGGATTTAAATTTACAATGCTCACCAAATTTGAGGACGGCCTCGCTTCGGTGACCGATGAAGAGCATACTTACTTCATCGACAAACATGGAAAGAGAAAAGAACATCTGCCAATGGTTAGTGGCAGCGGCTGGCTTAGTTTTGAGAAAACACTGATTAAGGGGCATATTGACGACCACCTCCTCTATTTTAATCAGACCGGAGAGTTGATCTGGAAGCAAAGTACCATACTCCCGCTAAATAACCAATTTTCTGTTGTCGAGTATAAGTACAAACCTAATAAGGATTATTTAGTTTATTTTCCACAGATTGAAGGAATGAAAAATCCAGAAAGTGTAAATCGTACTTTAAAGGAGCTGGCGGGTGTAAAACCTGTGCCCGCACATAAACAGTTGGAATCAAATTATACAGGTAATTATGAGGTAACATATTACAAGAAGGATTTACTGGTCATCAAAATTACAGGCTACGATTACCCGTTTTGTGCAGCCCACGGAATGCCTTTGGAAAAATATGCTCATATTAACTTAGAAACTGGATCGATGTATCAATTAAAAGACCTGTTTAAGTCCGGAAGCCCTTATGTAAAAGTAATTAGTGATTTGATTCAAGCTCAACTAAAAATCAATAATCAATATTCGTCCTATCTATTACCAAATGAGTATCATGGCATACGAGCAGATCAGCCATTTTTTATTAGTGATGCTGGACTGAATATCTACTTTAATCCATATGAAATTGCTGCATATGCAGCTGGGTTTCCTACCTTTACCATCCCGTTTGAAGATCTAAAAGATCTCATTAATAAGGAAAGTGAGTTTTGGAAATCATTTCATTGACAAAGGCAGGAAGATATCCTGTCTTTTTTTTATGGAATCTAATGAAAAACGGTGTGAAAGTATGAAATAATGGTGACTAATGAAAGATCATTATCGAGGGAGTGAGTGGGATTGAAAATTTATGATATTTCAAGAAAATTAATAAACGAGATGCCGGTTTGGCCCGGAGATACTGCTTTTCAATACGAGGTCTCGTGGCCAATGGAAGAAAGCGGCTCCGTTAATGTGGGCAAGCTGGAATTGAGTACTCATACGGGAACACATGTAGACGCGCCCTTCCATTTTGATAACCAAGGAAAACGAATCATCGAATTGGATCTTAATCTTTACATAGGCTCTGCGAGAGTGATTGATATGATAGGGAAGGAAAGCATTGGTGCGGCTGACTTAGAAGGGATCGATCTTGATGGGTGCAAACGGGTGTTATTTCGAACCCTTGCATGGGAAAATCCTGATGAGTTCCCTGAAAAAATCCCACATATTGAGCCAAACTTAGCTCCTTTTCTAGGGAGTAAGGGAATTCAGTTAATTGGCTTGGATGTCCCATCGGTCGATCCTATTGATAGCAAAGAGCTGCCGGCCCATCATGGCTTGAATGAACATGGCATTCACATTCTGGAGTCACTATTGCTCGATGAAATCGAACCTGGAGACTACGAGCTTATTGCCCTGCCACTGCCTCTAGTTGAAGGAGACGGGAGTCCAGTTCGCGCTGTCCTCCGAAAGTAGTTGAAACGGTGTCAGGCACCCTTAGGGATAAAAAAGAAGCGTGAATCAAAATGAATTCACGCTTCTTTTGTTAAAGCCCCAACAACCAGATGTAGTTTGGTTTAAAAATATAACACATCAATCTAAAAGGATAAAATCTCCGGATTCTCTTCGTCCTAAGTATGCTTTCTTCGAAATACTAGCCAATAACCCCCAAAGCCGAAGATAAACAATAAACCAACCAAACTTGGAATAATATAATTTTTAAAGGCAGGCACAGCATCCTTCACTTGCTTAGCAGGAAGTGAGGAATACTGCATTTTTGTCCTGATCTTTTTATTTGTAGATACGATTTTATTATTATCTGTAGTTAAGGTAACTAATTGAGCAGTTTGACTAAACACATGATTATTTTTAGGAGAAGAAACTTCTAATCGCGAATCGGCAAAAACATTCATTCCTAATAGTAAAAACAACAGTGATGTGATAAGAGCAATCTTATTAAACATCGTTTTCAACTCCGCAGTATTGTAATCTTCCTGTTGTTCATTCTATCACCGATTCCTGCAGATGAAATCTAATTGAGGGAATTGTTCACAAAGCTTTCGAATTTTAAAAACTTGTAAATTTAACAAAATGACAGCTAAAAGATAGGCATAAGTAAAGATATTGACCGGAAGTGGAAAAATCAAAATAAACTTCAACGAGAGTCTGATTCAATCAGAGGAAATAAATCGTAAACTTTATAAAATGACTTTGAGACAATTTGATTAAAGGGCTGCTCATGGTGAGCAGTTTTTTTTGAAAAAATAAATCTATATTAAGAACAAAATGTTCGTTATAATATTAAATATGACAACTTATTAATGAACTCATTTCCAAATAGGTATTACCTCAATTATTTAGTGGATCATTTTGATGAGATCGCCCGGCCTGATAGTGAAAATATGTTAATTGTAATTTCTGAAGAAACTTGAGCTGCTGTCTCATGGAGCTCATTTATATTCCTAAAATGTTCATTTTTAAGAACTGATGAAAGAATTCATAGGTATCATCATAAGTATTACTAGAAATAATGGAAACTAATTGAACTAATTCATTTGAGGTGGCATTGATGAGACTCTGTTTATTCCTGCTAATCGCCGGACTATTGGATGCTGTTCTGACCCATTTTGGAATTGCTTCAGGTATCGTTGATGAAGGAAATCCAATGATGAAACTTGTAATTGAAAAAAGCTGGTCTTATTTCTACATCATTAAAATCTTACTTCCCCTCCTCTTGCTTGGGTTGTTTTACTTACGCCCATTAAATGGATGGATTCGGACACTATTGGTTTCCACCTGCATCCTTTACCTCTCCGTCCTGGTCTATCATATGGTTTGGATTGCCCTCTATTTTAATTCAGCATCATGACTTATACGCTATTCCCAACTAGACACTCCAAGGTTATTAAGTTAGTATCAATACGATATGGAAAGACAAATAATAAGAAAAATGATTTTTATATAAAGGAGTTCAATATGTTAAATACCTTAAAACCATACTTGCAGGAAGCCTGGGAAAAGTCAGGGTTTCAACAACCGACTTCCATTCAAGCAGAGGCAATACCAATGATTCTTGAAGGCAAGAATTTAATTGCTGAGTCACCGACAGGTACTGGTAAAACGCTGGCTTATTTACTTCCATTGTTACATAAAATGGACCCTAGTTTACAATCCCTACAGGCTGTTGTGTTAGCTTCTTCGCAGGAGCTTGTGATGCAGGTCTATCAAGAATTTCAAAAATGGTCGGAAGGAAGCGGAATCAGAGGCACTTCTATTATTGGAGGCGCTAATATGAAACGGCAGCTTGAGAAATTAAAGAAACGCCCGCATGTTATTTTTGCAACTCCCGGCCGTTTACTTGAACTAATCAAACAGAAAAAAGTAAAAATGCATGAAGTAAAACTGGTTGTTCTCGATGAGGGAGACCAATTACTCATTCATGAACATCTTAATACTGTTCAAAATATTGTTAAATCAACGATGAGCGACCGCCAAGTTGTTTTGTTTTCTGCTACAATGAAACCGGCAACCGAGAAATTGGCCAAAGAAATGACGAAGGACCCGGAAGTTCTTCGCATCGAAAAGGATGAGATCGCTTCATCAGGAGAAGTGGAGCACATTTATTTTTCATGTGATCCAAGAGATAAAATCAAGCTCCTTGAAAAAATCACTCGCTTAGAAAATAGTAAATCCCTTGCGTTTATTAATGATATCGGCGAAATTGAAGTATTTAAGGAGAAATTACATTTTAAAGACCTTTCGATTGGAATCCTGCATAGCGACATGAAAAAGCTCGAGCGGCAGGCCGCATTAAAGTCTTTCCGTGATGGAAAAATGAACATGCTCATTGCTACTGATGTGGCGGCGAGAGGACTTGATATCCAAGGGGTCACCCATGTAGTTAATATCGATTCCCCGAAGGATATAGCGCAATATGTGCATAGGGCTGGAAGAACAGGAAGAATGGGTGCTAATGGTATTGTTATCTCGCTTGTTACCGAGAGAGAAGAACGAGAATTGAAACAGTATTGCCGTGAGTTAAACGTTCCACTTCAAAAAAGAGTGTTTTACAAAGGTTTAATTGCTGAAGAAGGACAAAGAGACCAAAAACTAAGAAGATAAAAGGGACGGCAGAGACAGTGGAGGAACATCCACTGTCTTCTTTTAATGTGAAAAGGGATTTCCTTCTTATTTCTTGAATAGTAAAAGAGAATGGAGGGGAAAAACATGGAAGATAAGAAACTAAAAAAAATGAATGAGGAATGGCTTGAAGAAGCTACAATCACACAGATCCAAGAAAAGTTAGAGAGTGGAGAGCTCACATCGAAAGAGCTTGTTTTAATGTATTTACATAGAATCGCGGCTTATGATAGCCAATTGCATTCGATCATTGAAGTAAATCCTGATGCGTTACAGATAGCTGAAGCGCTTGACGCCGAGCGAAATGAATCTGGCCCGCGCAGTCGATTGCATGGCATTCCCATCTTACTAAAAGATAACATTGATACCAATGATAAAATGCATACTAGCGCTGGGTCACTTGCCTTGAAAAATTCGATTGCCCTCCATGATTCGTTTGTGGCCGAGCAATTACGGAAAGCAGGGGCAATCATTCTCGGCAAAACAAATATGACTGAATGGGCAAATTTCATCGCAATCGGGATGAAAAGCGGTTATAGTTCCCGAGGCGGACAGGTATTAAATCCTTATGGCCCAGGCAGGTTTGATGTGGGTGGGTCTAGTTCAGGCTCGGGAGCTGCCGTTGCAGCTAACTTCGCCACAGCGGCAGTGGGAACTGAAACATCTGGATCGATC
Source organism: Neobacillus drentensis (assembly GCF_036962765.1). Classification (GTDB taxonomy): domain Bacteria; phylum Bacillota; class Bacilli; order Bacillales; family Cytobacillaceae; genus Neobacillus; species Neobacillus drentensis_C. The sequence goes on from NZ_JBALOS010000105.1 coordinate 23,025, forward strand.
TTAAATCCTTCCTGTCAAAACTCCTTGGTAGGAATCAAGCCGACTGTTGGTCTAATCAGCAGACGAGGGATTATCCCAATTGCACACACTCAGGATACAGCAGGACCGATGGCTAGAACGGTGGAAGATGCAGCTATTCTTCTTAACTCACTCTGTGGCAGCGACGAGAAAGATCCGATTACCAAAACAAATCCTTTTGGGCAGACTGACTTTTCCGAGTATCTATTGAAACAAGGGCTTGAGGGAAAAAGAGTTGGGGTGGCCGTAAAAGGCTTTATCGAGTTGTTGAGTGAAGAGAAACAAAAGGTGATTCAAATGGCTGTTGATATTCTAAAATCTTCAGGTGCGGACGTGATTGAAACCATAGAAATTCCTTCCGCAAAGGCAAATTGGAAGTATGATGTACTAACCTATGAGTTTAAACCAGACCTAAATGCGTATCTAATCAGCCTTCATCCATCTATACCGATAAAAAACTTAACAGACCTCATTGAGTTTAATAAAAACAATGAAGAGAAAATGCTCAAGTACGGCCAGGCTGTCCTGATCGAGTCTGATGAAACGAGCGGGTCATTAACAGAAGCAGCTTATATTGAGGCATTGGAATTCGACCTCTATCACTCGAAAAAGCAGGGGATTGACTTTGCTTTGGAAAAATACGGCTTGGATGCGATTGTTTTCCCAAGTGAGGAAGGCTCTCATATCAGTGCAAAAGCAGGTTATCCATCCATTGCTGTTCCGGCTGGCTATACGACAGAGGGGGAACCGGTTGGAATCACTTTTGCAGGAACTGCATATAGTGAGCCTTTATTAATCGAGGTCGCCTATGCTTTTGAGCAAATGACTAAATTTAGAAAAGCGCCTGTCCTTGAAAGAGAATAAGACTAATTATTTTCACTCATACTATCAATGTATTTCTCAAAAAGGAGCTGGTACGTATGGGAAGACAGAAGCTAGGTAATCAAAATGCTCAACGAAATAATAATAGCAAAAAGCCAATGAGAGATAGTGAAGAACTAGTTGAATTTACAACTGGTGAAAGATTAAAACACAATCGACCAAATAGTAAATAATAAAGCGCGCCTCCTACATTTAGTAAGGAGGCGCTTTTTCGCACTAGGAAGAGAATTGTAGATATCTTCAAAAAAGTGTAGATATCACCTCAATTTTTGTAGATATCTTAAAAATCCTATTCTTCAGCCAATAATTTTAGCGCTTTTTTAGCCGGACCCTCAATCACATCGCCTGAATAAGCATACCTTGAGCCATGGCACGGACAATCCCATGTTTTTTCCGCATGGTTCCATTCGCATTCGCAGCCAAGATGGGTGCAGGTGGTGTCAACAATATAAAGTTTACCGTTCTCGTCTTTATATGCACCTGCTCTTTTCCCGTTATACATCACAACTGATCCTTCACCATCCATCAAATCATCCGAATCCCCTGGAACAATTTCAAGTTTGCCTTTGAGTAGGTGTTTGGCAACATCAACATTAGTACTGACAATGCTATTTAAATCGGGATCGGCATGGAAGCGCGATGGTGAATAAAGCTCTTTGTATGGATTATCGTTGTTTAACACATAATCGGCTAATAAACGGCCAGCCATGGTTCCGGTTGTCATGCCCCATTTTTTAAAGCCAGTCGCTACTAAAATATGCTCCCGTTCAGCAGTAATGGGACCGATATAGGGAAGCTTGTCTAGTGTAACTAAATCTTGTGCAGACCAGCGGTAATCATATTCCTTAATACCAAAAACGTCTTCGGCAAACGCTTCAAGGGCTTCAAAATGCGCAATCGTATCAATGCCCTGACCGGTTTTATGGTTTTCACCACCAATAATAATCAGTTTTTCGCCATTTATCGGTGTATAACGAATCGAACGGGTTGGACTGTCCGCGCTAATATACATGCCGCCAGGGTAATCTTTGTCGGTTTTAATACCAATTGCATAGGAGCGGTCCGCGTACATTCGCGCAAAATAAAGACCTGGCAAATCATAAAATGGAAAATGTGATGAAATGATTACTTGATTACAAGTCACTTTGAAACCAGACTTTGTAACCACTTTTGGTTGTACGCCATCGTCTTCAATATCGGAAGCTGTTGTATTTTCAAATACTGTACAGCCAGCTTTCACTGCTTCCTCCAGGAGCACTTTTAAATATTTAAGCGGATGAAACTGGGCCTGATTTTGCATCATCAGGGCGGCTTTCACTTCAATATTAAAAGGAATTGTATCTTTTAATGCACCATCAATATCAAGTCGTTTATAGGCTTCCCATTCCGTTACGAGCTTATCTTTATATTCTTCGGTGACTGCATAAATGTAAGCATCTTCTTTGCTAAAATCACAATCGATTCCTTTTTCATTAATATTACTTTCAACAAATTGTATGGCATTCATATGTGATTCAAAATAAAGTCGAGCCTTTTCCTCTCCAAAATGGTTAATAAATTCATCATAAATTAATCCATGCTGGGCGGTTACCTTCGCAGTCGTATGACCAGTGGTGCCATTCAGAACACTCCCGGCTTCTAATATGGCAACCTTTTTACCTTCCTTAGAAAGTAAATAGGCTGCGGTAATCCCTGTAATTCCGGCTCCGACAATGGTGACATCGACGGATATATCTTCGGTTAATTTTTTAAAAACAGGTAATTCTATTTCACGCCAATATGTTTTTGGAAATTGTGGAATTTTTTCAGATGAACTCATATACATTCCTCCAGCCTAAAAAATGACATCATATTTAATTTTTCCAAAAGTGCTAGAATAAATGTAAACAAGGAAAAAGTTCCTAAAAGTAAAAAAGAACCCTGCATATGCAAGGTTCCTTACGAATGGAGGATATCCAATGACGAATTCATGGTCACCTGAAATTGAACTATCCCCACATGAAGCAATGCGCTTAATAGCCAATCAATTTCCGGATCTTCATCCCATTCATATTCGTTTATTTGGCCAAGGGTTTGATAACAGCGTGTTTATGGTTAATGACCAATACGTGTTTCGGTTTCCAAGACGAACAAGTGCCGTTCCGTTATTAATTACAGAAAATCATCTTTTGCCGCACCTAACTGAATTCCTAAATCTTCAGATCCCTGTCCCGGTATTTTTGGGCCGGCCGTGTCCGGATTACCCGTGGCCATTTACAGGCTATCAGGTAGTGTCAGGAATGACACCTGGGATTTTATCTGAATCAATAAGGAGCACTTCAGCAGAACGAATGGCTGTTTTTCTCCGTAAGCTCCATCAGTTTTCAATTGAAAAAGCAAAGAGCTATGGCGTTCCGTATGATCAATTAAACCGTGTAAGTATTAAATTAAGAAAAGATAGACTAATGGAAAATGTAACTAAAGCAGTAAACGATCGATTATTGAAACATCCAAAACCACTACTGGATTATCTAAATAACCTAAAAATAATCGAAGAAGATTCAAACCTTTCCCTTGTCCATGGTGATCTTCATTTTAGAAATGTACTCGTTGACACGAAAGGACATATTTCAAGCATTATTGATTGGGGAGATGTTCACATAGGAAACCCTGCGGTTGATCTTTCTTTTGTATATAGTTTTTTTCCGCCATCGGGCCGTAAACAATTTTTTGAAGCCTACGGAGATGTTGATGCAAATACACGATATCTGGCTAAATTTAAAGCCATTTTTACAACAGTATTACTGTTAAGATACGCTCATGACTTAAGTGATTCGAACATGAAGGAAGCTGCATTACAAAGCTTAAACTTTGCCTTAGTTGATTAAAAGGAAATCATTCCTCTTTATCAATGTTCAATGGATCAATACGGGTAGAGTCTTCTGTGTTTAAGGAGCTTCTAATAAAATGAAAAAATGTTCCTCCAATACAACCGAGAAATATGATAAAACCGATTGTTGTGACCCACCAAATTGCAGCCATTGTATTCCCCCTTTTTGTCGAGCTTAATTGACCAATGTCTTTAAGCTTTTCTAAAATATATGCAATAGGGGGGATGATTTTGCCAAAGACTAATTTGTTTTAGTCTTTTTTCTTCAGTGCGGCATAATAGTCGACTTTTTTGATATTGACGCCGACAAAGGTTTCAATAATGGACTGGCCGCCCGCAATCGAGAAAATTAAAATAACCACAAAGGCAATGCGCGGGAAGAGCAAATAAGCTCCACCGAGTAAAATGGCGCTCCAAACACCTGCACACCAATAACATTTCAACAGATAACCGAACATCGATGTGGGAACTTCCTTTGTTTCCACGCCAGCATCGGTTTCGACCTTGATTTTTTTAACAAAAGGTTTACGGATAAATTCAGTAATTTTATCAAAAACAATTAAATGAGTTAAACGATAACTCGCCAAAATTAACATAATATAGGTAATCCATGAAATCTCTTTCACTTTTCCATCCTCCAAAAAAATCTGCATTGATGTTCATCAAATTTCCTATCACTCAAAGCAAAAATTTATTTTTTAATCCATTGTATATTTTGAGCCTGAAATCAAGATTATATATTCGGAGGAGGCGAAAAAATGAAAAAATCTTTTTGGTTTAGTTTTCTGTTTTTATTGTCGCTATTTTGTATTCCGAGTGTGTCGTTTGCCCAGCAAATCTACACTGTACAGCCAGGTGATTCTCTTTGGAAGATCGCAGTCAGGTATCAAGTGGGCATATCAGAGATTATTTCAGCAAACCCGCAATTTAAGAATCCGAATTTAATCTATCCAGGTCAAAAGGTAACCATTCCAAGTTTCGATGCAGTAAAAAGCATTGAAAGTCAGGTCATCCAGTTAACCAACCAGGAGCGTGCGAAGAATGGATTGAAGGCATTAACTCCAGATTGGGAATTGTCAAGGGTTGCTCGTTATAAAGCCAATGATATGAGAGATAAAAACTATTTCAGTCATACCAGTCCAACCTATGGCAGTCCGTTTGCAATGATGAAAAGCTTTGGGATTTCCTATCGTTCAGCAGCTGAAAACATTGCAGCAGGGCAAACTACGCCGGCATCCGTCGTTCAAGCTTGGATGAATAGTTCGGGGCACAGGGCCAATATATTAAGCACGAGATCTACCTATATTGGGGTTGGTTACGCACAAGGAGGTTCCCAACGACACTATTGGGTCCAGATGTTTATCTCTAAATAAAGAAACAAAAAGGGTCAGTTACTTAAGCATTCGCTTAGGGGCTGACCCTTTCTACGTCTTAAGACCGATATCAAAATCAAGCTAAGGCGCAATTATGACGAACAAAGAAAAGAGGTAAGATGATATCAAGATAAAGAAAGGAGAAAAACAAAATGAAAAAATTTGGTTTATTGTTAGCAGGTGCAATTGCAGCGATGATTTTGCTTTCAACGATTGGTCCAATGGTGGGGTTACTCGTTAGCCTAGTACTCCTATACTTCATATTCAAACAGTTCTTAAAGGCTAAATCTACAGGTGGAAAAATTGGGATTGGGATTATCGGTTTCATCGTCCTCATGGCTTCCATTCATAATGCCCCAGCTATCATTGGAGTAGCTGCTGTCTATGTACTGTACCTCGTTTATAAAAAATGGAACGATAAAAAGTACACGGCCACAACAGAAGAATCAGACCCATTTGTCAACTTTGAAAAACAATGGAATGAATTGAAAAATTAGTAGGATCTGTTAAAGCTGAATGTTGATTTATAAAATCGCCACTTTTGATAAACAAAACCAAGATAAAAAGGAGAGAATAACCATGACAAACTTATTTACAAGAATAAAAAACACGATTACAGCAGATTTACACGAGGCACTTGATCAAAAAGATAAACAAAATCCAATTGCTTTATTAAATCAATATCTTCGTCAGTGTGAGCAAGAAACAGAGAAAGTTAGAAAGCTATTGGAACGTCAGTACACACTGAAAGATGAATTTACGAGAGAATATCAGCAAGCTGCCCAATTAGCCGAAAAAAGAAAGTATCAAGCTGAAATTGCTTCTAATGCCAGCGAAACAGAGCTTTATCAGTTTGCTGCTACAGAACATCAGCAATATTCCGATCGTGCGGTCCGCTTAAGTGGATCACTTGAACAAGTAAAAGGTCAACTAGCAGACCTAGAAAGAAAATATGAGGAAATGAAGCACAAAGTTAAAGATATGCATTTGCGCAGGATGGAATTAATGGGCCGTGAAAATGTAACACGAGCGAACCACCAGATCAACCAGGTTCTCGATTCTCAATCTTATTCTGACAAATCCTACTCGAAGTTTAAAGAAATTGAAAACTACCTTGACCGTTTAGAGCATCAAGTGAATAGTTCATTTTATCGTAATACGATTGACGCTCGGATCTCACAGTTAGAAAAAGAAATGAAATTAGAAGAAAGCAAGTCCATTTAATAACAAATATGGTAGACTATATTAGAAAAGCAGAATCTCTTTCAAAGCAAGTATTGCTTATTCCTCAGGGATTAATGCTTAAGTTAGTATACAAAAGGCGTAGACATTCTGCGCCTTTTGTACATAAATAAAAATATTCGAATGAGCCAGACTTTTAATAAGGGAGGGTGGGCCATGTTTAAAAATACGAAAAATGATTATATAGGCTGGATGTTCATGATCGGTGCAATTATTCTAGTCATGGAAATATTATTTTTTAACAGTGGGCTTATTTTTTCCCTTATCATTTCTGGTGGTATGATTTTTCTCGGCCGGAAGCGTGCTGGGAAAAAGTTGGGGAAAATTCTTTTTATCGGTGGAATTATCTTTTTTGTCCTGAGTATTGCGCACATGATGACGTTTAAGTTCTTGTTGCTCGCTGTCTTACTGCACTTTTTTATTCAATTTATTAATACAAAAAAGCATCCTAAGAAGATTTTACCTGAAATCAATAAAGCGGAAGAAACCTCTCAACAAGAAACACTGATTAAAACAGAACCACTATTTGAAAATATTGTCCTTGGTCAACAAAAGACTCCTGTGGGTGCCTATAAATGGAATGATGTAAACATTCAGGCTGGAATTGGTGATACAATCATTGACCTTAGTTTTACGATGTTGCCTAAAGGGGAAACAGTTATCTTTATTCGAAATCTAATCGGGAATATTCAAATTCTCGTTCCTTATGATATTGAAATAAGTCTTCATCATTCTTGCATTGTCGGTTCCACAACTGTTTTCGAGCATCATGACTCGAAACTTTTCAATCGAGTAGTACACTTAAAAACACCTGGATACGAGACAGCCGAGCACAAAGTAAAAATATTTACCTCGCTTGTTGTCGGAAATATAGAGGTGAGCCGGATATGAGCACAACCCAGCGTCAGATTTTCTGGAGTGTCGGCTTTTCCTTTTTCATTGCGATTATCGTTGGTGCCATTTTTATCTTCGTTTTCCCACTTGGCAGTTGGGCCGAATTGTGGAATAAACAATTCATGAATATACCATTTGTAGTCTTTATTCCGGCATTTAGTATTGCAGTAGGAATTCTTTTAGGTGCGTTCTCTGGAATGTATTGGAGAAGACAATTCCTATCGGTTGAACACTCATTGCATTTATTAGAGGAAGGAAAACAAATAGAAGTAAAGGAGAAACCTGTCATCTCGGAAATGCAGCTCATTGCGAGCCGAATTGAGAAAATCGGGAAACAGATGTCTGAACAGGCAAAGCTTTCCCAGCGCTTAGCCACTGAAAAGGTGGAAGACATTGAAGAAAGAATTCAAGAAATAATTGAACAAGAACGAAACCGTCTGGCCCGTGAACTTCATGATTCGGTCAGTCAGCAATTATTTGCTGCTTCGATGATGATGTCAGCCATCAACGAAACGAAACATCAATCACCAATAGAAAATGAGCGCGAAGCGAAACAATTGAAATTAGTAGAAGAAATGATTCACCAATCACAATTAGAAATGCGGGCTCTTCTTCTACATTTGCGGCCTGTTGCGTTGAAAAATAAAACACTCCAAGAAGGAATTGAAGAGCTGTTAATCGAATTACAACAAAAGGTTGAAATGGATATAAAATGGAAGACCGAGGCGTTTCCTCTAGATAAAGGAGTAGAGGATCATCTTTTCCGTATTCTACAAGAGTCTATATCGAATACGTTAAGACATTCGAAAGCCAACAAGCTCGAAGTTCTGATGGTTAAACGAGATGATTTAGTCATCTTACTGATTGTGGATGATGGAATTGGTTTTGATGTAAACGAGATGAAGGCAGGCTCCTATGGAATGCAAAATATGCATGAGCGTGCGGTTGAAGTGGGCGGTACGTTAAAAGTGGTTAGTGTAAAAAATCAAGGAACAAGGCTGGAAGTAAAGGTTCCGGTGATGGTTAATGGAGATGGTGCCAATGATTAGAGTAGTATTTGTTGATGATCATGAAATGGTGAGAATCGGGGTTTCTTCTTATTTATCAGCGCAGCCAGATATTGAGGTGGTTGGAGAAGCAGATGATGGAAAAAAAGGGGTGGAACTTGCCCTCGAACTTCGCCCTGATATTATTTTAATGGATTTAGTTATGAAGGAAATGGATGGAATTGAAGCCACACGTCAAATCATTGAACAATGGCCTGAAGCAAAAATCATTATCGTCACAAGCTTCTTGGATGATGAAAAGGTCTATCCAGCACTTGAGGCAGGTGCTACCAGCTATATGCTGAAGACCTCTAAAGCAGGTGAAATTGCCAATGCCGTCCGCGCTACATATCATGGACAATCGGTCCTTGAACCGGAAGTAACCGGAAAAATGATGGTGAAAATGCGTCAAAAAAATACGCACCTGCCACATGAAGATCTCACTTCTCGTGAAGTCGAAATATTATTATTAATGGCCGAAGGCAAAACCAATCAAGACATTGCGGATGAGTTATTTATTGCCCTCAAAACCGTCAAAACCCACGTCAGCAATATTTTGAGCAAGCTTAACGTTCAAGACCGAACGCAAGCAGTCATTTATGCTTTTAAGCATTCTTTAATTAAATAAATTCAGAAGGCTTTCCTAAAAAACGGAAAGTCTTTTTTCTATTTTGGGCTTTGTTAAATTTAAAAGAACAGTCATCACCAGCGTTTAAAAGGGCCTCGTGCCCTTTTTTCGTTTACCTAAAAATTTTTTCCTACTAATCAAAGAACTTGTCTCATAAGTTTATAAAAGTGAGACTAGTATGGAGGAGAAAAATTTGGCTATTTACTATAAGGGAATATTCTTTTTAACAGCGTCTGCATTATTGGGAGAAGGCATCGAATTCTTGGTAAATATGATTCTAGCAAGAGAGTTAGGAACGCATGGTTTAGGACTTTATATGTCCATCCTGCCTTCGATTTTTTTTATTGTTTTGCTATCAAGTTTTGAGCTGCCCGTTTCGATTTCAAAATTTATTGCTGAAAAAGAGGAGCGCTACCATCGAAATATCCTCTATCACGCCATTACGATTACCATTATTTTCACAAGTTGTTTGTTTTTATTAGCAACAGTCATTCTGCCTTTCATTCCAGTGTTCAATGCGTATCATCCTTATGTACGCTGGGTTGTCATGATACTTATTCCCGTCATTTCGTTCACTTCGGTTGCCAGGGGCTATTTTATGGGGATGCAGCATATGGGGAAAATCGCCATCTCTAATTTCCTTAGGAAAATCATTCAGCTAGCCGGGTTGTTTTTCTTGTTCCGCTTTTTCACCTTCAACGGTGAACAGTCATTGTTAATAGCCTTGTGTACCTTAATTGGAAGCGAGATTATTGTATTCGTGTATTTAGTATATATGTTCATCATTCAATTCCAACAATTAAAAAGGCACCCTTTTTCTAATATGAATCGCAAGGTTGTTAGGAAAAATTTAATGGCTGTTTCGATCCCTACTACTGGGATGCGCTTGTTTTCAGCCTTTACCAGTGCCATTCAACCATTTATCATAAAGGGTGCTTTAGTTCACTCTGGGATGGCAGAGAGAATCGCGACTGAACAATTTGGAATGCTGATGGGAGTGGCGATGTCTATTGGCTTTTTCCCTGCATTTATTGCGCATTCCCTAATGGTCGTGCTCATTCCTGCTGTATCCAAAGCACATTCGCAGAAGGATTATCCCAGCCTGCAAAAAATGCTGCAGCAGGTAATGAAATTAACCATAGTTTATGGTGTGATAGCTGTAACGTTCTTCTATTTCTTTGCCCCAGAACTGACTTCACTCTTCTTTAAATCGGAGACATCAGCCGTATTTTTACAAATGCTCTGGCCGTTTTTCCTATTTCATTTTTTCATCATGCCGATGCAGGCCTTTTTGATTGGTCTAAATATGATCAAAGATGCTTTTTTCCATATCACCTGGTCAATTATTATTTCCTATGCGTTAATCTTGTTGCTTGGTTCTCGACCAGAATGGAGGATGAACGGGGTTATTATTGGAATGAATACAGGCGCCGTTTTGCTAGCCCTTATGCATTATATAACGATTTCTAGGAAAATCGGGTTAAGATTTTTTATGAGGGCATACATTCAAAATACTACTGAGTGATAATTTAAAAGAAAATTACTTCTCAACTGTAGGGGTTAATAAGTCCATTCCGTCTATTATTATGAAAAGTTATTTTTCGACTTGGAGGACTTGGAAAATGAATAATGGACGTACCCCGTCATTTGAAGAAGTAGTTATGGAATACGGAAGAGCAATTTATCAATATATTTTATCGTTAGTGAAGCATAAAGAACTTGCAGAGGACATCTATCAGGAGGTATTACTCTCCGCCTATTTAGCATATCCTTCAATTAAGGAGCAATCCAAAAATAAAGGATGGTTTTTTACGATTGCGATCAATAAATGTCGTGATTATTGGCGGAAAGAAAAAAAGTCAAAGCAATTTTGGAGGGAAGAGGTTTATTCCTATTCAGCCTCATTTGAACCATCTATAATCCCCGAAGAGGAAGTTTTACATAAATTTTCTGCTGAACAAATGGCTGAAAAGGTGAACCTATTACCGGAAATCTACAGATATCCTATCTATCTATATTACTATCAAGATTTCTCTCTCGTCGAAATTGCGAAGAAAAGTAATCTTCCAATGTCTACAGTAAAAACAAGGATGAGAAGGGCAAAGGAAAGACTCCGACCAAAAATGCAGTCACTCGCATGATGATACCAGTAAAAAATATTCTTTGAGAAGGAGAATGTTAACGATGACTGGAAATGGAGCAAGAAGAGACCAGGCGCACTTACAGCCATATATTTCAAAGCAGTTTTACCATCGATATACAGCCATTGACCACGCCGTGTGGCGATTCGTCATGAAGCAAAATCATTACTTTTTAAAAGATATCGCCCATCCCGCCTATGTAAACGGTCTGCGTGATTCAGGTATTAAAACGGAATCCATTCCGAAGGTAGATGACATGAATGAAAGTCTTGCAAAAGTTGGCTGGGGAGCCGTTACGATTGATGGGTTAATTCCTGGTTCCGTATTTTATGGCTTTCTGGCACATGGTATTTTGCCGATTGCAACAGAAATCAGAAACATCCAAAACATTGCCTATACCCCTGCTCCGGATATGATTCATGAAGCAGCCGGACACGCACCCATTTTATTAGATAAATCTTATCGGGATTTTGTAAGGAAAATTGGCGAGATGGGAGCGAAAGCTCTTTCCAGTAAAGAAAAATTGGAGGTATTTAAAGCCGTTCGCCACCTAACCATTGTTGCAGAAGATCCCAACTCAACCCCTGAACAGGTTAAAGAGGCAGAAATACTTGTCGCTGAAGCTAGAAAGAAGGTGAAAGGGTTGTCGGAATCCGATATGGTTTCAAGGCTTTTTTGGTGGACAGTGGAATATGGCTTGATTGGCGATATCAACAATCCGAAGATTTATGGGGCAGGTTTGCTTTCATCAGTAGGTGAGAGTCAAAGCTGCTTAGCCGATGATGTTATAAAGATTCCATTTTCAGTCGAAGAATGTATCAAAACACCATATGATGTCACCAAGCCGCAGCCGCAATTATTTGTATGTAAAGATTTTGATGAATTAGCGGCTGCCATAGATCAATTTGCTGCTACGATGGCCTTTAAGAAGGGCGGCACGGAAAGTCTTGAAAAAGCCTTGAAATCTGATAATCTTGCAACGTTTGTCTTCTCGTCTGGATTGCAAGTGACGGGGACATTGGCAACAATATTAAAGAATGAGAAGGGAGAAGCTGTTTATATTAGAACCAAAGGGCCGACCGCCCTTTCTCTGGATCAGAAGCAATTAGTGAATCATGGCAAAGATACACATCGTAAAGGATTCGGGACACCAATAGGCAGTCTTAAAGGGAAGATAGCGTTAGAGAATTGCTCTCCTGATCAATTAAAGGATTTAGGCATTATGGAAGGCAGCAAAGCAATATTGAAATTTGAAAGCGGTGTCAATGTAAAGGGGGTTGTGAAGACAATTATGTTGTCGGCAGATAAGCCCATTTTACTCTCTTTTAAGGATTGCCATGTAACCTATAAGGGGCAAGTCCTGTTTGATCCATCATGGGGGGCGTATGATATGGCAGTCGGGGAAGGAATTACGTCTGTGTTTGCAGGCGCTGCTGATCCAGATGCTTTTTTTGAATGGCCAATAATAAAGGAAACAGACAGTATGGAGGAATCAGATGTTCAACTGAATGAATTAGAAAGGCTATATGCTGAAATCCGCAGTTTACGTGAGGGCACGGAGTGGAATGAACAGTGCTGGACCAGATTGGAGAAGGTAATCGCGGGACTAGATAGGAAATATCCCAATGAGTGGTTACTGAGATTGGAAATACTTGAAATCTATAAGTTGCATAATAACAGTCATCCGAACGTCAAAATCATTTCTGAAATGTTACGAAACAAAAACTGGGGAAAATCAGTTAATCAGGTGATCCAACGCGGGTTCACTTTAATAAATAGGCTATGTTAAA
>NZ_JBALOS010000105.1:36013-54065 GCF_036962765.1 Neobacillus drentensis
GCAAGTTTAACAGAGCCAATAAATAATAGTTAAAGGAAAAGGAGCTTGGGATTCCAAGCTCCTTACTTATATGGTCTAGGTCGAACACGTTACTAGTTAGTCTTTACTTGATAGAATTCCGAAAATACGAAGGATGCTAACAAATAGGTTAATAAAATTCAAATATAAGTTTAATGCCATTAATGGTACTTCTTCTGCTCTAACTCCGTAATGCTTCATTCGGCTGAAGTCAAAAAGAACATAACCACTAAATACAATCACTCCAATTATAGAGAAAGCAAGCATCGCCGTCGATCCTAATGGAAAGAAGATATTATAAATAGAAATTGCTATTAAGGCTAGCAAAGCAGCTAACAGGAATCCACCTAAAAAGGAAAAGTTTGATTTTGATTTCGTCGCATAAATAGCCACACCCGTAAAAACAACTGTTGTACTTGCAAAGGCCATGACAACAACGTTTGCCCCTGCAGCAGCTGTGTAATAGGCTACTATTGGGAATAGGGTAATTCCTGAGATAAAAGTAAAGATATATAGAAATGAATAAGAAATAGCCTTTTTACGTCTGAAAAAGAATGCGATCATGAGCATTACAAATTCTAGAATCGCGAGCGGCATAAATAGACTATCGGGTACAAATACACCTGCCATTGTGCCCAAGAAAGCAATCGCAAGCGAAAGGGCAAATGTTCGTATTACGGATGGCAAAAATTCAGTAGATGTTTGAGTATACAAATTTTTCACCTCAAAAATTATTTGTTACTAAAGATATACGATTAATTGGTCAAGATGTTTCATTTTTTCTAAAAAAATTTTTATCTTCTTTTAATAAATCGCGAATTTCTGCTAATAATTCCTCTGAACGATCTACCTTAGCAACAACTGGGGCTGGTTCTTCTTGCTTCTTAAAACGGTTGAGAAACTTTATAAATAGGAAAATTGAAAATGAAATAATTAAGAAATCGACTACCGTTTGAATAAATTTACCATAGGCTAAATTTCCATAGGCAAGATTAGAAAAATTAAAATCAACGCCTCCAATGATTACCCCCACTAAGGGCATGATTATATCGGCGACAAGAGATGAAACTATTTTTCCAAATGCTGCACCTATAATCACACCGACTGCTAAATCTATGACGTTCCCTTTCATGGCAAACTGTTTAAATTCATTCCACATAAAAAATCCTCCTACAAACCTGTTATCTTAATTTTATATTGTACCTCTTAATCATCTTTAATAGCAATTTCCTGCCCGACCTGTCCGAAAAATCCCGTCATTCGGACAATGATTGGCAACTAACGGATTATGAAATTAAATTCATTTTTATCGCTTTTACGGCTGCATCTGTTCGGTTTTTTGCAGCTAATTTTTGAATGATGATTGAGATATAATCTCGAACTGTATAACTGCTAAGATGAAGCGTGGTTGCTGCTTCATTAATGGTTGCCCCGTCGGCGATTAGCTTTAATACCTCTTTCTCGCGCTGTGTTAAGACGCCATTGGCGTTTCCGAATTGTTGAAGGGCCTCGTCTCTAATGGAAAAAAGCAATTCCCCGGCGTAATGCCCAAATTTTATTAAAGTAGTTAACGTTTGAATAGAAACGTCAAATTGAGAATCTTCCCCTTGGTCCAATAGGGCAATCCCAATTAGCGTACTTTTGGTTGGCACAAATATAGGTAAGACCACTAGGGATTTTAACTTATATTCATGGACGTATTTTTTCGGTAACACCTGGGCAGCATTTGCAAAATACAGGGGCTGAGAATGGTTTAAAGAATGGAAATATTTCTTTATTAAGGGGAGTTTGAATATTTCCTCCTTAATCTGCTGAACAGACGGATTGCTTACATTATAGCCTGAAACTCCGATTCCTTTCCCCTCGTAGTGGTTATACATAAAAAGGGCGCAGCGATTAAAGGGCATATACTCGACTAACCCTTCCGAAATGGCCTTAACAGCCTTATCCGCCCCCCGTGCACGTAATAAGTGCTGTAAGAAGAGAAGAGAGGCATCCTTCCATTCCAACTTACTTTCTAGATGACGTAGTTTTAGCTGGCGCAAATACATCCCTCTAATAAATTCGATTTCGTGATCGGTGACTGCGACACTACTATTTTGCAAGCCGATTAACAAAGTGTCGTTCAAACAAGGAATTCGGAGAATAGTATCCCCATCTCTGTTTGTTCCTAAAAGTCTAGCGATAGCCATTGATAAGTGGTCGATTTGACTTGCCTTTAAACTCGTGGACATATCGATTAAATGGCTATCCACTTGATTTTGCTCGGAACAGACAACACTTTCAACCTGATACTCTTCTTGCTTGTTTATGACAGCGATCCATTCCATTTGAATAATGTTAGTTGAAATAATATTTTTTACCCACTTCTCATTCCGATCCTCTAGATCCCGTGCTAATAACGTTTGGTCTAGTATTCTCAAAAAAACGGATTGGACAGCCTGATGATCCAGAAATGTAGAAGATTTACGTTCCGTTAATAGCTTATGAAACATATTTTCAATCGTCGTTAATAAGTAGATTGACTCGTTTTCATCATATTTTGAGGCGAAACGATTTTGCCATTCCGTAAGAAGGGAAAGGATGAAGGAGTCGACACTAGGGATTTTATCGAGAAACACCTGTTGAAAAGCAATCTGGATTATAACATTAAATTCATCGACTAAACTGTCTTTTCGGTATTTTAACGTCGCCAGAACTTCCTTCCATTCTTTCATAAATGGCTTACTAAGTTGAAAAATAATCGAAAGTCCCCTTTGTAAAAGCTGATCCACTTTGTGCTCCATGTTCCTTCCACCACACCTATATTTGTTTTTATATCGTTCGGTGGAATATTTTTCAATATGTCCGTAGTAGTACTCCTCCACCCGACATTTGACGGGGTTCTCGTATTTTTACGATAGATGACGTGATTGTGGCCGTGAAATAACAGTAGTAAGGTATAAAAAAGAGTAATGTTTAAAAATTCAGAAAATATGAGGAGGAGCGTATGGAAAGTTCAATTCAGCCTGTTGAGGGTATGACAAGTAAAAAAGTTTTCTGGTCAGCTTTAGGTTCTGGAATTTTGGTGTTAGCGCTGTTATTAGTTTCATTTGGGATTTCAGGGGTAGCCTATGCTGTTCCAATTGCGGGTGTGGGTGACTTTTATGTCGAGTTTGACAAATTGGAGGGGAACGGTTATACCTTTTATCCAAAAATGGGTGAAACCAGCAGTGAAGACTCGGCGCCACAAGGGACTAATTTAATAGATAACTTGACGATTGATCATTTGCAATTATATAAGGATTTCAAGGTCGGCGGGGAGTGGATTCGTGTTAAGATTACGGCCTCTAAACCCGTGCAGATTACTGGACTGCAACACGATGCAGGTCTGATTGAAGCAGATGCAAAATTTACAAACTTAGCCCTTAAAGAAAATCATAGCGATGATTGGCAAAAACAATTCCGACAAACCTCATCAAAAATTACCTTAGAACATGCCAAACTTAAAACACACTATCTTTTTCAGAAAACGATTAATATGAACGGAATGCGACTAACAGTTGAAAAGATTAATAAAAAATAAGTAAGGAGGGAATGAGATGAGCTTTACTAAATGGCGGAAAAGCCGGCCCTTTGGGGGTTCATTGATGACAATCATCAGTGGACTCATGATTTTATGGGTACCATTAAACCTTTATTTAAGTACATTCCTGCCAGGATCGATTGCCATCATTGGTTTATTATTTGGCGGAGTGCTTACGTTAATTGGAATTGTGGCATTGTTTTTTCCAAATGCGTCGAAAATCCTTGGCATCTTCACTATCTTTCTATCAATATTATCTGTTATCGGAGCATTAGGAGGGTTCCTTTTCGGCACGCTATTTGGAATCATCGGTGGAGCATTACTGATGGCATGGCGGCTTGCACCTGTGAAAGTTAAAGTTTCACCTCCAATTGATAGAGAAAAAGCAGCCCACACTTTCTAAAGGAGAGCAAACAATGTGGTTGAAAAGCAAGGTGGTCTTGTTAAGCTTATGTCTTCCCTTACTAGGATTAACCATTTTCACTAGTGGTGGAGCAGCCAAGGCGGAAGATCCAAAAACAGATGGTTTTGTCATTGAAGCAGACCGAGTTGTCGGTTCGGGTATGACAGCAAACATTATTCAACAAGAAACCTCTACAAATAATAGTAAACTAATGCTGCGAATTCATTATAAATCAGCCATTATTTATGGAATGAAATTAACCAAGCAGGTGAATTCACCAAGAGGTCAAATAAGCATTAATTTAAAAGCTAATGGGCCTGTTATCGTAAAGAATATGATTGTAGATACATCGGCTCTAGCTTTTAAAGGGGCTTGCCTAAAGGCAGCAGAAACTATTCCAGAACTTGGGATGGAGCAGGTGGTCATGGTTGCTCATTATATGGAATCCGAAGATAGTATTATTAAGCAACTTGTTCTTAATACGGTTGCAGGGCAATCAACTGCACCCAAGCTAGGGAAGTTGAAAATGATTCAAGATTTAGGCTCGCTTCCTCTTAATCAATTGGAACAAGAGTTAGGAAAAATTAGGAGTGGACATTTGCCTCTTACATGTGATGATTATTCTAAAGCAGGTGAATCACCTGAACAGATTGGAAAAATCACTAAACCGGTTCAAGATGTGGTGGAAGTGGTGACCAAACCATTGAAACCGATAACAAAACCGTTGAATCCAGTAGAAGAAACTATTAAGCCTATCTTAAAACCGTTGGAACCTGTCACAAAACCACTCGAGCCCGTTTTGAAACCGCTGAAACCTGTCACAAAACCACTTGAACCTGTATTGAAGCCACTGGAGCCTGTTACAAAGCAGCTTGAACCTGGCGTCAGTGAGGCTTCGGAGAAGGTAGAACAGATTTTAAAATCAGTTTGTGAGCAACTGGAGGATGAAAAGGGAGTCATTCATAAGGAACTCGCCTTGGCATTAATTGATGAAGCCATTGAAAAGGGAAAAACATTGCACTCTGTTTGCCTAGGTGACACACTGCTGACAAAAGAACTTCAAAGTTTGGAAGAGAGCATATTCCATTCACTCAACCTTATTGAGATAGTAGGAAAAGTCGTACCTGAAGATCCCTTAGATCAACTAAATAAAATGCATGATAAAATTGCAAAAGAAAAGGATGGAGCCATTATTTATTCACCATAGGAAAAA
This sequence comes from Neobacillus drentensis, assembly GCF_036962765.1. GTDB lineage: Bacteria > Bacillota > Bacilli > Bacillales > Cytobacillaceae > Neobacillus > Neobacillus drentensis_C. Next base: position 41,213 of record NZ_JBALOS010000105.1, read on the forward strand.
GAGCAGGTAATCCTGCTCTTTTGTTCTGATATTAGAAAGCCCAATTTCCGCTTCTAAATACTGGTTCTGATTTTCCTTCGGCGGTGATTCCATCGATGTCCATTTCAGTGGAACCAATCATAAAGTCCACATGAGTGATACTTTCATTCAAGCCATGCTCTTTCAATTCTTCAGAAGACATTTTCTTCCCGCCTTCAACACAGAAAGCATAGGCACTGCCGATTGCCAAATGGTTTGAGGCATTCTCATCAAATAATGTATTAAAGAAAAGAATATTTGATTGGGAAATTGGCGAGTTATAAGGTACAAGGGCAACTTCGCCCAGATAATGGGATCCCTCGTCAGTATCAACAAGACGCTTAAGTATTTCTTCGCCTTCTTCTGCTTTCACCCCAACAATTTTTCCATTTTCAAATGTAATCGAAAAGCGGTCAATAATATTTCCACCGTAACTTAAAGGTTTTGTGCTAGCAACTGTCCCATTTACACCTGTTCGATAAGGAACAGTGAACACTTCTTCTGTTGGCATGTTTGCCATAAACTCGAAGCCATTCTCATTGACACTGCCTGCGCCCACCCAGATGTGTTTTTCAGGAAGCTCAATCGTTAAGTCTGTACCTGGGGCTTTGTAATGAAGCTTTTGATATCTTTTTTCGTTTAAATAGTGAACTTTTTCATGAAGGGTTTCGTCATGTTTCTTCCAAGCATCTACTGGATTTTCGACGTCTGCACGTACTGCTTTAAAAATCGCATCCCAAAGCTTATTTACTTGATTTTCAACAGGCTCATCAGGGAATACTTTTGCTGCCCATGCAGGTGACGCTGCTGCGACAACCGTCCAGCTCACTTTATCAGATTGTACAGCCTTACGATAATTTGACAATGCTGTTCCTGCAGCCTTGTTGAAGTTAGAAATCCGTTCTGGATTCACACCTTTTAATAAATCAGGGCTCGTGGAAATCACCGACATAAAAGCTGCACCATTGGCTGCTAGATCTTCCATTTCTTTAGCACGCCATACTGGGTACTCAAGGAAAGCTTCATCTGGGGCTAGGTCATATTTTGTTTTTGTAACGGTATCGTCGTTCCAATTAACGATGACATTTTGGGCACCAGTTTCGTATGCCTTTTTAACAATCAGACGAATAAACTCCGCCGCATCTAAGGTGGCATTAACGACTAGGGTTTGACCTTTTTGGATATTTACGCCAACCTTAACAGCTAGTTCAGCATACTTTTCCAGGTTTTTTTGAAATTCACTCATATGTATGTCTCCTTTTTCAGAATCTTCCTTTATTGTAGCGTTATTAATTGGAAAAAGAAACTAGTATCCATGTAGCAAATAAATGCTAAAAAAACAGTAAAGATTTTCATCTTTACTGCATCTTGCTGCCGTATACTTTTATATTAAAATAAACACCTGCTGAAAATATTACTAGGAATGTTATAATACCTGACAATGATGTTGGAGACATGAACTGAGATAATTCCATTGTTTCCACCGCCCTTATATTATTAATAACTTTTATAAGTTAATTATAAATACTATCCAGGCAAATGTGAACAATTTAGTACAAATGCTGTGGAATTATTGACACCCTTTTTTACATCTGCGATCCAATCTTTTGCTTTTCAAAGGAATAAAACATGACCCAATACATCCCTGCACTTAACAGGGCAAGAATAACTAACACGAAAAACGTCCAACTATACCCGATCAATACCGTCATTGGAATCGCTAGTGGTGCAATCGTACGGCTAATGGTAAACCGCAGGCTTGCTGCAGCAAAATATTGCCCTCGCATATGATCAGGAGCAAGTCTCGATACAAAGCTTTGCTGGAGACCAGCCCCCATTAATTCAGCAAAGGTGAAAACAGCCATGGCAATCATTAAACCCCAAATCCATGTGGTTTGACTAAAAAGAACCATCGAAACCGCGTAAACAACGGACGAGAGAACAAATACATTTCTTTCATAATATTTACTCATCCACTTTGTGACGATTACGGTCAGCAGGGCGACTAGGAACCCATTTTCCGCAAGCACCAAACCAAAGGCCTGCTCACCATTGACCGAAAACGACCAGTTCCCTAGTGAAAAAAGACTTTGCTCGTGGTAGACATCCTTAATATAAACGGGAATCAACAAATCCAATTGCATGAATGTCTGGCCAGCTAAAACACCTGCAAGAATAAATAACAAGAAGGTTTTATCTTTAAGAATTAGAGAATAATCACTTAGTTGATTTTTTAAAAAGTAATACCATTTCCCGTCAGGCGACAAATCGTTATGTTTAACCGGCACCGTTTCTCGAGTCCATTTGGCAAGAATAAGTCCCAAGGCAATACAAATTAACCCTGCGGCAAGTAAGAGTTGGAAACGGTAATGAACATAAAAAATCGCACCTAGAATAGGGCCAATTACAACCGCAATATTAATAGAAGTGTAAAATATAGCAAACACATTACTTCTATCTTTTTCATCGACGACATCCGCTACCATCGCTTGGCTCGCAGGCCAATAAAAGGAACCGAAAACACCGGCTACTGCAAAAGCGACAAACCCCAGCCATGGGGATTGAAACCACGGTGAACTGGCGAAGCCAAATGCGATAAACGAAATTCCTTGTCCGATAGCAGACAGAACCATCATCCGTTTTCGCCCGAACCGGTCCGCACAGTAACCGCCCATAAGGTTTGCTAGAACAGAGAAAACCTGTGAAAAAACTAATAATAATCCTGCTTTACTTTTACCGAATGCTTCTGAAAAATATATCGTTAAGAACGGAAAAAACATCCAAAACGTGATGTTCATCATCGCTTCGCTAAATAAGCGGACCTTTAAATTAGGATCCCAATCCCTAATCCTCATACTATGTCCTCGTTTCTACATTTTTGATCTAACAATCATACTTTTTTGAATTGAAAAACTTACAATATTAATGGTAAGCACTTCTTTGAGCGCTTACCATTAATGATTAATCCTGATTTTTTAAGGCTTGTTTCAGTAAGTCTCCCAAACTAGTTCCGAAATCTTCTTTTGGTGTGTATTTCTGTACGAGCTTTTGTGCTTCTTTTTTATTGACTGCTTTTTTCTTGTCTTCTGCTTTTTCAACGACATTACAACGGCGGCATTGGAAATACATGCCCGCCTTTCCATTGTGAATTTCCATTTTCTTATGGCACTGTGGGCAGCGGCGGTTTGAAAGCTTTGGATCCTTTCGTTTCCGAAATGAACACTCAGGGCTCGAGCAAACGAGAATTTTACCTTCCTTTGTATTCCTTTCTTTTAGGAACTCGTTACATTCAGGACATCTCGAGCCAGTCAAATTGTGTGCCCGATAGGATTTTTCGCTTTTTTTAATTTCAGATACCAATTGTTCCGTTTGGCGGCGAATCCTTTGTAAAAAGACTTTGGGATCAGCCTTCCCTTTAGAGATTTTTTCAAGTTCTTGCTCCCATTTGGCCGTTAATTCCGGTGACTTTAATTCATCATTGACAAGGTCAATGAGTTGCTTGCCTTTTTTTGTTGGGTGGAAGCGTCCACTTTGTCGTTCCACAACTTCTGTTTCCACCAATCTTTCAATAATTTCTGCTCTTGTTGCCGGGGTGCCTAGACCGAATTTCTCCATTTGCGACAGGACATCAGCTTCAGAATAGCGCTGCGGCGGCTCAGTCCATTTTTGATTAATTGAACTGCTTTTTACCGTAAAGGACTGACCCTGGGATAATTTTTGCAGTCCAGTGGTCAATTTCTCTATTTCTTCTTTTCCTAACACTTTTTTGAAGCCCAAGTCGATAACATTCGTTTCTTTGGTGGTAAAGGTTTCGCCTTCGACCTTAAATGTTGCCTGAATGGTTTCATATTCATAAGCCGGTAAAAACAATGCTAAGAAGCGTCTGGCAATGATGTCGTAGAGTTTTCTTTCATCTGAATCAAGTTCACTAAGATTAAGCCGTTGTTCTGTTGGGATAATTGCGTGGTGATCCGTTACCTTTTCATTGTTAAAAACGCGTTTGGCGAGCACCGTTCCCTTGGTGGCAAGAAGAGGACGGACTTCCTCCTTATAACCGGATGCCATTGCATGGAGGCGGTCTGTCATTGTGTTTATCATATCTGTTGTTAAATAGCGGGAATCGGTTCTAGGATAAGTAACCAATTTGTATTGTTCATAAAGACGTTGTAAGACGGATGAGGTCTTTTTCGCCGAAAAACCAAAACGCTTATTGGCATCACGCTGTAATTCGGTTAAATCGTAAGGTAGCGGCTGTGGTTCTGATTTTTTCTTCCGGTCAATTTTATCAAGCACAGCCTTTTTACCATTTACTTTCGATTGGATGGTTTCGGCTTTTGCCTTATCGAAGATGCGCTTTTCATTGTCCCGTTCCCAATCCGTTGAAAGTGGGCCAATTTCGGCACGAATGGTCCAATATTCCTTTGGGACAAAGGATTGAATCTGTTGCTCACGTTCCAAAACAAGGGCAAGAGTAGGGGTTTGAACGCGTCCTGCAGAAAGCGGATCTTTATATTTAGTGGTTAATGCTCTTGTTACATTTAATCCGATTAACCAGTCGGCTTCTGCTCTACAAACAGCTGAATGATAGAGGTCCTCAAATTGTTTACCTGGTTTTAATTGCTTGAAACCGTCTTTAATAGCTTTATCTGTTTGTGAAGAAATCCATAGCCTCTTTAATGGCTTGTTCCAACGAATCTTTTCAAGAATCCAGCGGGCAACCAGCTCGCCTTCACGACCTGCATCTGTTGCAATGATACATTCATTAATGTCTTTCCGCTTTGCTAACGACTCAATGGCACGGAATTGATGGTTGGTTTGTTTCATGACCAATAAGCCCATTTTTGGGGGAATAATCGGCAGATCCTCCAAATTCCATGTTTTATATTTCGGATCATAATGTTCTGGCATTTTTAATTCGATTAAGTGTCCTAATGCCCATGTGACAATGTATTGATTTCCTTCCATATAACTTTTATGTTTTTGATTGCAGCCAAGGACGCGTGCGAGTTCACGGGCCACACTCGGCTTTTCTGCAAGTACGAGAGATTTCATAATTACTCCTTTCAGGTACATCCATTTTGACCTTTATATAGTATAACGGAAACTCCAGCTATTTTGTAATCTGAGTTGTTCACCTTTCATTTGTTATTGTGCTAAAGTATTATCGTGCTAAAATTCTGAAAATTTAATTGACAATTAAGCTTTTCATCCCATACAATAATTATCATTAAGATAGTTAAAGAATGGAATGATACCCATGAGAAATCTGAAAATATTCAATCAGTTAACCATAAAAGAGGCTGGACTCCAAATCAATTAGATTCGGAATCCAGCCTCTTTCTTTATTATACTACAGTGGTAGAGGAGAGAGACAATATGATAATCCTAACAGGTGGAAGCTTAACTTTAGAACAGATGAAAGATGTTTTATTTCGCAAGCAAAAGGTCATGGCGTCAGCCGAAAGTATGGAAGCAGTCAAGAAGAGCCGTGAAGCAGTGGAAAGAATCGTTGCAGAATCAAGGGTGGTTTATGGAATTACGACAGGTTTTGGGAAATTCAGCGACGTACTTATTGATAAGAATCATGTTCAAGACCTTCAGCTTAATTTAATTCGTTCCCATGCATGCGGGGTGGGAGAGCCTTTTCCAGAAATCGTTTCAAAAGCAATGGTGTTACTCCGTGCTAACGCACTCCTAAAGGGGTTTTCAGGGGTCAGGCCGATTGTCATTGAAAAATTATTAGAGTTAGTGAATAAAGATATTATTCCAGTCATCCCGCAGCAAGGTTCTCTTGGGGCAAGTGGTGATTTAGCCCCGCTTTCTCATCTCGCATTGGTTTTAATTGGGGAGGGAGAGGTTTTTTACAAAGGCAAGCAAATGGAAGCATTTCATGCACTCCAACAAGAAGGGATTTTACCCTTAACATTGGAAGCAAAAGAAGGTCTCGCACTTATTAATGGTACCCAAGCGATGACTGCGATGGGAGTAATCGGTTATCTGGAAGCAGAGCAGCTGGCTGAAGAAAGTGAACTGATCGCTGCCATGACTATGGAAGGGTTAAACGGAATTATTGATGCATTTGCCGAAGAAGTTCATGTAGCTAGAGGGTATAAACAGCAAATTGATACGGCAGCAAGAATCCGCCGTTATTTAAGCGATAGTTTATTAACAACCCAGCAGGGAGAGTTACGTGTCCAAGACGCATATTCACTCCGCTGTATTCCACAGGTCCATGGTGCCTCGTGGCAAGCCTTGGATTATGTGAAAGAAAAGCTAGAGATCGAAATGAATGCAGCAACTGATAATCCGTTAATTTTTGATAATGGTGAGAAGGTCATCTCAGGGGGGAACTTCCACGGACAACCGATTGCTTTTGCAATGGATTTTATGAAAATTGCCGTTGCAGAACTGGCAAATATTTCGGAACGAAGAATTGAACGTTTAGTTAATCCACAGTTAAATGATTTGCCGGCATTTTTAAGCCCTCAACCTGGTATACAATCGGGGGCGATGATCATGCAATATGCAGCGGCAGCACTTGTTTCAGAGAACAAAACACTTGCCCATCCAGCGAGTGTTGATTCTATTCCTTCATCAGCCAATCAAGAGGACCATGTTAGTATGGGGACGATTGCCTCAAGGCATGCTTATCAAATTATCCAAAATGCACGCAGAGTTTTGGCGATCGAACTAATTTGTGCCATGCAGGCGGTGGAGATTCGCGGGATTGATAAAATGGCTTCATGTACTAAGGCGTTTTTTGATAAAGGCCGCGAACAGGTAGAATCGATTAAGCAAGATAGGGTGTTTTCAACGGATATTGAGAAAGCTGCCAAATGGCTTAAGTCCATAGAATTTTCACATTTTATTAGAAATTTACGGATCGAAAAGGGACAGATCTAAAAGGAAAAAGGCGTGAGGTGCTCACGCCTTTTTATTCTGTCTGATCATGCAGCAGACGAGCAGTGTCTCCTCGGTACTCATCCTCATTTTCAACTCGGTTTTTAAATGCTTCTCGAACCACTAGGAATTCTTCGTCACCAATTGCTTCTTTTGCATGTTTTTCCGTTAAACTGTCTTTTGGGAAGTTCCCAGGGTGGTTTTTCTTTTTATGTTCAAAATGTTCTCCACGTGCCAAATGTAACACTCCTTTCGTCTTCGCAAGTATCATTCCCTAAATGGAGTGAATTCATTACATTTGATTAGGAAGATAAAAAGAAAAAGCTGATTGAAAGAGGAATCTTCTAATTAGGATTCACTCTTTCCCAGCTTTTGAATTTGAGGAATCAGGCTTGCACATGCGGTCCAATAAATACCCAGCGAACACAATAAAAGCAATCGGAATTGAAAAGTTTAACACATGAATAAGGGTCATCGCTTTTCTTCACCGCCAATTTTTGAATATTTACAATATTAAATAATTTTTTATGTTGTTTACATTATATGTTAATTCTCACAATTTAGACAAATGCTTAAGTGATAAATAAATTTATCGCGAAATAAAGAAAAGGGAGGAATTCCGTCTGAAGTTTTATCCTTTTGACATGAAGTAGCAAGGTACCCAACTTAAATGGAAGTATTTTTGTAGATATATGGGATAAATTGTTATAAAAAGTTGTTTGAATATTTAAATATTACGACAAATTACAACAACCTACTAAAATAGCACTATTGGTTGCAATCGGCCCTGGTGCCATACTTGCAATCGCAATTATATCTGTAAACTGTTGTGTTGTCATCCAACCTTTTTTTATGACCTCCATCTCAATCATAGGCATGATGGCATATCCACCCCCAAACGAGACAAAGCCAATTAATAAAAACCTCCAAAATAATTCCATTAGTATCATGTCAAATTCCATCTCCCATAAACCATTCTAGTTCATCAGTAGAAGTGTGTTTTTCATTTTTGGGTTTATCTGAGTTCCCCAACAATTGTTTTACCTTAACCACTGATATACCAAGAAGCATTCCTGTTAAAATTATTAGTACAGGATGTATTGGGGAGAAAAACAAAATAGCCATAGAACCCAAGGAAATGAGTAGAGTTGTTTTATCAACTATTGCCGTTTTACCAATTAAGTACCCGGCATAAGCAATAAGTGCCACAATCGTTGCACGAATCGCTTGAAAGGCTGCATCAATTTTAGGGTTGTTCTGAATCTGTAGAAAAATTATACTGAGAACAACAACAATTAAAAACGTTGGCAAAAACACACCAATCAATGCAGCAATTGCTCCCTTAATACCACCTATTTTATAGCCAACAAAGGTAGATGAATTAATCGCAATTGCCCCGGGGATGGATCCCGCAATCGCGAACACATCTGTAATCTCCTCTGTTCTTACCCATTTCTTTTTATCGACAACCTCTTTTTTAATAATCGGGATCATGGCATACCCTCCACCGAAGGTGACTGGTCCAATCTTAAAAAAGGTCCAAAAGATTTGAAATAACTTCATCCATTCTTCCTTCATATAAGTAATCTCCTTTTCGTTTTAAAAATCCAAATCATGAATATTTAGTAAGAATTTAATATTTTTAAACTATTATCGTTGGCCTTACTTATTACGATAACACGGAAGAGGATCAAGAGATAATGCAACAAATGCATAGGATATAACAGATTGTTATTTTAATGAAGATTACTCTGAAAAGATGTTTTCATGAGGAACCAATAAGAGATAAAAAGCGTGTTTAAGCTTCTACATGAAAGTGAAACTAACAAACCATTTAAAGAAGAAGATATAATGTATATTCCTTGTAGGGAATTTTTAATGGGGACAAATTCAAAAGAAGGCTTACCAGCTGATGGTGTGGGACCGGTAAGAAGGGTTAAAGTTAATCCATTTTTAATTTATAGTTATGAAGTAACTAATGCTTAATTTGACGAGTTTGTTAAATCTAGGGTATATATTACAGAGGAGGAACAGTTTAGGTGGTCGTTTGTTTTTTATAGGTTCCTTTCCCCTAACCCTTCTGTTCAAGATAAACATGTAGTGACTACGCATTTTACTCCTGATAGCTCTACAGGACACCTTGGTTTTCGCTGTGTTGCAGATGTGTAGTTAATTTAAAACTGCATAGAGTGATTTAAGCCTTATACTATACTAAGGTGGGATATGTATTTATGAATTTAGAAAGTTTAAGAATGTTTTGTCTTGTAGTGGATGTAGGAAGTATAAGTAAGGCAGCACGTTTGAACTTCGTATCACAGCCCGCTGTAACTAGACAAATCCGTCAGTTAGAGGAAGTTTATGGAGCTAAATTATTTGAAAGAACAGCTGGTAAATTAACCCTTTCCGAGGCTGGGGAAGTACTTTACCCTTATGCAAAAGAAATAGTTGAATACTCCAAAAGATCATTTGAGGCAATTCAAGAGATAACGGCTAACCAAGAAACAGTGCTTAATGTTGGAGCTAGTTTAACAATAGGAGAATATTTATTACCAGGTCTCCTTGGTCATTTCAGTAAAAATTATCCAGAATTAAAATTTAGCTTATCAATCGGGAACACTCCTAATATTTTATCAAAGCTGGAAAATTATGAAATTGATATAGCTTTTGTTGAAGGTGCTGTAGAGAATAAGGAATTTATCACAGAGAAATTTACGGATGATGAGTTGATTTTAGTAACTTCGTCCAATCACCGATGGACGGAAAAGGGACAAATAAGTATTGACGAACTTTCAGAAGAAAAGATGATTTGGAGAGAGGTTGATTCAGGAACTCGGCAAATTGTAGAGAATGCCCTTCAAGAATACGGGGTTCTTAAAAAAATCAAAAGTGCAATGGAACTCGGTAGTTACCAATCGATTAAAAGTGCTGTGGAAGCAGATTTAGGCGTTAGTATACTTCCAAAACTAACTGTGGCAAAGGAGTTAAAATACGGCATTCTTCATGAATTGAAAGTAGTTGATTTTAACATATCAAGAGATTTATGGATGGTACAAAAAACTCATCGGTTTAAGAAATCAGGTTTAAAGTATTTTATTAATTTTATTCGGAGTTTTTATTGAACAACTTTATTTTAAAGGGATAAGAAGAGGCAGTAATGCTGCCTCTTCTTATAGAATACAAAAAGCCCACTTAAATAATTAAGTGAGCAAAGGGATCTACTTTTCTGGCGGTACTGGTTGGAAATTTAAATTGCTTTACGAATCATTTTGAGAGAATATCCAGGTGATGAAAGTTTATTTTCTTTTTTATCATTTCATTTATAAACAATTTCTTCCATCAATTTTAGTGGAGGTAAAAGCTCCAAATACCGCTCAAATGTCATTTCGCAAGCTTCATACTTTTCAAGAAGGTCAAGCATCGAAATATTGTTCCTCAATACCTGTTCTTCGTAGTTACCTTCCTCAAACAATAATTCTAATTCTCGCTTATGTGGTGGACAAACCGTTAAATCCGCAAGTTCACGTATTTGACTTCGTGTTGCCACAGCCTGTAAATCTACATTTCCACTTAGCAGTTCATACAGATTTAAAGGACGATCTAATGGAAGATGGGATGAGCTTTGGCCGCTTAAAATCACTTGATCATTTCCATTCAAACTATACCGGCGCAAGATTCGGTTGACATTCTCTCTATTATTACTAGGAAGACCACCAAAGAAATCATCGGTACGACTTACATAATGCATCGTAAGTATACTTCGTTTTAACTCATCTTTATCAACAAGCGTTAATCCGAAAGCTTCCATAGCATCAGACCACATGCTTTTTTTCCATTCTTCAAGCTGCCTCTCAATGTCCATGCTTACATCAGCCTCACCACGATGAGAAAACCTAGTAGCACCTTTAATCACTAATTGTTCATCTATGAATCTTGGAATATCTTGATAGGTATTTGCCCAGTTTCGATCTCCGCAGCCAAAAACTGAATAATGCACGCCCTTAAGGCTGTCTGGTTCAAGCTGATCCAACCATTGGACAAATTTCCGTGCATTTTTTGGCGGTTTCCCGTTATAGGAGGAAGTAACAATCAAAACGGCCCCATCTGTTGGTAAACTGTTAATCCGTTCATCAAGTGCGGCAACTTCACTCCTGATTCCGCGTGCGCTAGCCCTTTCAGCAAGGTCACGTGCAATCCCCTCTGCGGTTCCCATATTGGAGCCGTAAAGCACAAGGAGTGGTCGATTGTTGACTCCCATAATAGTAGAATTCTGAACTAAGTTAATCTTTTTCATTCCGGATTGAACCATTTCTTTAGAACTCGTAGGAAATGGATCTACGATTTTTTTATCTCTTAATTGGACACGCATCGTAAAATGATCCGGTTTCAGCGTCATCGTTTGTTTTATCTTTAACTGGTAGTTGGTATGATCGATTAATTCAAAGTTTTGTAGAATCATGCCCATCAATAACGTAGCTTCATGAAGGGCGAACTGCATCCCAATACAAGCCCGTTGTCCATTGCCGAATGGTTTATAGGCATCGTGTGGTATTTTACTTGGATCTTCAAACCGCTCAGGACGAAACTCCTCGGCATCGTCTCCCCATGCTGCTTTATCTCGATGAAGCTGAGGCAAGAGAATGGCCACATTTTGCTTCTGTTTAATTGGATATTTTCCTCCTAAGACCGTATCCTCTTTTGCAAAAAGGGTAAATTGCGGTGCTGTAGGATATAAACGCAGCGATTCATTTAAAATCATTCGAATATATTTAAGCTCAGTTACTTGTTTATATGTTGGAATCGAACTTGTTAAGATTTGGTCCACTTCTTCATAAGCCTTTTTAAGTACTTCAGGATGCTTTAATAAAAAGTAATGAGCAAAGGACAATAAACCACTTGTTGTTTCATGTCCGGCTATCAAGAAGGTGATAATTTGAAAACGAATATTTTCATCACTAAGCTTTTCCCCCGTTTCCGGGTCCTCAGCACTTAGCATCCGAGCGAGCATATCGGTTTCCCCTTGATCTCCACGTTTTTTCCGCTCGGCAATCAGTTCGTCAACCAAGGAAAACATCGCCTGTATGTCCTCCTCAAACTGTCGTTTTCTTTTCAACATCCATTTATTTTGGAAAGGCAGGCGTGTACCTTGATGCATGGCTTCGTCAAGTGAATTAGCCATATTGGTGATAAAAGGATGATGGTTTTCTCTGTAGAAACTGTTAAATCGATAGTTAAAACCACATAAACCAATCGTGTCAAGCGTAAGTCTGGTCATATCATCTGATACATCAATACTCTCATTCGGGTTAAGACGTGCCCATTTTTGAACAAGCTGAAAAGCAATGTCGACCATCATCGAGTGGTACCCTTTCATCGCTTGTTGACTAAAAGAAGGAACAAGAATGTTATGTGCTTTTTGCCAATTTGGCTCTTTTGTCTTGCTGGTAAATAACCCGTCTCCGGAAAAGGCACGAACCTTACTTAAACCACCTGTAAGGCTCTTGTCGAATTTTGATTCATTACAAGCCTCAGCTACCAATTCGTGGCCAGAAAGAAAGATGGTTGAGAATCCACCATAGAACTCCATTCGAAAAATGGGACCGTACTCTTCCGCAAGTTTACAAAATGATAGGGTGGGCGCTTCCTTGTCGATTAAAGGCAAGTTGCCAAGCGGACCAAAGGTTTTGGGCTGTGGGATTGGTATGAACTTTTCCATTTAAAATCTCCTCTGATAAATTTTCTTCGTTCCTAATTTAACTGCATGTTTCAAAAAAATAATTAAATGAATGAATACTCATTCAATTTTAATTTAAATCAAAGCTTTTTACAATAGAAATTATAAAGGATGCCTTTTATGATCAAAAGGCACCCTCTTTTTTAATTAGGCTATTTTCGCATAGATTGTTGTTTTTCGTATAAGTTCATCAACCCGTATTAC
>NZ_JBALOS010000105.1:54114-59578 GCF_036962765.1 Neobacillus drentensis
TACGAAAAGAGCCTTTAATTAAAACTTTTTTTCAATTCTTCTAATGTTAGGTTTCCTGTTTTTTCAACTGGATTATTTGATGTTGGGATGTATGGATTGTTGGATAGGAAGTTCTTTTCGATATAGTTAAAGTCAATAATGTCAACGACTCCATCTTTATTAAGATCTTCTTTCATTCTATCCCCTGTAACTCCAGCATTGTTTGCAACCAGCTTTGCGTCATAAATATCGATTACATTATCTCCGTTGACATCTCCAGCAGCAGCCGTATCCGTATACACATTATAGAAAATACCTTGGACAACTCCATCGATCGTCCTGCTTAAAGTTATTTTTTTGCTGTATTGGAAATGCCCAGGAATATCGACAATGAATGTATATTCATCCTTCGTGGCAGGAATATCCGTTATTGTCATATAACCATTTTCTGAAATATCAGCAGGGTACTTTTTACCGTTTTTATCAACTAGATACGCTTTTGTTCCAATCTTTGAATAATCTAAATCATAATTATCTAAATTAACTGCTTCACCATGATAGTAACCTTCGAACCATGAGTGCTGGGAAATGAATTTAAACCTTTCAGCAAATGTTGGTAAAGAAGACTTGCTACCAGCGCTTGTTTGATAAGAAGATTCTTGATAATAGAATCCACTTTCTACAAAGTAATTATGGTCATCGACTACTTTTAATGTGATATCCAATAAATCAATACCATCATTAATTGAAACTGGTAATTTTGTCTTTTTGTCTGAAATATCTACAGCAAATGTAGATAGATTAGACCAAGTGTTTTCTGTAATTTGTGGCTTTGCAACTTGAATAGTCCAATTATTTTTCTTTGCAAGATCCACTAGCTGTTTTGATGGCTTAACGTCTACAACTTTATAGAAATTAGGGACATCGATTGTTACAGAGGCACTTGTTAAATCTTTCGCGTTTTGAACCGTAAATGTATTGACAAACTCTGATCCAAGACTTACACCTTTTGTATTGTTTTTAATTAAGGAATATTTATCCCCTTTATTTATAAAAGTAAAGTCTGGGAAAGTCGGATTTCCTGCTGTAGCGTAATCATAAGTATAGATAGCTACATTTGTTGGATAGTTTGCATATTCTTCTGGTAGGACACCAAATTTAAATTCACCATTTGCATTTGGGAAAAATTCAGCTGTTGGCCAATAAGAATCTTGATAAGCATATACGGTATTTGCCTCTTGAGTGATGTCATGTCCTCTACTTTTTAAATAGTCAATCGTATCATCATACAATTTTCCATGCACCCAATATGCTGTATAATCTTGTCCGTCATAATTTTCAGTTGTTAAATCTGAACTTGAAAGTTCATGGATTCCTGTTTTCTTATCAAATTCCAGTGTTGGCGCGGTATTATCGATCACCATGTCATTATCGACTTTATATGTTTTACCATCTATCCCTGTACCAATATAAGAAACAATGTATTTCCCTTCTTTAAGTGGTTCATATTCAAGTGATAAAGGTTTATTTGGATCACCTGTAAAATATTTTACATCACCTGAAAATCCGAAAAATATTAAGTATTCCGTATCAACTGACGCATTTTCTAAATTAAATGTGCCATAAAACCCAATTGGTTTTCCATCTAGATCGCTAACCACTACATCAATCGTTTTCATATGACTATTTAACTTGAAACTGACTGGTGTAAACGGCTCGATGTATGGATGATAGTTACTAAGGTCATTTGTTATGGCATGTTTAAAAAATTCTAGTTTTTCGAATCCAGGTTTAGAATAACGAACATGGAAAGGAATTTGATATGCTGCCGTTTTTGACTCATTTTCAATATAGATATAGCCCTCATATATACCAAATTTTGCATCTGCTGGGATCGTTATTTCTGCATTAATAGCCTTACTTTCATTTCCACCCACTTCGATTGAAGTCGGTAATTGAAGCGTCACGCCGCTCTCGCTTGCATTCCTTGAAACACCATCGATGGTTAAAAATTCAACCCTTGTATGATATGTTTCTAGTTGACTACTTAAATTCTTAATAGAAATCGATGTTGTTCTATTTTGAGTCTCACTTGATTCTGCAATACTACCAAAAGGTATAGATCCTGAAATGTCATCGATTTCTATATTTAATCCATCTTCATCTAAGGAAGTCGTCTTATTTTGTACTTCAAATAACGTTGTATTGTGGACTGCCTCAAAAGCATCTACACGTCCTGCTCCAACTTCATTCACATTGTACGTACGACCTTTTAAAGGATCAGCCGTATTCATAAGCGCAGCTTTTACATCTGCAACTGTATAATCTGGATGTGATTGTAATAATAAGGCTGCAACTCCAGCAACATGTGGTGTTGCCATGGAAGTTCCACTTAAACTAGCATAACCACTCGAATAATCGACACCATCTTCTGGACTATTAATATATTCTGGAACAGTAGAGAATGTAGAAACTCCAGGTGCTACTACATCTGGCTTAATATCAAAGTTATTACTAACTGGACCACGTGAGCTAAAATCAGCTAATACATCACCTGTAGTCATATTTGACTGTAAGTCTGTAAATTTAAGTTTAGCTGTAGGATCTGCTTTTAATTTTTCTAAAAGTTTTACTCCGTTGCCTTGTAACAGTTTAAATGTTGGAACATAACCTAGATTTTCACCGAAGAAAAATGGAATTTCGCCATCAACATTATTGAATATCAATACAGCTACTGCACCTTTATCGTGAGCACGTCGAATTTTTTCATCAAATGATATCTCACCACGAGAAATTAATGCCACTTTCCCATTAACGTCTTTGTCAGTATAATCCTCTTCTGTCCCAATTCCTACTTCAACAACATCATACTCTTTATCCATTAACTTTAGATAATCTTTACCAAGACCATGCCCCATTAAAGTATTTTGAACTGAAATATCTGCTAAACTTGCATTAACGGTTGGAATATCAGTCGGCACATCACTAGCACCAACAGTGATAGCTAGTGGAGAAGCACCTGGTGAACCTAACGTACCAGGATTTGGCCCTGCATTTCCTCCGGCTATAACTGGTATGACCCCTTTTAATGCGGCATTGTTGATGGCTACAGATGTAGCGTCTAAGGAATGATTATTACCATTACCTAATGATAGATTAATCACATTCATACCATCATTAACAGCTCTTTCTATACCTGCGATAACCGATGAATCATATCCTGATCCATATGCACCTAATACTCGATAGGAATACAAGTCAACATTCGGAGCTACACCTGTCATGGCATATTCAACATCATTTTTAGGGTTAGATGCGATTGTTCCAGCAACATGAGTGCCGTGTTCTGTATAGTATGAACTACCATCTATCGATTCAGGTTGACCAGATGCAAGCCACTCGGCTCTTGTTGTTTCCATTGGATCGGAGTCATTATCGACAAGATCATAGCCGCCTTTATAGGAATCTTTTAAATCAGGGTGATTATAGTCAATCCCTGTATCAAGTACCCCAACTTTTATTCCTTGTCCTTTTAAGCCCTCATTATGTAAACGATCAACACCTATATGAGGAAGCGCTGGTGGAATTACTTTTCCAGTTGATGGTTCTTGTGTAGTAGTCGATTCATTTTTCGGTAAACTAACGACATTGTCTTTCCATATCCTTTTAACTACTCCAGTCTCAAGCAAGGTATTAATTTCATTTGTAGGAATCGTCATAGCCATTCCATTAAATACATTCTGGTATGTTTGTTTAATTTGATATTTAATTGACTTTTCTTTTATATTTTGGTTTAACTCCTCCTTCTTCTTAAAAATTTCAGTTAATCGTTGTTTAAAATATTCTTGTTCCCCTTTTATCTTTTCTGCTTTATTTTTAGATGTACCTTTTAATTTTGATTGCTGGGCATTTTCGACCGGAGCTGTTTTGAACTCAACAATGACATTTGCGGTTTTATCTTTAAGTGACAACAAACTTGGATCAATGATGAATCCTTCTTGTGGGGTTAATCGTTTAATAGACTGTCGTTGTTCTTCATTTAGTCCTTTTAAGATCGATTCAGCAGAATTGGAAATAGCATACGTTTTGTGCTGAGGCATTAAATAGGATGTAAGTAAACTGGAGGCAATTACACCTGATACCATAACATTTAGAAATTGTTTCTTTCGAATTTTCATTAATCGACTCTCCTTCTACTAATTTAATTTTAGCTGCAAATTTTAAACCTATTATTTTCTAAAAATAATAAATTTAGCAGGTTTTCGTTTATAAAATGGTTACATATTCCTATGAGCATCGCTTTCCTCTCTAAAGATAGATAGTGTAAAATAAGAGTATGAATAATTAGACAACTCTATTAATTCCTATTGTACTTGATTTTTGTTCTCAACAAATTGGGGGAATTTTTCATCAAGTCTTTCTAACATCACTGCATAATTTGTCAAAATCCCTGTAAACCATTGTCAAATTTTGAAGAATTGAACGTTTTTTTGTAAAATCTTAAACTGTTAGATTAGTTTTAAATGACATTTTTTGAACTATATTAAAAAAATCATCTTTGTACTTGGGGGAATCTTGTTTTTCCTATTACTCGAACACAGCAAGATAAAATTTTTCTAAAAGGAGAAATTCATTATGTATGAGGGGAAAATCATTAGGTTTTACCGCGAAAAATACCAAATTACTCAAGAGCAATTAGGAAATGGGATTTGTTCTGGAACACATATTAGTAAAATTGAGCGTTTACATACTGAATATGCACCTGAAATTATCACTCTTTTATCCGAGCGTCTAGGAATAAATATCGAAAATGAAATAACAAAACTTAAAAATATAAAAAAGCGATTACATCATTGGCATGATGCTATTATCATGCAATTATTCGAAGAAATGGATCTTATTAATCAAGAACTTGAGCAAGAAGATTTAATTCAAATCTCTGATTATATCAATCTTTACAAATTACTTCGGGTTAGGTATTTACTAATGCATCATCTGACCGATGAAGCATTTACCATCATCGAGGAAATCCAAAAGAACGAAAATAAATTATCATCCTATGAAGCAAATCTGTTCAAACACGCTTTAGGGATTTACTATTTAGCGAAACATGAAAACCTGAAAGCAATTCAAGCATTAAAATCAATAAATGACACAGATTACAAAAACAAGGAATATACCTATCACTTAGCAGTCGCATATCACTCGGTTGAATCACCGGTTATGGCTTATTTTTTCGCAGATAAATCACGTCAATTTTTCAAAGAGATTAATAACTATCTTAGAGTGATTGATGCAGAAATGCTGATGGCGATTCAAGTAAAGGATGATGGAGATTTTAAAGAGACCATTCAGAGGTTTGAAAGCTTAATCAAAAGCTGTGATCTTTGTCATTCACCTGGTCGAAAAGCAAAGGTATTACACAACTTAGCTTTTGAATACTTTAGAAGAAAAAATTATGAACCAGCCAATAAATACTATAAAG
>NZ_JBALOS010000106.1:0-5503 GCF_036962765.1 Neobacillus drentensis
TGTTTTTCAAGTGATTGCTGAGGCAGAGGGTAAAATACATGGCATGGATCCAAAAGATGTCCACTTTCATGAGGTGGGGGCAATGGATTCGATTATAGATGTAATCGGGGTATGTTTGGCCCTTGAGAACCTAGGAATCGATAAGATCATTGCTTCGCCTGTTCCAACAGGATATGGGAAAGTCATGATGGCACATGGCCTTTATCCCATTCCTGCTCCGGCTACGGCTGAAATTTTAAGAGGAGTTCCTTTAGCAGATTTTCATGTAAGAGGAGAGTTAACAACTCCAACAGGAGCCGGATTTCTAAAAGCACTTGCTGATGAATATGGCCATATGCCTGCCATGTCAATTGAGAAGATTGGTTATGGGGCTGGAAAAAAGGATTTCAATCATCCGAATGTATTACGAGTTCTTCTTTATCAGGCAAATGAAGAACCTCAAAGAGAGACAATAACCATACTTGAGTGCCAGTTAGATGATATAACAGGGGAAACGTTGGGATATGTTATGGAAAAGGTTCTAAAGCAAGGGGCACTAGATGTTTATTTTACTCCAGTAACAATGAAAAAAAGCAGACCTGGTTCACTTATTACGGTTCTTACAAAGCCACAAGATAGTATAGCAATGGAAGAACTGCTACTTAAAGAAACTAGTACATTTGGTGTTCGTAGGTCCGAGTGCTCAAGAAGAATCCTATCACGTCGTTTTGAAAAGATAGAAACTCCTTATGGCGAATTGACTGTTAAGATTGGATACGAAGGAAATAGGATTTTCAAAATAACACCCGAGTATGAAGAGATAAAAGAAGCGGCTCTAAAGTACAATGTACCGCTACTAGAAATTTATTCAGTCGTCCAGTTGGAAGCAAGGAACGTGCTCGAGCCAGTTGTCAATCAGAAAACTTTGTCGTGAATTTAGTGTTAGGATAATTTTTAAAAGTAAATTATGGTTTAAAATTTTTATACGTTTTATGAACAGACAAGGCCCTTCTATGCAAATATAGAAGGGTTTTTGTTATTCCATTTTTCTTAATAATATGAAGAAAAGTATATCCCATCCTGGGGCCGCCATTACATTTACACTCCTGCTAGGACTATGTTCACAAGTGCAAATTACCCCCCCTCTAAACGATCTAAGATTAAAATATTGTAATTTTTATATAAATTTCCAAAATTTATGATGTAAAACATCGTGAGGGAAGGTATAATTTTCCTAGTTTGACAAATTTGTATATTTGGAGGTTATTTATGACGTGGTTTACTAAATGGGCATTGCGGAATAGAGCGGCTCTCGTTTTTTCTGTGATTGCCTCCTTAATTTTTGGGATTTTCAGTTACACGAATATCCCGATGGAACTCATGCCGTCAGCAGACCAGCCGTATGTGACGATTTCGGTGGTAGGTAACGGCATGGACGCAGTTAGTATGGATGAACAGGTCACACAGCCCATTGAAA
The DNA here is from genome assembly GCF_036962765.1 of Neobacillus drentensis. GTDB lineage: Bacteria > Bacillota > Bacilli > Bacillales > Cytobacillaceae > Neobacillus > Neobacillus drentensis_C. The sequence goes on from NZ_JBALOS010000106.1 coordinate 1,457, forward strand.
AGGTATTAACCGGTATCAAAGGGAAACGAAATGTCGTGGCGGAAACGGGCAACAACTTTTCTCAGATGACGGTGACATTTGAATCCGGCACAAATCTGAAAGAAGCCAAGCAGCAGATTCAAGAAAACATCTCGACGGTAAATCTGCCACCTGGAGTTATGAAACCGTATGTTGTGCTGCTCAATACATCCCAGATTCCAGTCGTGTACATAGGACTTTCCTTTGATCAGGAAATTGGGAACAGGGAATTGAATCTCGTCGAAAACGAAATCCTTCCGATGCTAAAAGACATCAATGGCGTTGGAAATGTGATGACCTACGGAGGCAAAGACCAACAGGTCATGATTAAGGTAGACCCGGCCAAACTTGCCGCTGCCAAAATCTCTCTCGAAAAACTGTATACCATTCTCCAAGGAAGAAATGCATCGGTCGCTGTTGGCGAACAAACCTTGGAAAACGAGGCGACGAGCATCATCGTGACAGGAAAAATGGAGAGCCTTGAGGATGTGCAAAACCTTCAGTTGAACGCAGCCACTAAGCTGAAAGATATAGCTGACGTGACAATGGAAAAGGATACGACCAGCATTACGCATATGAATGGGAAGAATTTCATCGAAGTCATTGCACAGAAGGATTCAACCAGTAATGCGGTAACGGTGGGCAAGGGAGTAGCTGATGCTGCCAAGAAGATTAACGAGGACTATAAAGGAACACTGACCGCCACAGTATTTATTAATTTAGCGGATACGGTGCTTGATTCGATTAATTCGATGACACGAGAAGTCCTGACAGGGGCTTTATTTGCCACATTGATTATCTGGCTGTTCCTGAAAAGCTTCCGCATGACACTCATCACGATTGTCAGCATCCCGCTTTCTCTCTGCATCACGATGATTTTACTGTCTTTCTTTGGTGTAACTCTGAACATCCTGACCCTAGGCGGAATCGCGGTATCAGTCGGGCGGCTCGTGGATGACAGTATTGTGGTAGTCGAAAACATTTACAGAAGAAAACGGGGCAATGAGCTGACACCAGCCTTTATTGTAGAAGCTGTAAAAGAAGTGGCGGCTGCCATTACGTCATCTACTCTTACCACGGTAGCAGTGTTTCTTCCGATGATGCTTGCTTCTGGTAGTTTAAGAGATTTAATCGCGCCATTTGCGATTACGATTACTTGTTCACTACTTTCTTCCTTGCTGGTTTCTCTGACCGTTGTTCCGGCGCTCAGCGGAAGAATGATGAAAAAAGTGAAGGTCAAAGAACACAAAAACGATTCGTTCTATCCGTCTGTTCTGCGCTGGTCACTCAACCATAAATGGCTGCCCATCCTCATCTCGGTTGTCGTGGTCATTAGCTCGATTGGACTTTTTGCCACCATGCCAAAAGGCTCGGTCGACCAAAAAGACAGCGCCTATATATCGTTGCTGCTACGCTATCAAAATGGAACCCCATTTAAGGATATCGAAGGCGGATTAAAAAGAATGGAAACGATCCTTTCAAAAGCAGACGGGGTCAAAAATAACATTGTCCAAGTCGGAAATAATGCCGATGCGGCACAGTTTGGCGAGCTTCAGGATGCGAACCAAGTCCAGTTCATGGTCTTTTTGAAAGAAGGAGCGGATTCTGCTAAAATCGTTCAGGATCTGCGCAAGGAAAAAGATCAATTCCCAGGAGCGGAGTTAACGGCCAGCACCGCTGGACTCATGGGTGAGAATACAACCAAGGTATCCGTCGATGTCATCGGAAAAAATGAGGATGACATTAAATCAGCAGCGGATAAAATCAAGAAAAAATTCACGAGCATTGATGGCGTTCAAAAGGTGGAAACCAATGATGAAGATAAAAAGCCAACCGTGACCATTACTGTGAACCCAACCCTTTCAAACGCACAAGAAATTGCCCAGTCGCTTCATAGTATGATCGACCCGGCCGTAATTGGAAGCGTGAAAATCGACGGTCGGACCACCATAGTAAAACTTGGAGCGCTAAAAGAAATCAAAACGGCAGAAGATTTGAAACAGCTGCAATTGATGACGCCGGATGGGCCGGTTCAGTTGTCAAAGATTGCTAAAATTGAAACGTCAAATCAGCCTGGCACCCTTTATTCCAAAGACGGGCATCATTATCTTCAGGTAAGCGCAGCTGTCGATCCGAAGAAAATGGTGGATGTGACAGGCGAAATCAAAAAACAATTAGTAGTTTGGGAAAAAGACAACACATTCGGCGATGAAACCAGCGCGGAAATCACCGGTTCTGCCATGCAGTCCTCTGATGATTTACAGGAGCTTGCGAAGCTCGCCCTGTTCTCGATCGGCATTGTATTTATGATTTTGCTAGTAACCTTAAAATCTTTCCGGGCAAGTATTGCGATTTTATTAACCCTGCCGCTTGCCGCAATTGGATCTCTTTTAGGATTAGTAGTATCAAAATCCAGCATCGACATTTCATCAGGAATCGGCATGCTGATGCTGGTGGGAATCGTCGTGACCAATGCCATTGTTCTGGTGGATCGAATCCGCCATAACGAAACTAGCATGACCATCAGGGAAGCCATTATGGAAGCAGGAAGCGTTCGCCTTCGTCCAATCTTGATGACAGCGCTCGCCACCGTTTTTGCGATGGTTCCGCTATTATTCACGCACGAATCTGGCATGAGCATGAATCTCGTTTCCAAAGGCCTTGCCGTCGTGGTTATCTTTGGACTGATTGTGTCTACATTACTGACACTGATTGTCATTCCAACATTCTACGAATTGTTCCATTTCCGGAAAGTAAAAAAACAGAAACTCAGTAGCAGTGCAATATCATCTGAATTGATGTGAGGCACATTTTAAAAAATCAAGGAGAATAAAAAACAAAAGCAAAATCCCCGACATAACCACTGTTGGGGATTTTTTGCGAGCTATCAGGAGTTCAATATAAAAACAAGTTAAGTTTACTACCCCCATAAGACATTCTGGTTGGTTCGTATTCTATTAAGTATTCTATTAATATAATCACACACAAATACGAGGGGAATAACATGAACAAACTAACCAAGGGAGCCCTTTCCATGGTATTAGCGGGATCTGTTACGTTTTCTATCGCCAACGCTTTGTTAGCTGAACAACCTCTTAAAAGATTAGCAAAAGAGATTGCTTTACCTATATCCGCAGACCGGAAAAAAGCGGATGTAGTTAACCAAGTAGAAAAAAAGGTGAAAGTTCAAACGCCAACAACGAATGTGAAAAACCATGATATTGCAGCTATCCCAGTATCTTTTAAAAATAGCAATATGGCTAAAGCAGCCATTCAAACCGATAGGGAAAAATCCAGCAATAGAACGACAACAACTCCTGCTAATACGAATGAGACAACAACTCCAACGCATACGATACCTGTGACAAGTGCTAAAGCACCAACAACAACGAGTAAATCCACGTCGACGAGAACGGATACAACAAGTCCAACCACAAGGCCTGTTGCAATCACAAAGCCTGTTGCAACCACAAAGCCTACTTCAACAACGAAACCTGCGACAAGCGTAAAAGCACCACCAACAACGACAAGTACTAAACCAAAAAGTGTAACTACAAGAAAGACTAATACAGCAGCCACAAAAACTAATACGAAAAATGCGTCCACAACAAAAACTAATACAAAAAGTGCAACGACAACCAATACCAACCGTGGACAACAAGTTTCTCAAGCAGCAAAAGAAAGAGCTGCGAACCGTAAGGCTACAAATGAAAACACTGGAAAGAAAATGTAATGATTTCAAAAGGATTACTGAAAGAGTAACAGGTTTCATTTTGAGGTGAAGACGGACTAATACTCATACAAAAACACCTATGAATTCACTCGTTAATTCACACATAAAAAAACCTATCCAATCAGGTGCAATGTAGTTTTTGTCCCTCATTAATTTTATGAAGGACAATTCATCAGGAATGTAATTAAGTTTTGTCCTTCATCGGTGGTATGAAGGACAGTTTTTTAGATATCTTAATAGGTTTTGTCCTTCATCGGTGTTATGAAGGACAGTTTTTTATAAATCTTAATAGTTTT
>NZ_JBALOS010000107.1:0-9660 GCF_036962765.1 Neobacillus drentensis
ATGTGAATTTTTCACATGGTGCCTGACACCTTTTTTGATTATCCACCTTTTTAACTAACCCAAAAACGAGTCAAAAGTCGCGGTTTGAATTGGACAGGGTTTGAATATCATGTAAGTAATTCTGAAAATTTCCATATTTTGTTTAGATTAGGAGGTCAAGAATGATTGAATTTAAGCAGGTAAATAAGTTTTATGGAGATTTTCATGTCTTAAAAGATATTAATCTCACAATCTACCAAGGGGAAGTAGTCGTGGTAATCGGGCCTTCCGGATCAGGCAAAAGTACATTGCTCCGCTGTATCAATCAACTCGAAACCATTTCTGACGGGACACTTATCGTAAATGGACTATCTGTGGGGGATAAAAAAACGGATATCAATAAACTAAGGCGCAATATTGGCATGGTTTTTCAGCATTTTAATTTATATCCACATAAAACAGTGCTTAAAAATATCACGCTCGCACCTATGAAAGTTTTGGGACAATCCGAAAAGGAGGCGATTGATACAGCCAAATATTACCTTGAGAAGGTAGGGATATTAGAAAAATCCGAAGCTTTTCCTTCCCAACTTTCTGGAGGTCAGCAGCAGCGTGTAGCCATCGCCAGGGGCCTTGCAATGAACCCGAAAATTATGCTTTTCGATGAACCAACCTCAGCGCTTGATCCAGAAATGATAGGAGAGGTCCTGGATGTCATGAAAGCCCTCGCCAAAGAAGGCATGACGATGGTCGTCGTTACTCATGAAATGGGCTTTGCAAGGGAAGTGGCTGACCGAATTGTCTTTATGGATGAAGGGCGAATATTAGAAGAAGCTGTTCCGGCTGAATTTTATGAGCATCCTCGTGAAGAACGGGCGCGCTTATTTCTGAGCCGTATCTTAAATCATTAATTGGAGGGAAAAGAAATGTTCAAAACAAAAAATTTCGTGAAAATGGCATTTGTAACCACAATGGTTGCCTTCATTCTTGCCGGATGCGGTGGGGACAAGGACTCAAAAGGCAACAGCAAGGATGTACTTGCCCAAATTAAAGAAGACAAAAAAATTGTATTTGGCGTAAAACATGACACTCGTTTGTTTGGATTAAAAAATCCATCATCAGGTGAGGTTGAAGGGTTTGATATTGATATTTCCAAAGCATTGGCAGAAGAAATGTTTGGCAAGGATGTGAAGCCCGAATACGTAGAGGTTACTTCGAAAACAAGGGTAGGTCTCCTGAATAATGGTAAGGTGGATGCGGTCGTCGCAACGATGACCATTACCGATGAACGGAAGAAGGAAGTGGATTTTACCGATGTCTATTTTGAAGCTGGACAATCATTGCTGGTGAAAAAGGGAAGCAAGATTCAGAGTATTAAAGACTTGAAGAAAGGAACAAAGGTACTTGCAGTGAAAGGCTCGACCTCAACCATCAATATTCGAGAGAAAGCTCCTGAAACAACGGTTCTTGAATTCGAAAACTATGCGGAAGCCTTTACAGCCTTAAAAGCAGGTAAAGGGGATGCCCTGACTACAGATGATGCAATCCTTTATGGGATGGCAGAAGAAGATCCATCATTTGAACTGGTCGGAGGTACGTTTACAGAAGAGCCTTACGGGATTGCTGTTAAAAAAGGCAATAAATCACTGGTCGATGAGCTGAATAAAGCATTAAAAAGTCTGAAGGATTCAGGCAAGTACGACGAAATTAAGAATAAATGGATTAAAAAGTAATCATATATACACGGTTTCTCGTCAGGATGGGTAGTAGTCCGAATGCTAGGTTTCGCTCCTGCTCTTCCTTTTTTATGAGGAGGTGAACGTCTGCTGGATTTCTCGATACTTACCGATAATATGGATGCATTTTTGCAAGGGTTAAAAATAACGATTATTGCAAGTTTAATCGCTTTATTATCCAGTTTCATTTTGGGTACTCTGATTGCTGTCCTGCGAATGGCTCCCATTAAACCTCTCAACTGGCTAGGTACGGCCTATGTTGAATTTATTCGAAACATCCCAGTGCTGGTGATCATTTTTTTTACTTACTTGGCTGGTAACTTTGGCGGAATGACTGCAGGGACGATCGGACTGACCATTTATACGGCAGCTTTCATTGCCGAAGCCATTCGTGCTGGAATTATGTCTGTACCAAAAGGACAAATGGAAGCGGCCCGTTCAACAGGATTGAGTTACGGCAGGTCAATGAGAATGGTGGTCCTTCCTCAGGCAATCAAGATCGTCATCCCATCTCTTGGCAACCAATTTATCAATCTAGTTAAAAATTCATCCTTGTTAGCCGTTGTCGCAGGTGGAGATTTAATGTATCAGGGAGATTTAATCTCGGCAAAGACATACGTAACCTTTGATACCTATGTGTTAGTAGCCTTATTTTATTTAATTTTAACGATCCCGTTAAGTTTGGGCGTGGGATTTTTGGAAAAACGTATGGCTCGAAGTCAATAAGGAGGTGCAGAGATGGATCTTCTAGCACCGTTCATTGAAGTATACACTCTAGACAATTTAAAATTTTTGCTGGAGGGATTCGGGGTCACGCTAAAGGTCGCCGCCATTTCCATAGTGCTCAGCTTTGTTATAGGGGGGCTTATTGGCACGCTCAGGTATGCGCGGATATCCGTTGTTTCGCCCTTACTTGCCTTGGTTGTTGAGACAATTCGGAACCTTCCCTTACTGCTCCTCATTTTCTTTACCTATTTTGCCTTGCCAGAAATCGGAATTGAAATGGAGATAACGACAGCGGCAATTGCCGCATTGACCGTTTTTGAATCAGCTATGATATCAGAAATTATCAGAGGCGGTTTAAACTCCGTTGAAAAAGGTCAGCTGGAAGCAGGCCGGGCGTCTGGATTGACCTACATCCAGACATTACGCTATATCATCATGCCACAGGCGCTTAGAAGAATGGTTCCTCCGATCGTTAGTCAATTTATTTCTCTTCTCAAAGATACATCTTTAGCTGTTGTCATTGCATTACCGGATTTATTGCACAATGGCCAAATTATTTACGCGCAAAAGGGATCGTATGTGATACCTGTTTTTATCATGTTGGCATTCATGTACTTTATCGTTAATTATGCCTTATCACTAGTTGCCCGAAGGTTAGAATTAAAGCAAATGTAAGAAATCGGCTCAGTAATTGGGCCGGATTTTTTTTTGAACTAGCAACTGCAAGTTTAACCCAAAAAGTAAGAAATTTGTCACGCGATTTATATATCATAGAGTTGTAAAAAATTGTATAATTCTTCAAGTATAGATAATATTTTCTATTAATCTAATAAAAAAGGAGTGCAAGAATGAAGAAAAAAACACTTTTATCCTTACCAGTTTCTGCCTTTCTGTTAGCTTCAACCATTTTCACAGGAACAGGGCAAGTAGCCGCTCAAACAGGAACTAATAGTTTTGTATTGGGCGAAAAGCAGATTAACTCTAGTAATAACCTAAGAAAAAGCCAAATGAAAGAAGGAAAGACAGAGAATCACAAGGTTTCTTTTAATAAGAAGTCAGAAAGTAAATTAGAAACAGAGATCAAGGAAAAATTGAAAAATGAAGATTTACAAAGTAAAAGTAAATATCAATCAGGCGAAGTGATCATTAAATATAAGAAAAAAGTGACAACTGGGGAAATCAGTTCACTTCAGAAGAAATACTCTTTAAAGTCTACGAAGAAATTAAAATCTTTAAATGCAGAGGTTGTAAAAATCCCTTCTGGTCAAAGTACGAGTGATTACATAAATACACTAAAAAAAGATCCAACCATTGAATCCGTACAACCTAATTACAAATATTATGCAACTGACACCAACAATTCTCCTAACTATTATGATCAATTATGGGGCCTGAACAATTCCGGACAACCTATAAAAGAGATTAATGGATTAGCAGATATAGATGTAGATGCACCTGAAGGTTGGGACAAATTTAGTTCAAAACTTCCAGAAGTGGTTGTCGGTGTAATTGATACAGGTGTGGACATCAATCACCCTGATTTAAAAGGGAAAATTTGGACAAACACAAAAGAGATACCAGCCAATAATATAGACGATGACCACAACGGCTATATTGACGATGTCCATGGATGGGATTTTTATAATGATGATAACACTGTTTATGATTCTCTTGAAGGGGACGAGCACGGTACACACGTCTCCGGAACCATTGCTGCAGAATTAGAAGGAACAAATACAAGTGATAATAAAGGTGTCATCGGTGTTGCTCCAAACGTGAAAATTTTACCTATAAAATTTCTAGGTCCTGATGGGGGAACCACATCAGATGCGATTGAGGCAATTGCGTACGCGAAAACGATGGGCGTAAAAATAACAAATAACAGTTGGGGCGGAGGAGAATACGATCCATTACTCCAAGAAGCCATCGAGAATAGTGGTTGTTTATTTGTTGCCGCTGCAGGAAATGATGGCATGGATAATGATGAAGGCGGATTTTATCCAGCCGGCTTTGAAAGTGCTAATATATTGGCAGTTGCTGCAGTCGATAACAAGGGTAAACTAGCACCTTTCTCAAATTATGGTTACAATTCTGTTGATGTGGCTGCCCCTGGTGTTGACATTCTAAGTACAGTTCCTAAATTCCCATTGGATGAGCTGACAAAAGCATTGAATATTGACCAGCCAGGAGCATCCGCACAAATCGACGGGGACAATTATAAAGCGATCTTTGATGGCATTGGGTACGAAAAAATTTCCGAGGCACAAAGGCAAGAAGCTTTTGACAAAGCATTAAGTTATTTAGAATTGATGGATCCGTCCAAAAACATTCTTCTAGTCCAAGATGATGAAAGCGATCTTGCAGAATTATTTAAGGACGAGCCTGAACTTCGCGGCCTATTTAAAAACTATTTGCCTATTTATCAAAAACTATTGGCTAACCATCCTTCACTAAAAACGATTACCATTAATTCCGATTCATCCCTATCCAATTACCTGAACAGTAACGACTTAGCTTCCTACGATGCGGTCATTTGGTTTACAGGAAGCGGTCTTGGGTTTTTTTCTGAGGAAGGCACCACTTTAACCACAACAGATGCCGAAATGTTGAAAAATTATCTATCTAATGGTGGGGAATTGTTGTTAACTGGACAGAATGCCCTATCTGGTCAAGAGAAATCACCACTAGTTAAGGATTACTTGCATTTAACTGTTTTTGCTGATGTAGGACCAAGTTTGAATGTGGAAGGTTTATCTGGTGGAATCTATGAAAATACAAAATTTGATATTAATAGATATGAAACACCATACTACTTTGCTGATTTGGTTAAATCCAATGTTCCAAATGATCCGAGAACGATCATAAATTCTAAATATGTTTCTGATTATTCACAGGCATATGATTACTATAGCGGAACATCAATGGCAGCACCTCATACAACTGGCACCGCGGCTATTTTACTAGGATTACGTCCAAGCATGTCGCCGGAAATGCTAAAGTTATATACAAGCACAAAAGGAAAGAGCCAAAATTCACTAAAAGGACTTGTTAACAGCGGAAAACTTGTGAGTTCTTTGAATCTAGATAACTTTGACGATAATGAAACTCCAGGAATCCCGTTGGAAAGTAGCGTTTTAAACGACAACCTAAATGTGACTACAGATAAAAACGATGTTTTTGCATTGTCCTTAAAAGAAGGAGAAGCCCTTTCACTTTCTCTGAATAGCAAAGCAGGTAACGATTTTGATTTATACGTTTACAATGAATCAACAATGAGTATTAATAATACGAATGGAATGGTTGCCTTCTCTGAGAATGTAAATACATCCAATGAATCGATTAAGTTTACTGCTCCTAAAACAGGGATTTATTTTGTTAATGTCTACGCCTACAAAGGTGCAGGAGACTATAAGCTTTTCACTGGTAATTTTGGAGGATCGTATGAGGATGACTCAAACTCCATGACTTTCTTAGGGGAATGGATGCCTGTATTTGATCCACAGCATTCAGGGGAATCTGCCAAAGCCCTTAATTCAATTGGGGAAGTGAACTTTTCTTTTGTTGGGGACAGCTTTGATTGGCAAGGCTTTAAAGATCCTTCACAAGGTCTTGCTGATATTTTCATAGACGGTATAAAGATTGGATCTCCATCGCTTTATGCCAGTACTTTTAAAGCAAAACAAACGATCTTTAGAAAAGACTTTTCATCTTATGGCAGACATAATGTAAAAATTGTCTGGACAGGAAAAAATGATCCAGCTTCAAGAAAAAGTGCTTCAGGGATCAATTTAGATAAACTCATAGTAAGTAGTAATCCTGTATCATTAAAAGCTTCCTACGATAAGGTCAAGACAAATCCTGTGATTACCTGGAAATCTGTAGATTGGGCTGAATCCTACAGTATATATCGTAAAGAATCCTCGAAAGCAGACTATGTACAAATCGCAAAGTCTGTAACTGGAGCAAGTTATACCGATACCACTGCAATGCCAGGGAAATCTTATAACTATACGGCAGTAATTAATACAAAAGAGAAAATGGAGACACCTTTTTCATCTGCGATCACCTTCGTTTATGATGATGATATTAAAGGAAGTCTACCATTGGTGGGCACTGCTAAGGGAACCCTGAGTGCTGACACCAAAGATGTAAAAGGAGACGTTATTGACGTTTGGTCTAAACACTTGGAACAGGGCAAAACATATGAAATCACTTTAAATGGACCTTCAGTCGCCAATTTTGATCTATCGTTATTCAATACTGATTCAAAGACTATATATGATATGAAGAAGCCTGCTATTAAAAAATCGACAGGAACTGCTTCGTCTGAAAAGATCGTATTTAAACCAGGTAAATCTGGACTGTATTATATCGTTCCAACTGCTTTAAAAGGGTCAGGGCAATATAGTATATCTATTTCAGTTCAAACAGCAAGAATGGTTGAAAATACAGATTCTACTATTAAATATTCAGGAGTTTGGACGAAGCCGAAATATACCAGCGCTTCCGGAGGCACGGTAAATCAAACCAAAGGAATTTCCGGATCTCTTGAATATGCATTTAGCGGAACTGGAATCACCCTTTATGCGGTAAAAGATAAAGTTATGGGAAAAGCGGATATTTACATTGACGGAGTAAAAGTAAAGCAAATCGACCTTTACTCTTCTAGCCGCAAGTATAAAGTGAATGTTTTTGAGACGCAAACTCTTGCAAATAAAGCCCACAAAATAAAGATTGTAGCAACTGGCAAAAAGACTAGCGCCGCAACAAGCGCACATATTAATATTGATGCATTTAAAGTAACACTGTTTACATTACTTAAATAAAAAAACAAAATTCCTGATCGCCACTTAGTAGGCATCAGGATTTTTGTTTGTGAGTTGATATATCTAATATTAGGGCAATTAAACGACTTGTAACCTAATGAGCGAATTTTGGGTTTCAATGGGCGAATTTAAGAAGAAACAATCGTTTAGAAATGAACGAAAAGAAAAGAAGGTGAATTTCACCTTCTTAATGCTTTGCTAATTTACATATTAAGACCGCTGAATCGTAGAGGTGGAGAAGTTTTTAACCATCTTTTGCAGGTTTCGATGACCTTCTCTTAATTTTATTGTTTCTTCGATAATTTTTTGGAATCCTTCCAAATCTCTATCAGTTGCATTTAATAAGGACTTCGGTAGACCTTCGACGATTTGTTGTAGGGATAAATCCGTACTCAAGGGAAATAACCACCTTTCAACTTATTCGTTAGACATATTCTACTACTTCTTCTTTATTATTTTGTAACAAGATGATTTTTTCCTGCTATCACGTTATAAAACTTATCTACATTAATCTCCATATTTCATAAGGAATAGAAAATTTACTACTAAATCAGACAAATTAAGCACGTAAAATTAAAATTGTTTCTGCTGTTTGTAGAAAAATAATTTTACATTGTCTTTGTATAATGATCATAAAACACTTTAAAAAGTCTTTCGTCACCACCTCGATCGGGATGAAGGGCTTTAAGTAGTTTTTTAAACTCTTTCTTTATCAATGTTTTGTCAGCACCCGCTTCTAAACCAACCATTGAGTTAAAGGTAAGTGGGGGATGATCGGAGAGAGCATGTTCTGCCTTTAACATTTTTTTTAAGGCACTAACTTTTGTACGTTCTATCCGAATAATACTTTTTAACTCTTCGATTTCCTCGTTTAATTTCTGGTTCTCTTGAAACGTTTTTTCCCAAAGCTGAAATTCAATACCATATTGTTTAATATTGGATTCAATCTTCTTTTCAAACATGAATGCTGCTAGATCTTTTGGTTTTATCAAAAAGTCAATATTAAAATCTTTGGTCCTTTTCGCTTTTAGCTTCCCTTCGAGGATCCAGCGTATGACGGTTTGTTCACTATCTGTTATCCCTACATCCCTTAGCTGCTCAGTAACCTCTTTAACATTTAACATCTAATCATCTCATTCTTGATTACTAGTTTTTTCTTATTCCTATGTACAAATTACTTTTAAAATTTAAATTCAATGTATCATACATAAAAACGTTTCAGGTTTACAAAAATATTAAATTTGATTAAGAATTTTTTTCAAAATTAACTTTTTGATTAAATTTATGGAAAAAAGTAGAAAAGGGTACTTTTTGGATATAATACCGTTATTCTTGGTAACAAAAAATACAGAGCTTTTTCGTTTGTTAAAGTATATTAACAATTCCTTTAAGAGTCATTAAATACACCTTGAATCGACATATTTTTAAAAAATGTCTTATATAATTATCTTTATGGGAAGGAGGTGAAACCCTTCTTTCATCAAATCTCTTGATAAGGGGGGGTAAAATATGTCCGCTCTAAAGAGGATGTTCTAAGAAAGGATAATGTTCCTATAGTCATACCGCCATTCGAAAACCCATCTTCGATTCCTTACTTCTGTATATATACCTTCCTAAATTGCAACCATCCATGTGAACCAAATAAATACCAGTCATTAAATAGGAGGTTTTTTTTTGAAAAAATTACATCGAAAAGCTGTCCAGCAAAAAAGGCAGTTTCTAACAAATGAACTAATTAGATCTGGAATTTATAAAAAAAATAATAAACATCTGTATGAATGGACAATGAGTGAATTAGAAACAGAGTACCAATATATTGAAACGAATCGTTTGGAGTCGGGTAAAATACAATGAGGGAAATAGCAATTTTCAACTGAAATAATCTTATCATCATGAGGACCTTTTGTCTTTTAATAGTAATGAAGAAAGTGGAAATTATTATCATGATCAAAGGGGCAAATAAGGTTTCAAAAACAGCATCGAATACATAATATCTATTGTGTTGATTTCACTGCCATGTTATTATAAATTCATCTAATGTGAACAATTTGTGAAATTTACGATTTATTATAAAATATGAGTCTTTTTTAATACGAAACAGCGAACCTGTTAATCGGTTAAGAGGTTTTTGACTCATAATGAAACCTTGAGTAAAAACAAGTGAGATGAAATATGTGAATAAGTATGAAGCAGAATTTAGTAACATTGTTCGCGCGTATAGAAAACGTCATATGGGTAAAGGCCCTGGTCAAGTTCGAACAACTTTTTGTAAGAACTGGGCAATTTGTGAATTAGAAGGCAATTTATCTCCTATTGAAAAATTTATCGCTACAGCGGAAGATGGCAAACAAATGTTACGATCTGCTCGTACTGAAATGGTAAAGGAGATTTAT
>NZ_JBALOS010000107.1:9699-13291 GCF_036962765.1 Neobacillus drentensis
ATCCTCAGGAAATGGAAGATTTACTTAATGTACGATTTATTCGTGTCTTTGTGGATATCAATATTGAAAAAGATATAGGTATGTCGATTTTCGTCTTTGATCAAGACATTGAGGAAAAGTTTAAAACGTAGATAAACTACTATCAATAGCATAATGTTGGCACTTGACAGCGTACCTGTTAAAGACTAACCACCTAGATATATTTATCCATTGTAATGGATGATGTTATCGTAGGTGGTTTTTTATTGGATTTTTACAAATAGCATTAAAGAGGGGGAAATGAAAATGGGAAAAACCCAACATCCGGGACCACAAAAAAAGGCAAAGTTACCTGCTCCTAAATACTGGGTAAGTCCAATTCCCTTTGGACTTGGAAAGATTAAGCCACAACATATCCGCGATACGATGAAGATCGCTTGGGATAATAAAGACAACATCGGCTATGCCACACGTATTATTACGAAAGGCGTTTGTGACGGTTGTGCACTCGGTGTATCAGGGTTATATGACCAAACATTGGATGGACCGCACGTATGCACCACACGTTTGAATGTGCTTCGGCTAAATACAATGCCTGCGATTCATCCTGAAATTCTACATGCCGATATTGATGAACTAAGGAAATATGATAGCACTGAACTTCGTAAGCTAGGCCGGATTCCCTATCCAATGATTCGTCGCAAAGGGGAACGTAATTTTTCACGTATTACATGGGATGACGCAATGGATCTCATTGCAGATAAAATGAAAAAGCTGGAACCGAAACAATATGCCTTTTATTTAACCGCTCGAGGGATTACAAATGAAAGCTATTATGTTGCGGGGAAAGTAGCACGTTTTCTCGGGACCAATCACATTGATAACGCATCCCGTATTTGCCACGCTCCAAGTAAAACAGCTTTAAAACGTTCCATTGGTGTGGGAGCTTCTACTTCCAATTATCTAGATTGGATTGGAACGGATGTCTTACTGTTTTGGGGAAGTGTCGCTTCGAACTCATCACCTGTTTCTTCAAAATACATGCTTGAAGCAAAGAAAAAAGGAACCAAAATCATTGTGGTTAACCCATACCGAGAACCAGCGATGGATCAGTATTGGATTCCTTCAAACCCTGAGTCCGCATTATTCGGAACAAAACTTGCCGATGACTTCTATCAAGTCAACATCGGCGGGGATATTGCCTTTATGCATGGAATCATGAAGCATTGGTTTGATATGGAGGAAAAAGCATATGGTTCAGCGGTTAACCATGAGTTCGTAGAGGAACATGTAAACGGTTACGAAGAATTAAAGAAAAAAGTCCAAGAACAATCTTGGGAAGACATCATCGTATCTTCAGGCGTTTCAAAAGAAAGAATCATAGAATTAGCTGAACTTTTAGCAAACAGCAAAAATGCTGTATATGCGTGGGCACTTGGTCTGACGATGCATTCGTTTGCAACAGACAATATCTCTCAAGTCGCAAACTTGGCACTCCTTCGTGGTCACTTAGGACGAAAGCACGCTGGTCTTATGCCATTCCGGGGACACTCAAGTGTTCAAGGCAGCGGAGAAATGGGGGCAGACCCGTTTGTTTTACCTGGCGGGGGCTGGGATGGGAACAATGTTGAGCGAATCGAAAAGCTTTGGGGATTTGACCTGCCAGAGTGGCAGGGTGACATCGTTGGCGTCACACTAGAAAACATTGTTCTCCCAGAAGATCATGAGCGGAAAGTGAAACTATATTACCTATCTGGTGGTAATTTCTTAGAAACGATGCCTGATCCTGATTTTATTGCACAATCCTTATCTGAACTGGAGATCCGCGTTCATCAAGATATTATTTTAAACACATCGACGTTAGTTGATGCGAAAGAAGCAGTCATCGTGTTACCGGCGAAAACGCGTTATGAGCAAGAAGGCGGCGGCACGAGTACATCAACTGAACGAATGGTTTACTTCTCTCCAGAAATTACTGGTAACAAAAACATGATTGAAGAAGCACGTGCAGAATGGAAAATTTATCTCGACCTTGCAAAGCGTGTGAAACCCGAAACAGCTCATTTGGTTGATTTTAAGGACGGGCAGGCCATTCGAGAGGAAATTGCCAAAGCAAACCCTGATTACGACGGCATCCAGCATTTAAAAAAGCAAGGAGACGTTTTTCAGTGGGGTGGTGCTTGGTTATGTGAAGATGGACTTTGTCCAACTCCAGATGGCAGAGGTATCTTAATTCCGGTTGATATTCCGGATTTAAATAAAAAGCCAGAACAATTTATTGTTACTTCTCGCCGTGGTAAGCAGTTTAACTCGATGGTGTATAAAGAAGTTGATCCGTTAAACGGTGCAGGTCGTTATGACGTATTAATGAGTCCTGTTGATGGGCAAAAATTAAGCATTGCTGAAGGTGAAGGAATTGTTGTTTATAACGGATTTGGCGTCTTCCAAGGTACTGCTAAGTTTGTTGACATTGCGCAAGGAAATTTAGAAGTTCACTTCCCAGAGGGTAACTTCTTGTTGCCTCGGGGTCGTTATGAGAAATTTGCCGGCATCCCGGATTACAACATCACGGTTAATGTGGAAAAAGCAGAACGATATAATGCCCGTAAAGATACTCAATATCTAGAAAAGCCGATTGCGGATCTTGAAACAGAAGTTGGTTGAGGGCAAGAATATCCATGGAAAGGGGCACCACATTTGTTAAAGGAAATCACTACTTCTCAATACATTGTTAAGTATAATGGGGATAACTTTATCGAGGAAGAGGACGACATTGCAGTCGAATCTGCCCTAACGATTATATTAGATGGAACGGAGTTTGCCACCATGGTTTGTACCCCTTCTGAACTGAAAGAATTGGTGGTTGGCTTCTTAGCTTCTGAAGGTGTAATTCGAGTATACCAAGATATTCATTCGATCCATATCGACGAAGAAAAGGGATTTGCATATGTCGATCTTGTTAATACTCATTCGATTCAAAAAGATTTCCATTCTAAAAGGTTTATTGGATCTTGTTGTGGAAAAGGCCGTCAATTTTACTTTCATAATGATGTAAAGACAGCAAAAACCGTTATGACGAAAATAACGGTTACTCCAGAACAATGCCGTGAGTTAATGCAGCAGATGCAGGAAAGTTCTTCCCATTTTCAACAAACGGGAGGGGTTCATAATGCTGCTCTATGTACAAAGGATGGAATTATCGCAGCAAGGACCGATATAGGTCGACATAATGCCCTTGATAAACTATTTGGTTATTGCATTATCAACCGAATCCCAATTAAGGATAAAATCATTGCCTTCAGTGGCCGAATTTCATCGGAGGTTTTATTAAAAGCAGCCAAGATTGGAGTGGGGATTATTCTGTCTAAATCTGCACCCACCAATCTTGCCCTAGATTTAGCAGAGGAGCTTGGTATTACAGCGGTTGGCTTTATCCGTGGAAACGGATTTAATGTGTACACCCATCAGGAGCGGATTCAAGGAATAGAAGATAATCGCTCATCAGCATCCGTTTTATAAAAACTATTTTAGCAACTGCTATATAAAAAAGGCTATGTTAAAGCTTATTGTTGATTTTGGCACCTTGTTGATTGGAGCATATTTTAATTAATAT
>NZ_JBALOS010000108.1:0-11391 GCF_036962765.1 Neobacillus drentensis
CCTGAATTCTTTAAAACGTAGACATAAATAAGTTGTAACTTGGGTTGACAAAAACTTGGTGAACCAAAATTAAGTAAGAGTTAAAGTTGAAGTTGTTTGTGATCCAGGAATGGACTATGGATGTATTACATATACGGGGATTTTCCTTATATAAAAAAAAATATGTTTTTGAAACCTTTCTCTATTAACCCTTATCAGGGAGAAGGATCAGTACTTTCTAAATATATGAAGGAGGGAAGAATTTTTATGAAATCTACTCAGAATAACAGCTTTGACGCAATAGTAATCGGGGCAGGGTTTTCGGGGTTATACATGCTACATCGGTTACGAGAGGCCGGATTTTCCATTCGTGTTTTCGAAGCAAATAGTGATGTCGGAGGCGTATGGTATGCGAATCGCTATCCAGGAGCAAAATGCGACTCAGATAGCATCATTTATAATTATACTTTTTCTGAAGAAATCCTTCAGGAATGGACATGGACTTCAAGATTCCCAGAGCAAGCGGAAATACTAAGTTACCTTAACTTCGTGGCAGATAAATTAGATTTGCGTCGTGATATCCAGTTCAATACACGCATTACGGCTGCACATTACGACGAGGTCAATAAAAACTGGAAGATCCAAACGGAAGATGGGACCATTCTGTCGGCTAAGTACTTCATCTCAGGTGTTGGTCTACTAAATGCTGCAAATGTTCCTAACATTAAGGGCTTAGATAGCTTCAAGGGTGATTGGTATCATACCGGAAAATGGCCGCATGAAAAAGTAGATTTTAAGGGGAAGCGTGTTGGTGTTATTGGAACGGGATCAAGCGGTATCCAGTCCATTCCAATCATTGCCCAAGAAGCCGATCACCTTACTGTCTTTCAGCGAACCCCTGGGTACTGTACCCCTGCGAGAAACCATCCCTATGACCCAGAGTTCATACGTCAAACAAAAGCAAATTACAGCAAGATTAGGAATCAAACACGTCACTCCCTTACTGGGTATCTTGATCAGCTAATTAATGATAGATCAGCTTTGGATGATACACCGGAAGAACGTAAACAAGAATATCAGAAGGTCTGGGAGCGTGGGGGATTTGCGATGGGACTTACCTACAATGACTTGATGCTAAACCCATCTGCGAACGAAACAATAGGCGAATTCATCCGCTCCAAGATAAGTGAAACCGTAAAAGACCCTGAGGTGGCCGAAAAACTGAAGCCAACGTACTTATATGGATCTAAACGGCCGGTCCTTGATACTAATTATTATGAGACATTTAACCGTGAAAACGTTTCCTTGGTAGATGTGAAGCGTGCTCCAATTGTGGAGATCACACCCAAGGGGATCAGAACCGAAGAAGCAGAGTATGAACTAGATATCATTGTTTTTGCAACTGGATTCGATGGGATGACAGGACCCTTGTTTAAGATAGATATCCGTGGAAAAGAGGGGGTGTCACTAAAGGAGAAATGGGCAAATGGTGCACATGTAAGGACATACCTAGGAATCGCCAACGCTGGTTTCCCGAACATGTTCATGATTACCGGACCTGAAAGCCCTTCCGCATTAACAAACATGCCCGTATCAATTGAGCAGCATGTTGAATGGATTGGTGACTGTATCGAATACCTTCGCGAGAATGGTGTGGAAACGATAGAGGCAAAAGTCGAGGCGGAAGAGGCGTGGAGTAAGCATTGCAGAGAGGTCGCTGACAAAACGCTCTATACTAAGGGAGAATCCTGGTACACGGGCGCAAATATCGAAGGAAAGCCGCGTGGATTCCTCATTTATGTCGGTGGGGTAAGGGTTTACCGTAAGAAATGTGACGAGGTCGCGGCTAAAGGCTACAAGGGATTTTTATTAAGTTCCACTAGAGAAACCGTTTCTTAATAAACTGAAGTACTGAAGGATTATAACATTAGGTGTCTAATGGTGTTATTCAAATAATGATAGGGGATGTGTATTAAATGTCCAAATTATTAGAAGTACATCAAGAAAATGTGGCAAAATTCCTTTCTAGCACAAAGCAAATGTTAATCAACGGTGAATGGGTTCCTTCGATCTCTGGTAAAGTCTATGAATCTATAAATCCAGCAAATGGAGAAGTCATTGCTAAAATTTATGAGGGAGACAAAGAAGACGTGGATCGTGCAGTTCGTGCTGCAAGGGCAGCATTCAAAGGACCATGGTCATCTACTTCTCCTGCAAAACGGTCAATACTTCTCAATAAACTGGCGGATTTGCTTGAACAACGTTCAGAAGAATTTGCCTATTTGGAATCGATTGATGGTGGAATCACCATTAATTTTGCACGCTACGGATTTGTACCTTCAGCAATTGCTCACCTTCGCTATTATGCAGGGTGGGCAACGAAATTAACGGGTGAAACGATCCCGTTTACAACAGGGGGGAATCTCCATGCTTACACAAAAAGAGAACCAATTGGAGTTTGTGGTCAAATTACATCATGGAATATCCCATTGCTTGGGGCAGTCTGGAAATTAGCAGCTCCACTCGCTGCAGGGAATACGGTGATATTAAAGCCTTCCCAACAAACTACACTTACGGCATTGCTAGTAGGTGAGCTAATACGGGAAGCGGGTTTCCCTGACGGAGTGGTGAATATAGTAACAGGTTCCGGTGGGAAAATCGGGGAAGCGATTACCAATCATCCCGATATTGATAAAATTGGATTCACTGGATCAACGAATGTAGGCAAAGGAATCATGAAAAGCTCCGCTGATACTTTGAAAAAGGTAACATTGGAGTTAGGAGGAAAATCGCCAAATATTATTTTTGCAGATGCAGACATAGAAAAAGCGATAAAAGGCTCTTTTATAGGAATGTTTACTAATCAAGGTCAAGTGTGTATGGCAGGTTCTCGACTCTATGTGGAAAAGAAAGTTTATAATCTAGTCACTGAAAAACTAGTTGAAATGGCACAAAGAATGAAAGTGGGCAATCCGTTAGATCCTACATCACAGATGGGGCCGCTGGTCTCCAAACAGCATCTTGAAACGGTTAAAAATTATATTGAAACTGCTAAAAAAGAAGGCGCAAAAGTATTGACGGGGGGAAATGCCCTTCATGATGGCAAATTAGCAGGTGGAAATTACTGGGAGCCTACGATACTTACTGAACTGGATGAAAATTGTACAGCTGTAAAAGAGGAGATATTTGGACCAGTATTATGTGTCATGCCATTTGAGGATATTGATGAAGTAATTGGAAGAGCAAATTTAACCGAATTTGGACTGGCTTCAGGTGTATGGACGAAAGATATTTCGAAAGCTTTTAAGGTAATTAATGCATTAGAAGCAGGAACCGTCTGGGTAAATAATTATCTCCATTCGGATAATGCTATTCCACTGTCTGGATATAAACAGAGTGGGATTGGCGCAGAAATGGGTTATCCAGGTATTGAAGCATACACCAAAACGAAAAGTGTTGTCATTAATCTGGATTAACTTAAACGGTACATTTTCAAGGAGGAAAGAATAATGAAAGCGCTAGTACTAGTAGATAAGCAGCGGTGTGAGGTTAAGAATGTGCAGGATCCTACACCTGATAAGGACGGTATCCTAATTAAAGTCATGGCAAATGGAGTATGTAGAAGTGACTGGCATATGTGGATGCATGGGCAGCCTGCAAATCGTATTTTGGGGCATGAATTTAGTGGTGTAGTAGAAGAAGTGGGCAAGGA
Organism: Neobacillus drentensis; assembly: GCF_036962765.1. GTDB lineage: Bacteria > Bacillota > Bacilli > Bacillales > Cytobacillaceae > Neobacillus > Neobacillus drentensis_C. Next base: position 3,692 of record NZ_JBALOS010000108.1, read on the forward strand.
TGTTACTCACTTTAAAAAGGGGGATCGGGTAATTGTTCCCTTTACAGGCAGTGATGGAACTTGTCCACACTGTCTCGGCGGTAAATCCCATCTTTGTGACTCTCGCACCTCACCAGGTTCAAACTATGATGGAGGTTACGCAGAATATGTGGCTGTTCCAAAAGGAGATCGAAATGTAATCCACCTACCCGAGGAAATGAATTTCCTTGATGCCTCAGCCTTAGGATGTCGGTTCATGACTGCTTACCACGGGTTAGTCGATCGAGCGCATGTTCTGCCAGGTGAATGGGTTGCCGTTTATGGGTGTGGAGGCCTCGGTCTTTCCTTAATCAATATTGCAACGGCTATGGGTGCTAATGTAATCGGAGTGGACATCAATCAAGCTAACCTTGAGTTAGCAAAGCAGATGGGTGCAAATTATACCATAAACAGCAGTGAAACGAATCCCGTTAAGGCCATTATGGAAATCACCAAGGGAGGGGCAGACGTGTCTGTGGATGCTCTAGGGTATTCCGAGACATGTGTCAACTCGATCCGCAGTTTAAAAAAGGATGGACGTCATTTGCAAGGCGGTATTATTTCAAATGAAGGCGGGAAGGTTACGATTCCTGTCAACGAGATGCTTACTAAAGAGATACGATTCATTTCTACCTTTGGAATGCCTGTACATCGTTTTTCATCTTTGCTTCCTCTCGTGGCACAAGGGAAACTAACTCCAGGTAAAATGGTGAATCGTGAAGTATCCCTTTCAGAGGTGAACAGCCTTTTTGAAGGTATGAGTCAAAACGCTCTTACAGGTACATTTATTGTGACGAAATTCGAATAATTTCATATAGTTCTTCCATTAATGGAGGCTTAAAAGCGAATAAGTCTGGTTCTTCCTTTATAAATAGGTAGAACCAGATTTTTTGTGATTAACAGGTTAGGAAGGAAAACAATGAAGAGGGAAGGTTATCTTATGATTTTGAAAAAACTAGTTGATGAATATGAAATAATAAAAAATAATTTGAATGAAGCCCGAAAGAAATTCGGAAATCATCATCACCTTGTAACCGAATATCAGAATCAATTAGAAGATCTATGCATTCGATATTTCGGTGACAATAAAACGGACAGTAAATTAAAAGAAGAAAAATAAACCTTTCTATTTTACACATCAAGGTTCAGTCAGGTGAGATTATGCGATTTGACTTTACTTTGTATTGCAAATGCATTTATTCATATAGCTATACATCCTTTGTATCTATAATAATTTGTACAAAGTTTTAGATAACTATTATATCGTTAAAGTTGGTAGGTGTTAGATTGATTTTATTGGATTACATCGTTAATCTCTCAGTTTTTTCAATATTTGTTATTATTCCATTAGTTATCCATTCATTCTTCAATTATAAACCCATTAATAAAGTTCGATTTTGGGTAGGGTTATATGCTGAAATTTTTACTATTATCTTCGTTGTGTTTTCAATTCAACAACTAGGCTATTCTTTGGATCTAAAATTTGCACCAGTCATCATTGTTTTTGCTTACCTTGGACCAGTAGCAGGGTTAATTACCGGGGCAATTCCTCTCCTTGCGAGACTGTATATTGGTGGCAATTGGTATCCTGACTTATTAGGTTGGACATTCGTCATGATTTGTTTTATGGTCATGCATTTATATATTTCACGTATTACCCCGATAAAAAGAGTATTAATACTATCTGGAATTTATGTGAGTATCTATATTATATTTGTATCAATATTTCACAAAATAAAGGATCATCCATCTGTTCATTTTGAATATTTACTGTTTGTGGTCCTAGGTGTTATTATTGCTACCTTTCTAATTGAGTCATATGTCAAGTTGTATAGATTAAATAATAGGTTGTCATACATGTATAAAAAGGTAGAAGAAAGTGAATCAAACTACCGACTAATCGCAGAAAATACATTAGACCTAATAGTGGTGATCGATAAAGAGTATGCTATTCGTTACATTTCCCCTTCTCATAAGTTTGTTTTAGGGTATGAAGAAAGTGAACTTGTAGGAATTGGTATATCTACGTTAATTCATCCTGACGATTTTTCTATGATTAAAACTACAATGAATGAGATGCTTGAGAATAAAAAATCTCAATTAATTGAATTCCGTTTTCAAGATAAAAAAAGGGGGTGGATTGAATTAGAGTCTCGGTGTATGCCTGTAGTGGGTGAGGACTATTCGATAGAACATATCGTTATTATTAGCAGAGATATCACTGAAAGAAAAAAATCAGAAGAAATTCTCTTGCAATCTGAAAAGCTAGCCATAGTTGGTGAATTAGCAGCCGGAGTGGCACATGAAATCAGGAATCCTCTCACAACGATAAAAGGTTTTTTTCAACTTTATCAGAAGGAACATAATTCTGATGAGTATATTGAATTACTCCTAAGTGAAATGGAACGAATCGAAATGATTACGAGCGAACTGCTATCTTTGGGTAAACCTCAAGCGACCCATCTAAATCGTATGAATATAAGAGAATTAATTGAAAATACGCTTGATTTATTAGCTCCTCAAGGCATTATGAATGATATACAATTTATCCTGAGTGTTGAAGAATCTCCTATTTTTATAAACTGTGAGAAGAACCAATTAAAGCAGGTATTCCTTAATGTGATAAAGAACGCAATAGAAGCCATGAACAAAGGTGGTATGATTCATATTAAAATACGAAAAAGCGAAAATGGAAAGTGTATCATTTCTTTTCATGATCAGGGTTGTGGCATACCTGAAGAACTACTTCCTCGTTTAGGCGAGCCCTTTTACACATTAAAAGAAAAGGGAACCGGACTTGGATTAATGATCTGTCATAAAATAATAAAGCAGCACAATGGCAGTATCACGTATCAAAGTAAAGTAAACGAAGGAACCTTGATTGAGATAACCTTGCCATTAGCGAGTTAAGTGTCCAAAGGTAAGAGCGGTGCCATCCAGTTTCGGATGTTGCTCACTTTTCTGATATGTAAAATTCAATTTCATAAGATAAATAATAGTTAGATTAAGTTTTTAGCTAAATGAAAGGGGAATTTTAATGGAGAAAAATATAGCATTTATTACAGATATTCATGGAAATGCTAATGCTTTAAAAGCAACCTTACATGAAATAGACAATAGAGAGAATATAGAGCATATATATTGCCTTGGAGATATGATTGGAATTGGTCATCAGACGAATGAAGTATTAGAAATGTTGTTTTCACGCAAAGACATTTCCATGATTACAGGTAATCATGACGAGGCTGTTCTCGCATTGATAAAGGGTGAAGAATACCCTGAAAGTCACAACGTAGGAGAAATGCGTAAACATCATGAATGGATTGCAAGAGACTTAGATCCTTCGTTTTTTCCTAAGCTTGAGAAGCTTCCAAGATATATTTCTAACAGCATTGAACAGATTCCCACTGCATTAATTCATTATCATATAAAAAAAGACATGCTGACTGAACATATAAGTAAAGATCCGTTTAGCCAAATTGTTGAACCATCCTATAAACATCTTAATCACTTATTCAATGATTTTGATGAAAAACTGATTTGTTTTGGACATCATCATCCTGTTCATTTATTTCAAACAGACGAAAAAGCTTTTTTAAATCCCGGATCATTAGGTTGTAATAATGAACCCTTCGCCAAGTACAGTATTGTTAACTTCGATTCAGGTAGTATTTCTATAGAACTACAAGAAGTCCAATACGACCGCATGAAATTTCTTCATCAATACCAAAAGATACAGGTACCTTTTTATAAAGCCTTTTTAAAGATTTTCTATGGGATCAACTTGTAGGTGAAATAGTAATTGGAGTGTGGAGTGGATTTGAAATAAGGAATACTCTCTTTGTAAGATATCAATTAAATAAGTAAGAAATTTAAAATTTTACAACAAAAATGTGTAAAAGTGAGGGGATAATATGACCAAAGAAGATTTGAAAAAACAACTTGAACAAAGAAACAGTTTTGACCGTAAGATCGGTGTTCAGATTAACCAATTTGAAGAAGGGAATATCGTTCTAGAACTTCCCGTAACACCCTACCTGTTAAACCCCATAAATACGGTACATGGAGGAGTTTATGCTGTACTTCTTGATACTGTGATGGGTATAACAGCACGTTCGTTTACTGACTGTTCTCTAGTCACTGTTAATTTAAATATTAATTATTTGGAACCGACACAAGAGGGAGAAAAAATGGTGGCAAAAGCAAACATAATCCGCCATGGGACAAGTCTAGTGACAGCGGAAGGTGAAGTAAGGGACAGTACGGGAAAATTGCTGGCTATAGCAACGGGAACTTTTAAAATGATGAATTAGAACAAAGAAAATTTTAATAATTATTCACAAGTATAAGCTAGTTGTATTAAATAGATTCCTAATTCATTAGGTTTCCTTTTGCAACTGGCTTTTTATATTAACAAAATTACCTGTTTTGCTGGAGTAGGAGTGGGTGAAGTGTTCAAAACTATCTAACATACTCGAAAAAATAATGTTGTCTAAATAAAAACGAACGTGATAGAAGGTAACAAAGAATTATGGATAAAATTATTTATTAAACAAATTATCATACATAATTATTTCCTTTAAGGTTAACTTATTAATAAAAAGTGTGTTAAGGGGATGTTAATGAATCAAAGGGTGATTCAGTCAGCTCATATTTATGTTCTTCTGATTATGTCCACAGGATTTATGGTACATGTAATACTGCTTCCAAGTATCTTAACTTCTTCTGGGCGCGATTCATGGTTAAGTGTAATCGCTAGTACTGTTCCTTTTATAATGTGGATACTCTTAATATTTTACATTTATAAAAAGTTTAAGAATAATGATATTTTTTCTTTATTTATTAAATTACCTAAGTGGCTATCATTTGGGATATCCTTCTTGTTTGGAATTTATTTTTTCACGACTGCTTTTATAACATTAAAGTTTACGGTTTTTTGGGCAAAAGCAAATTATACACTTGATGTTCCTAATTTCGTTGTAGTATTTTTATTTTCTTTCACTTGCTTCTATGCCTCCTATAAAGGTATTCGAACGATCAGTACATTGGCATTAGCTATACTTCCACTTGTAACTATGTTTGGATTTTTGGTTGGAATCGGAAATATGAATAATAAAAATTACAACTTACTATTTCCAATTTTTGAGAATGGTTTTGTTGGTTTTTTTCAGGGTATTATTTACACTTGTTCAGGATTGTTTGAAATTATTTTTTTACTGTTTTTAACGCCCTATTTAAAAGATCGATTAAAAGCAAAATGGCTTATTTTTGTAGGGTTTATATTGGTCGCATTATCCCTAGGCCCTCTGATGGGGGCCATAACTGAATTTGGCTCCGTAGAAGCAACGAAATTAAAGAATCCCGCATATGAACAGTGGAAGCTATTAATACTTGGTGTTCATATTACCCGTCTCGATTTTCTTTCTATTTTTCAATGGCTTTCGGGCGCTTTCATTCGTATAAGTATAAATATGTTTATCATGAACAAATTATTTTCTCCTGTAAAAAAGAAAAACTGGGTTCTACCGATTCTATATTTACTTCTTATGATTGGGGTTTTAATTCAATGGAATGCCACAAGTTTTTATTTCTTTTTGCACCATACTTATTTCCCTGTTAGAACAGTATTTCTATGTCTAACTCCAGTGTTGTTTTTAATACTTATCCGAATAAAAGGTGATGCTTCATGAGAAAAGAGTATTACTCTAAAAAAGGTATAGACCTGCTTCAATTGCAAGAATGGTTTAAGGGCTCATCTGATATTCTACAAAAAAAGAAATTCTTTAAAAGTGGAAAAAGTAATTATGAGCTTGAAATTGTCTATTGTCCTAATTTAGTGGATACAAAATTTATTAATCAAGTAATCCTTCCGAGAATAATGGAAGTAGTTCTGAAGGAAGGAAAAATAAACATTGATTTATTAAGTAACCTCATGGAGATAAGTAAACTTGAGGATGATAAAAACATCAAAAATCAAGTAGAACAAAAGCTATTTTCCGGAGAATTAGTCATTATTAATTATGATTCAAATGATTTGTATTTTATCCCGATCTCTAATATTCCAAAGAGGAGTCCAGAGGAATCTAACATAGAAACTTCTGTCCGCGGACCGAGAGATGGCTTTGTCGAAACGATTTCGGATAATATGGCATTAATCCGTCAAAGGTTAAAGACTTCTTCATTTAAAAGTATTGAATATACGATTGGAGAAAGAAGTAAGACGAAAATATTATTACTTTATATGGATGATATCCTCAATCCCGCTATTTTGGATAGGGTACAAAAACGTTTAGAGTCATTAAAGGTTGATATTTTGAGTAGTAGTAATCAATTAGAAGAACTTCTCTATGACCAGCCATTTTCCATTTTGCCATTAATGGATTATATAGGAAGGCCTGATCATGTGGTCGACTCATTAAACCAGGGGCGATTTGCCATCTTAGTTGATGGAAATCCTAGTTGTTTGATTGGTCCAACAAATATTAATCAATTATCTTTTTCACCCGAAGATGCGCACGGTAGTTTTTATTTTATAACTTTCGTTCGTCTCCTTCGGATAATGGCTTTAATAACAACTACGTTTTTACCTGGATTTTTCATTGCTTTAATCACTTATCAACTCGATCAAGTCCCTTATACACTGCTGGCAACGATATCTGTTTCTAGATTAGGTCTACCCTTATCAGCTTCCTTAGAAGCCGTTATTATGCTTACGTTGTTTGAATTGTTTAAAGAAGCAGGTGTCCGTCTCCCAAAAGCTGTAGGGCAAACGGTTGCTGTTTTAGGGGGATTAATTATCGGAGATGCTGCGATTCGAGCTGGGTTAACCTCTCCATCCATGTTGGTCATTATATCAATCACAATTATTTCAGGATATACATTAATTAACCAAAACCTTTCTGGCAATATTGCAATTCTTCGCTATTCAGTTCTATTTTTGTCCGCTACGTTAGGATTGTTTGGATTCTTTATTTCATTTTTTATCATAGTAACATATGCTGCTTCACTAGAAAGTTTTGGTGTACCCTATGTTTCTGTATATACCTTACCAAATCCATCTGATATGATAAAAACTTTTCTAAAGCTACCCTATAAGCTGTTAAAAAAACGTAGTCTTGCCTATCAACCAATGGACAAAGATCGGCAAAAGGAGTAGTTAATTAATGAAGAACATAATAACTTTCATAATAATAACTATTCAGCTTTTCCTTTTGACAGGTTGTTGGGGGGCTAAAAAAATCGAAGGGGTAACATATGTTACAGCCATTGGATTGGATTATCAAGACGGACAATTTAAAATGTATGTTCAAGGATTAAATTTCGGTAATATCGCAAAACAAGAAGGGGCTACCACGTCACAACCAGCTCCACCCATTTTAATAGGGGAAGCCAAAGGAAAAAGTATACAGGCAGCATATAGTATTTTACAACAAAATGCTGCCTTACCTCTTTATTTAGGACATGTTCAGACAATCCTTTTAAGTAAAAATATAATGAAGAAAAAAATGAGGTCTGTTAATCAATTAATCGGACAGGAGCCTTTACTGAGATACAATACCTTGCTTTTTGGTTCAGACGATGATATAAAAGAAATTTTAACAAGTGACAGTTTTTTTAATTTTTCACAATTGTATTCGATATTGCATAGGCCAAATAGTCTTAGAGATGAGAACTATTCGATA
>NZ_JBALOS010000109.1:0-6376 GCF_036962765.1 Neobacillus drentensis
AGTAGTAATAATATAATTGTCTTACCTAATAATAGGACGGGCTCTGTATTCCAATACAGGGCCCGTTTTTATTTTTTCAAAAAAAAATTATCTTCCCCCCTTCAGAAAAACTTAATAATTCATTATTGACATACCTGTATATACAAGCTAGAATTGAAAACGTAATCAATACTTGTATATACAAGTTCAGATGTTTATGAAACCGCATCCATAGCTTGTATATAGAGTGATAAAAAAATGGAAGATAGAAAATGGGGATATACCCATAAAACAGGGGGAAAGACAAATGACGAACTACACAGATCCTTCAAAAGATCTCTTAAAACACATTGGCGGGAAAGAGAACATTGCTGCCGTTACCCATTGTGTAACCAGAATGCGCTTTGTTTTAAACGATCCAAGCAAAGCAAATGTAGAAGAAATTGAATCCATTAAACTTGTAAAAGGTACATTTACCCAGGCTGGGCAATTCCAGGTCATCATTGGAAACGAAGTACCTAGCTTTTATAATGAATTTGTCAAAATTGCTGGTGTGGATGGTACATCCAAGGAAGAAGCAAAAGTAGCAGCAAAACAAAATATGAATTGGCTGCAACGCATGATGGCTCACCTAGCTGACATCTTTACACCATTAATTCCAGCACTTGTTGTTGGTGGTTTAATCCTTGGCTTTAGAAACATCATTGGAGATATCAAATTACTTGAAGATGGAACAAAGTCTATTATAGAAGTATCTCAATTTTGGGCAGGAGTCCACTCCTTCCTTTGGTTGATTGGTGAAGCGGTATTCCATTTCCTTCCAGTCGGTATTACTTGGTCCGTTACGAAAAAAATGGGTGGTTCACAAATCCTTGGTATCGTCCTTGGTATTACACTCGTATCTCCCCAATTGCTTAATGCCTATGCCGTAGCAGGTGCAAAAGATATTCCTGTTTGGGATTTCGGTTTTGCAAAAATTGAAATGATTGGTTACCAAGCACAAGTTATCCCTGCCATTTTAGCCGGATTATTACTCGCTTTCTTAGAAACTAGATTACGTAAAATTGTTCCAAATTCAATTTCCATGATTGTCGTTCCATTCTTTGCTTTAATTCCAACTGTATTAATCGCTCACACAGTATTAGGCCCTATCGGCTGGAGCATCGGTTCTGGTATTTCTCATGTTGTGTACTCTAGCTTAACCTCTGCCTTTGGCTGGATTTTTGCGGCAATCTTCGGATTTGCATATGCCCCACTTGTTATTACTGGGTTACACCATATGACCAATGCAATTGACTTACAATTAATGAGTGAACTTGGCGGAACAAACTTATGGCCAATGATTGCTCTTTCTAATATTGCTCAAGGTTCTGCAGTACTTGCTATGATCTATATCAATCGTAAAAATGAAGAAGAAAAACAAGTTTCGATACCAGCTGCTATCTCTTGTTACCTTGGTGTAACCGAGCCAGCAATGTTCGGGATTAACTTAAAGTACGGCTTCCCATTTCTTGCTGCAATGATTGGTTCAATGATTGCAGGTGTTGTCTCCGTTGCCAGCCACGTTATGGCGAACTCAATTGGTGTTGGCGGTATTCCTGGATTCCTTTCTATCCAGGGGCAGCATATGACAATGTTTGCGGTCGCCATGGTGGTAGCAATTGTTGTTCCATTCATGCTAACGATTGTCTTTGCTAAAACACGGATGAATAAATTTTCTTTTAAAAAATAATCGCAAAATCAAATAGTTTGGAGGGAGCCATACTCCCTCCTTTTCCTCATTAAATACTTATATTAACTAGGCAGGTGTTGAAAATGACAACAGCAAGGTGGAAAAAAGCAGTCGTCTATCAAATCTATCCAAAAAGCTTTAATGATACGACCGGGAATGGTACCGGTGATATCCAAGGCATCATTGAAAAATTAGACTATCTAAAAGAACTCGGTGTAGAAGTCCTTTGGCTTACTCCCATCTATAAATCTCCACAACGGGATAATGGTTATGATATAAGCGATTATTACGCCATTCATGAAGAATATGGTACCATGGAGGACTTTGACAGGTTGTTAGCCGAAGCACATAATCGCGGCTTAAAAATTATTATGGATATTGTTATTAATCACACATCAACAGAGCATGAGTGGTTTAAACAAGCAAGAAGCTCGAAAGATAATCCATACCGTGACTTCTATATCTGGAAGGACGGCAAAAACGGGAAAGCGCCGACAAACTGGGCATCTAAATTTGGTGGTTCGGCATGGGAATATGACGAGAATACGGAACAGTACTACCTCCATTTATTTGATGTAACCCAAGCAGACCTTAACTGGGAAAATGAAAAGGTCCGAGCTGCACTATATGAAATGATGCATTTTTGGTTAAAAAAGGGTGTCGACGGCTTCAGACTTGATGTCATTAATTTAATTTCTAAAGACCAAAACTTCCCACAGGATGACAGTGATGGCCGTAAATTCTATACAGATGGACCAAAAATACATCAATTCTTACATGAAATGAACGAACAAGTTTTTTCGAAATACGATATTATGACTGTCGGTGAAATGTCCTCCACTTCAATCGAGAACTGCATTAAGTACACGAACCCAGCGCAGGAAGAATTAAATATGACCTTTAGCTTCCATCATTTGAAGGTCGATTATCCAAATGGTGATAAATGGACAAAAGCCGACTTTGACTTTCTTTCCTTAAAAGAGATTTTATCCAACTGGCAAGTGGGGATGTATGATGGCGGCGGATGGAACGCCCTCTTCTGGTGTAACCATGACCAACCACGGGTTGTATCTCGTTTCGGAGATGATCAAAACTATCAACAAGAGTCGGCTAAAATGCTCGCAACCGCCCTACATCTTCTGCAAGGAACTCCTTATATTTATCAAGGTGAAGAAATTGGAATGACTAATCCAAATTTCAACTCAATCAATGAATATCGGGATGTCGAATCCTTAAATATCTTTAACATGAAGAAAAATGCTGGTATGGACGAGAAGGAAATAATCGAGATCTTAAAACAAAAATCTAGGGACAATTCACGAACACCTGTCCAGTGGAATTGCAATGAAAACGCAGGGTTCACAACGGGGACTCCATGGATTCAAACAGCACGTAATTATCGGGAAATTAATGCTGAAAAGGCGCTTAACGATTCAAGCTCTATTTTTTACCACTATCAAAAACTGATTCAATTACGAAAGGAATATGAAGTGATTACAGATGGAGATTATCAGCCTATTTCCAATCAGGATGATACTGTATTTGCCTATCTGAGAACAAGTGGATCTGACAAAATTCTTGTCATCAACAATTTTTATGGCAAGGAGCATACCTTTGTCCTCCCTCTTCATTTACATCTTGATGGGTATGATAGTAAGATGTTACTCTCTAATTATGAGGATTCGGCTCCACTTGGCCAGGAAATCTCATTGCGGCCATATGAGTCGTTGGTGTACTACCTGAAACGATGAATGGAGATGTCATTATGACGAACAAATACCTAACAATCTATAACACCATTGTCGAGCAAATTAAAAGCGGAGAGATAACACCACAAACGCTTCTCCCCTCTGAGAACGAATTAAAGGAACAATTCGATACATCAAGAGAGACCATCAGAAAGGCGTTAAATTTGCTTTCACAAAATGGCTATATCCAAAAAGTTAGAGGAAAAGGTTCGATTGTAATCGACATTAGCAAATTTGATTTTCCTGTTTCAGGGTTAGTAAGCTTTAAAGAACTTGCCAATAAAATGGGCAAAAAACCCAAAACGTTCGTTAACGAATTGGAGTTAGTCAAGCCCGATGGTTTTATCAGGCAGCAGCTTCAGCTGGGAAGTAAAGACCTTGTTTGGAAAGTGATTCGCACCAGGGAAATGGGCGGAGAGAAAATCATCTTGGATAAAGATTTCTTAGCAAAAAAATATGTTCCTAACCTTACTGAAGAAATTTGCGCGGATTCCATATATCAATATATTGAACATGAATTAAACCTGACCATTAGCTTTGCCAAAAAGGAAATTGTCGTCGAGGAGCCTTCATTCGAGGATCGTTCCCTCTTGGACCTTGAAGGCTTTCACAATATTGTCGTCATCAAAAACTTTGTTTATTTAGATGATGCTACCCTTTTTCAATACACTGAATCAAGGCATCGCCCTGATAAGTTTCGCTTTGTGGATTTCGCTCGGAGATCCCATTGATTTCAACAGGAGACCGCTATTTAAATTAGCGGCCTCTTTTTTATCTTTTAATGGATCCAACCAAGATTCGGAGTTGGATAAAATTTTTGCTATAATAGAGATAATCAATTGGTGAGGTGAAAAATTGTATGTGCGGCCGGTTCACGTTAACAGCATCGTTCGATGAAATCATCGATCGTTTCGATATTCAAGCTTTTATTGATCAAGAAAATTATGAGCCCAGTTATAATGTTGCGCCCTCTCAGGCTGTGCTTGCCGTCATTAATGACGGAAAATCCAATCGGATGGGATTCTTAAAATGGGGCCTTGTACCGCCTTGGGCAAAGGATCCGGCCGTTGGCCATAAGATGATTAATGCCCGCGCAGAAACGTTAGCCGAAAAGCCAAGTTTTCGTAAAGCCTTCCAAAAAAAGCGTTGTTTAGTTATCGCTGACAGCTTTTATGAATGGAAACGACATGAGGACAAAAGCAAAACTCCGATGAGGATTAAACTTAAGTCCGATGATTTGTTTGCCATGGCAGGCATATGGGAAGCTTGGAAATCACCTGAAGGAAAAACACTCTATACTTGTTCTGTCATCACAACTGGACCCAATGAACTGATGAAAGATATTCATGACCGGATGCCAGTTATTTTGAAACCAAACGATGAAAAAATCTGGCTGGACCCGACAGTCTCGGATCCCAAGGATTTAAATAAGCTGCTCGTCCCATACAATGAATCTTTAATGGAGACATACGAAGTATCTTCCCTTGTGAACTCACCTAAAAATAACTCAATCGGGCTTATTCAAAAAATTTGTTAATCCTTTTAAAAAAAATAGGCGTTTATTTTCATAAAAATTTTTTGAATATGGACAGGTTTACTACATGCACGTACAAGCTTCTACATATATTGTATTAACCCATAAAAGTTTTCCTTCTTTCGAAAGTGGTTCAGCCACTTTCTTTTTTTTGTGAAAAAAAATGGGCAGCTGATCTCATTCGGAGATATAATGGCGGTATGGAGATAAATTAATGAGAGGAGTAATTTCATGGACCCAATAATAGAAAAATTTAAAGACATTCCAACAACCTGTATTTCTGATGCGATGGAGGGCTTAAATAACCTGCACCCTGCAATTAAACCGCTAAAAAAAGATGATAAGCTTGCAGGAAGAGCTTTAACGGTAAAAATTCCTGTCGGTGATAATCTTGCTGTCCTTAAGGCCATCCGCGCGTCAAAACCCGGGGATATCATCGTCATCGATGCCAAAGGAGATCTTTATCGGGCCATTGCTGGTGATTTTGTGATTGGAATGGCTCAAACACTCGGGGTCGGTGGATTCGTGGTTGACGGAGTGATACGTGATATTGCCGGTGTTAAAGCATTGAATCTCCCTGTTTTCGCTAAGGGCACGACCGTTGCAGCGAGTGGTAAAGCAGGAGTTGGAGAAATAAATATCCCCATTTCTTGCGGAGGGATGACCGTACATCCAGGTGATATAGTAGTCGGTGACGCGGATGGGGTCGTCGTCATTCCGCAAATGTGGGAACAAGAAGTATTGGAAAGATCCTTGGAAAAATTAAAAAAAGATCAAATCAGGGAAACGACGATTTCTGGAAATCGTGATGCCATTCTAAAACATTTAGATGAACTTATAAACAAATAATATACTAATAATTGNNNGATGCCATGGCCAGCATCCTTTTTTTTAAAGGGAATAATAATAGAAATAGTTTGATTCCCTTTCAAAGCCGATTTTTTCATAAAGTCGTTGGGCATTTTGATTCTCCTTGCCCGTTTCAAGCATAATTCCTTTTGCTCCTCTTTCCCTTGCAAACTCAATTGCTCTTTGGATTAGCTTCTCCCCTGCACCTTTACCACGGAATTGTTTTTTTACATACAAATCATTTAATACCCATGATCGTTTCATGCTGACAGATGAAAAGGATGGGTATAACTGAACAAAACCAACAGGAGCACTCCCATCGACCGTTAAAAAAACGACAGATTCATCGTTCACTAATCTGGCTTTTAAAAACTCTCGTGCCCCCTCTCTATCAGACTCTTGCTCATAAAATATCCTATATAGATCAAATAGTTCGGTCAATGACTCCAGGTCATGAATGGTAGCTTTTTGGATGATCATGTTTCAATTCCTCCTTACAAGATAGTTTTTATTTCAAATGGCTCTGTTAAACTT
>NZ_JBALOS010000109.1:6428-8930 GCF_036962765.1 Neobacillus drentensis
CGGGGTCTCCCCTGCCCCGTCCTCCCGCAGGAGTCTTCGCGCCTGGAACGTAGATCAACAGGGTGCCAAAATCAACAATAAGCTTTAACACAGCCTTTCAAATAATAGGGAAGGATTATTTGAAGTAAATACAGAATATTAAAACATTAACATTCAATCACAAGATTTGTTCGTTTATTCATAGCTCACTTAGAATTATTTGACTTGGGGGAAAATAAACATGAACGGTTTGGACGTTAAGCGCGCTTTGTTTGAAAGAATGATTCCATTTAATCATAAGCTGGCACCACTATTTATACGAGACAGCTTATATTCTATCATTCCAGAAGGAACAGAACATATTTTCGTGATGGGAATAGGTTCAAATGTTATAAATGGCGACAGTCTTGGTCCTTTTGTTGGGACCTTACTTCAAAATCTATATCCCAAACATTTGACAGTAGTCGGAAACCTTCTGTCTCCTTTAGATGCACAAGCACTTGTGCCGAGAGTTTCACGCATCACTCTGCCCAAAAATAGTTTTGTCATTGCGATTGATAGTGTTCTAGGTTCAAAGAGATTCGTTAACTCCATTGTTGTTCGTGAAAGTTCCTTGCTGCCTGGATCTGGGTTGGGTAAAAACCTTCCCCCCATTGGAGATTGCAGCATTATGGGGGTTGTCTTGGATAACGACCCGACAATGGAATGTTCTATCTTTTCGACCAACCTTCATCTTATTTATACAATGGCAACCAATATTGCCAAAGGGATTTCACTAGCTGTGAGGCAATATTATAAATATCCCTCTGATCATCCCATTTTGCACCATTGCTAGCAGGGATTAGGAAGATTTTTCAACCATATTAATAATAACAGATATTTCAATTTATTGAAATTTTTGAATCGATTATTCCTTCACTTGATGAACAAGTGCAAAAAAGCCCGGAGGCACCCCCGGACTCCAGACGGATTATACACATTTAATTTCTATTCCTTTTGATCCCATAAATAAATGACCACAGCTTCATATTGTTCCTTTGATAAGGAACCAGGAGCAGATTTAGGCATTTTCTTTTCTACAAAACTATAAAGATCTTCTTTCTTTTGAAAATCGGCATGAATTTTCGTTGAATCCAGTTTTACTTGACCACCAGTAATGTCACCGGAACTATGGCAGGTGATACAGCTTTTTTGAAAAATGTCATCCCCTGCCGATCCTGTAGCCGGTTCACTTGCTGGTTTGCTTGCAGGTTCTTTTGATGAATTATCATCACTACAAGCACTTAATAATCCAATCATTAAAATAAATAAACCCAAACCGAAGATCCTTTTCAAGCTTTCCCCCCTTTTTTAGTTTCCTACGGGATTGCCATCTTGATGGAAATAACGGCCTTCTGGCAATCACATAGATAAAAATAAACATGCCCTATGACATCATATTTATAAAGTCCTATGATTATTCCAGGATTAATACTATGGTTATGTTACACATTTATCGGTGAGGAGTACAGCTCAACTAAATAGATTCAAAGTGGGTAAGTTTTTTTAGTGAATACTCAAGCATCCATATCGGGATAGGTCTGCCATATCTGCTTTGTTGGTCTAATTGCTCCCTTTCAGGCAGGATACTTGGTAAATCAGTTTCTATGGCACCACGTATGATTAGATCGGAAATGGTCGGAGGATAAGGACTTCTCCTAATATGGTGTTGGAGGTTTTCCATTACTTTATCATAATCCATGACCTGGCTAAATTTTAACCACGAAAGGACGGTCTCATTTTTGAGGATGAACTTTGCATAGACGGATTCAATTAAGATCAATAAACCAATCATCTCTTGCTTCGTCATTTATACCCCTCCTAGACCCTAATTTACCGCTAATCTAAGTGTTACCACTTGTTCATCTATTAAGACCTTTTAGACAAAGAAAAAAGGACAGCGCAAGCAGGTAACCTGCTATACTCTGTCCTTTTCTTCATTTTCGGATTCTTCTTTATTGAACCATAGGGGGTCATTATTGTCCTCTTCCCCATTATAGTTGATGAGAATTTCTTCCCCTGCTTTGATATCTTTGTATGCGTAAAAGTCGAAGGTGTGATTTGGAAAATTAATTTCATATGTAGCATTGGGCTCATACGAATGGTTAAATAGCATCCCATATCCTAAAAGAAGCGCAGTGTGATTGATTCCATATTCAAATGCATAATCAGCGAGCAATGTTTTCTCGATATGAACATGCTCCTCATTTGGATAAGGAATAACTGGTGCTTCATGAATCAGCTCACCTTTTGCGATATCACGAGTCGCAAATACCCCTCTATTCAATTCCCCATCACTAAGCTTGGAAGTCTTAATCTCAATCATGTTAATCACCTATTCATTTCTTTCCAATGAAGTTTTTAATCTTAATATAGCTTGCCATTAACTAAACAAGAAAGCAAATGTTTTTTTCTTTCCACCATTTTTTCGCTGGTATATTCTATGGTGCCTGATACCATGACAGAAAAAACTGTCTTTTTCAA
>NZ_JBALOS010000110.1:0-2481 GCF_036962765.1 Neobacillus drentensis
ATATTATCTTCACGAATTGAATAAGGAACTTCACTCAATTGACTACTTTGTTACTCTGGATAAGAACCTTTAGTAAGTAATATCAAAGGAGTGAGGAAGGTAAAATGAATCAATCCTATTTTTATTTAAAACTAGAAACACATCAATTACATATGTCTTATAAAAATGAAAAACGTCGCGTGCGTGTTTTATTGCCGAAAAATTATGATAAAGATGAGGCTAAAAATTATCCAGTTGTCTATATGCATGATGGACAAAATGTTTTCTACAGTAGTGAAGCTTATAGCGGGTATTCATGGAAAGTTATTTCGGCAATTAAACAAAACCCCGATTTTCCGAAGATGATTGTTGTTGGGATAGATAACGCTGAACAAGATCGAATGAATGAATATACGCCTTGGAAAATTACTGAAAGCCCACTTCCTGAAGATATTGAACTAGGCGGAAGAGGCGCGGAGTTTGCTGAGTTTGTCATGGCAGTCGTGAAGCCGTTTATCGATAAGCATTACCGAACTAAATCGGATAAATATCATACAGCGATGATTGGCAGTTCACTTGGAGGAAATATTTCGGCTTTTATGGGTATTGAATATAAAGATCAAATTGGTGGTTTAGGTATTTTTTCTTTAGCCAATTGGATTACAAGTAAAGCCTTTGACATTTATATTGCTAGAAAAGAGTTGGATCCTGAACAACGCGTGTACATTCAAGTTGGGACTCAGGAAGGCGATGATGCCGATCGACAATTGATGTATGGTAATATGAAGCAGGCATATATCGATTGCTCGCTTAAGTATTATAAACAACTGATAAAAGGCTCTGTTCCAATTGATAGCATTCGTTTAAATATTTTTGCGGATGAAGAACATAATGAAAAATCTTGGGCAAAACACTTGCCAGAATGTTTACGTTTCTTAAGTGAGAAGTGGTCTTGAATGAACTGAATAATTATATTTGACTGAATTTGATCATGGGAGGAATCTATCACTTTTTTGAATATTTTGGAAGTTAAGATTGATTATAAATTGAAATAATTGTACCTTAGTCGTGAAAATAATGAATTTTTTGATTCTGAGAAAGGAGCTTTTTTTATGAATTATATTTTGATATCACCATATTATCCAGGTAATTTTCAGTCATTTGCTCATCGTTTAAAAGACGCAGGTGTAAATGTTTTAGGAATTGGCGAAGAGCCATATGACCAATTAGGCTCCGAATTACAAAACTCTCTAACAGAATATTATCGTGTGAATAATTTAGAAGATGTAGATGAAATGAAACGTGCTGTTGCATTTTTATTTTATAAACATGGTCCAATTGAACGCATTGAATCCAATAACGAATACTGGTTAGAACTTGATGCGCAGTTGCGTGAGCAATTTAACGTGTACGGCAATAAAACGAATGACTTGAAAAAAGTTAAGTACAAATCTGAAATGAAGAAGCTGTTTAAAAAAGCAGATGTGCCTGTTGTAGAAGGAAGAGTCGTTAAAACTAAAAAGGAGTTATCTAAAGCCATTGATGAATTAGGACTGCCTGTTATCGCTAAACCGGATAATGGAGTTGGATCAGCTGCAACCTTTAAATTAAGTTCAGAAGAGGCTGTACGTCATTTTGAAGAAGAATGGGGAGAAGCACAAGTGTACTTCTTAGAACCATATGTCGAAGGAGGCGTGCTTTGTACATTTGATGGTTTAGTGGATCAGAAAGGGAACATTGTTTTCCAAACAAGCTTTACATATAATGTGCCAACTCTGGAACTCGTTAATGGTCAGTTGGATTTAGCTTATGTGATTCAAAAAGAAATTGATCCAAAGCTCGAAATTTATGGAAAGGCGATTGTGAAAGCTTTTGGCATGAAAGAACGCTTTTTCCATATTGAGTTTTTTAAATTAGAAAATGGGGATTATGTTGCACTTGAATACAATAACCGCTTGGCTGGCGGCTACACGATTGATATGTACAATTTCGCGTACTCCATTGATTTATTTGCTCAGTATGCTTCTCTTGTGACAGGAGGAGAATTTAAGAAGTCCGATGCCAAAAACAAGTTTTGTGTCGGTGTAACACAGCGTGATGCGTATGAGTATAAACATGATACGAATGCTATTTATGAACGATTTGGCGACCGTGTGAAGTTTGAACAGCGCATGCCAGATGCGTTTGCGGAACTCCAAGGAAATCAATTTTATGCGATTAATGCAGATTCGCATGAAGAAGTGGATGACATTATCCGTTTTGTACATGAACGAAAAAATTTGGGAAAGGAGATTTTTCTATGCATATAGAACAGTTAAACCATTGGAGTGGCGAATTAGGACGTGAAATGCTGTTAAACAGATATGGGCACAGTGGCATGCCAATCGTAGTTTTTCCTTCATCTGGAGGGACGCATTCTGAATACTATGATTTTGGAATGATTGATGTGTGTCATGACTTTATTGAATCCGGAAAAGTTCAATTTTTTACATTGGCTAGTAT
>NZ_JBALOS010000111.1:0-7920 GCF_036962765.1 Neobacillus drentensis
GAAGCATCGCACCCGTTAGTTCAACAAGAAAAAGTTATTTTTGAGAAAGATTTTTTAACCATTGTTCATTCCACTGAAAATATAATTCACTTTTTTCCCTATGTAAAAATAAATCTTTAGGGTAAAGCAAGTTCAGGCATATTACTTGAACTAAAATATTGAAGGTCATCCGTTTCGATATCTATTGGGCTTAGTTCACCACTTTGAATAACACATTCAAACATAAAGAAGTTATACTCCACTTGATGACCATTAGGATATTTGTAACAAAAGTCTTTCCCACCAAATACGCGTAATAACTTTTGAGGCACAACATATAGTCCTGTCTCTTCCCATACTTCACGAACAACTGCTTCGGCATGCTTCTCCAAGTTCAATTGCATCAGCAGGGAGACTCCACTTCTCGCCATTTCCTTTGTTTTGTAATAAAATTTCTGCCAAATCGTTTCGAACAATCCCTACTACACTTGGCATAAAAATTAGTTCATTACCGACCTTTTCTCGAAGTTTTTTATAACAATCCGACATTCCCATTTTCAAACCACCTTGGGTTATTTATTTCTTTATAAATTCTCTCCGATATAAAAAATCACCAGTTTTTCTTCTACTAAACTGCTTCATTAGCACAAAAAGAAAAGCTGCCAAATTGACAGCCCTGATCCTTAACACTTGCACCCGTTAGTTTAAGTGAAAATCTTCACAATCTTAATCTTCGATGTTTACCAGTTCTGCTTTGACAATTTGATATTTGCTCAATACAACTTTTTTCCCGTTGTCATCTTCCACAGCAATAAGATGTGCTGCGATACCTGAAAGTTTCCATTCAAGCGAACCTTCGATTCGAATGTTTTTGAGCAGTTCACCGTTTGTTAATGTAATATGGTAGATATGAACCTTCTTATCATCCTTCTTATTCAAAATGCACGCTTCCTCCTCTTGTAATACTAATGATCTGATATGTATTTCTTCGTTCACACCGCGAATCCCTTCAATTTCCCTTTATTTTTATTCCATAAAATGGCCTGATTGTGGAAAAAGAGTTAATGCCTTCTTGTTCAACTAAACTGCTTCGTTAGCACAAAAAGAAAAGACCGCCGCAGCGATCTCCGTACTTAAACACTTGCACCCGTTAGTTTAAGTACATTTGTTCACAATCTCTTAGTTTAAGATAGATAATTATTAGATGCTGATTCCCACGCTAAGAAGAATTCTTTTACTGTTGAATATCTGTCGTTTTTATCTTTTTCAACTGCCTTCAATGCTACTTCGTAAAGCTCCTGATCTGCATCCCACTTTAAGATTGAACGGTCAAGATCTCCACCTAACAATCCAAATGCGATTGCTCCCATATTAAATACGTTAGTTCTTTCATCAATTTCAGCACCCAATTCAAACTCTTCTGGAGACATAAATCTTGATGATCCCCATAGTCTTCCCATTGTATTTATAAATGGTTTTTTCTTATAAAAATCAATATCACAAATCTTTGTGCTATTGTTCTCGAAATCATATAAAATACTTCCATCATAAAAATCAATAGCAACATAATTCTGCTTCTCCACATATACATGGAATTCAAAAATACATTTCAGTGATTCTAACCGAAATTCAATTGGCAATTGTTTAAAGCGAAAAAATGGTGAATCAGGGTGTGTATATTTCTCTGGAGGGGGAAAAGACCAATGAGAATGAAGACATTCCCCGTCAAACCAATCAAATACTAATGCATATCCCTCAGCAACTTGGAAATGATTTATTAATTTTATTAAATGTGGATGCTTCAACTCTTCATAAAGAGGAATTGAATTCATTAATCTTGATATTGCGTCTTCAGGTTCTCCTAAATACTCTAAAGTTCTTGCCCCTGCATACTTCACAAACTTTTTAACACCGTCTTTTTCAATTCCAAAAGATATATTACCAGAATCTTGTTCATCAAAAACACAAAACACTTTACCAAGATTTCTAAGCCAATCAAAATCATGTTTTTCTTTTAAGTAAAATGAAACACTGTCTAAATTTATTGCTTTCGTCTCTCCCATATAAAACCTCCATTTATTATTCAAAATAACTTAATCTGTACTCTATAAAAAATCCTTCTTTCTCCGTTAATCTGCTACATTATTGAAATAGCTCTGTTCCTTAACTCAAGCACCAGCAGCCCATTTTTTTGCTTTCAGAACTAATCCATTTACAAAATGCTCTTTACCTTGTTGATATTTATGAATATCGTCAGGATATAGGCTGGCTAGCTTTATTTTTAATTCCCCATAATCTTGAGCGTCTTGTGGATGATTTATTAAATATTCTTTAAAATTTAAATGTGTTTTTATATTTTCATCCCCTCCTTGGAAAATGTGTAAATGATGGGTTCGCTTCTCATTTCCTTTCGGAAAGTACCTTCTTCCAATTATTCCATTCTCGCCTCTAGGTTCATATCCTAGAGTCTTTATTTGTTCATTATAAATATCCACTTGTTCAATATTTTTAACAACTAATAAAATGTCGATTATTGGTTTCGCATAACATACTGTCTGAACAGATGTACTTCCAATATGATGTATTCCAATATGTTCTTTCTTAAAAATTTTAATTAATTTTCGGCTTCATCTTCGTACGATTGGCTCCATTTTTCTGACCAAGGAAGAATTTCTGTTTTCCTCAAAAAATTGCCCCCCAAAATATTTCCTATTCACCTTAAATATTCTATCTTTATCAAAAACCTCCTTCTTCCTCTAACCTGCTAACGTTAGTGGAACAAAAAAAGGTTGCCGCAGCAACCCATCTTGAACTCTTGCACCCTTTAGTTGAATAAGAATTTTAATTTAAGGGTGGACTATATCAAGGACCAGTACCAACTGAAGTGACTTTATAACCTTCTTTGTATTTTTTTACATAAAAAAGTGGGGGAGTATCTCCAACCGGATTATTACGATCATGCCAAATTACATAATAGAGATGACCATATTCTGGGTCATCAAACTGTTCGTCTTTGGGAATAGCAAAAAAGCTTTGATATGTATATCCTTCTTGGTAAATATACGTACGGATAGCTGCTTTTGCTGTGTTATTATCGTGAATAACAGGTGCTAAGACCGGTGGTAACACAAGAATTAGTGCAATGACTAGTAAAAATATAAGTACGAAATTAGCCTTTTTCATTTCTATCCCCTTCATCTGTATAATAATACCGTGACTATTATTATTAAGAATATTCTAAGTAGAATCAAACATTATAAACTAAATTTATGGGGGGTTATTTTTTATGCAGTTTTTCAATGGTTTCAGCGTTTTTTACATAAATTCGACAAAACCCTTCGGTGTTTTTTTACAAAAAGAACCCACTTTCATTTTTATTCACCTTTCATAAGGTCGTATTTTGAGTCAATGTAAAATAAAACGATAGCCAATTGAGCCAATCTATTTAACTAACCTGCTTCGTTAGTCGAATAAGAAAAGGCTGCCATATTGACAGCCCGATCTTCAACTCTTGCACCCGTTAGTTTAAGTACAATGTTTCACAAAACTACTCAATTACCACTTATTTATTACATGAATGCTGCCCGTCTATATGAGAGCAAGAGATGACTCTTCCACAAATTCTATTTATTCTCTTGCTCTAGCTTATATAGATCTTGATGATTTCTCTCAAAAGAATGCAAGACTTCGCTTCTCTTTCTCTCCTCAACCACCAACAAAGAATGATACGGAGCCTTATTCGGAATATTTGAATGCCCTCCATGAATTTGATCGAAGAAACAAGTATATCGAAGGACTTCATGTAACAATAATAATACAATAAAAAACAATACGAATTTATTGTAAAACGATAAATCATATGATAAAATCATGTTGTCATTAAATAAGTGAGGTGTTTTTAATGAATGTTAAACGAGGTTCAACCACTTTCTTAAAGGTAATTATTTTTCTGACTGGAATCCCAGTTCTTGCATTGTGCATATTTTTGGTGCCTAAGATCGGAAATTTTGCTGGAGAATTGTATCCAGATATTGCTTATATGAAATATCTCGTTTTCATCGTGATGTATGGAGCTGCTGTGCCTTTTTACTTTGCTCTCTATCAGGCTTTCAATCTTTTACGGTACATTGACGAGAACACAGCGTTCTCGGAATTATCTGTAAAGGCGTTAAAGAGCATAAAGTGCTGTGCGTTTACAATCAGTGGTTTGTATGTATTAGGTTTGCCACTCTTTCGTTTTATAACGAAGAATATGGACCCTCCTTTTGGAATATTGGAACTCATCATCATTTTTGCTTCGTTGGTTATCGCCGTTTTTGCTGCTATCCTCCAACAGCTTCTACAAGAGGCGATTAACATAAAATCAGAAAATGATTTGACGGTCTGAGGTGGAGTATATGGCAATGATTATTAATATTGATGTGATGTTAGCAAAGCGAAAAATGAGCGTAACGGAGCTTTCGGAGAGGGTTGGAATTACTATGGCGAATATTTCCATCCTGAAAAATGGGAAAGCCAAAGCGGTTCGTTTATCAACATTAGAAGCGATATGTAAGACTTTAGATTGCCAACCAGGTGATATTTTGGAGTACAAAAGCGACGAAGACACATAATAAAAACAGACAACTACTTTCTTCAACCAACGGGATTAGATAGCGAAATTAAAATGAAGGGATAGCGATTAAGCTATCCCTTCACTGCGTTTATTATTGTTATTTAATTAGAGAATTCCATTGAGAATTACATTGATATTAGTGACAAAAAATGTGATGTGATTTGCAATGTTTGCACCTCAAAAGGGAACCCGTTAGCCGCAGCCATCCCATCTTTAATATTAGCACCCGTTAATTTAGATAAGATAAAAAACAAAAAGGCTTATATTCCAAAGTGTATCATGTATTTATTTTCCTCTTTAGCCTGAAATATTTTAGAAGCTAACTCATTAAGTTCAGCAGATTTTTTATACATCGTTGAAGATGTAATCACATCATAAAACATTGATAAAGAATCAGGTGGAATAATTGTAATTCCCCAGTAAGCTAGCCCAAACTCTGGGCGTTCAAGCGAATGAAAGTAGGTTCTCATAATAGATAAATGCTCATTTAAGTGATTAATAATTTCATCATCAACAGAAATACATTTATATTTTTGTGGTTCATAACCAATATTTCTTTTCAGATTTTCGATATTATCAATTATTCCAAAATCATGAACAGGCATTATTATCGACCTCCTGATACATAGTATAATGCTTATTGCAGTAAACTGCCCCTTTAGTTGAACAAGAAAAAAGCCTTACTCCTTATTGAAGTAAAGCACCCTTTAGTTGAAAAAGGTTGATAACCATAATTATCATCCTTTTAGTTTTTCCTGCTGAACAGTATCGTTGTACTGCGCAGCTGGAAAGTTGTTCTTCTTAAAGATAAGCGCCCTACAGATCAAAAAGAGATAGTGGGTTAATCCTTTACATCTTCCTTGCATATTTCACTAACTAGCTGCCATAACGCGTTGATTTCTTTATTTTTCGGTCCAAGCCTATTACAATTTTCATATTGAGGCTTTGAATTCCTTTATTTTTTGCATTAAACCCTAATAAATTTTTCAGAGGTAACTAATTATTATGTCGTTTGTTTACTTCAATCGTAATGAACTCCGGCAAATAGCTGGGAGTACATCCTTTTGCTACTATTTCATCTTTGTAAAGACCCGTTTTCTCACCAAGTTTAATACAACGTGCACGATTCTTTTCATCATAAACGCCTATCCAGCCTGCGGTGAAATTCATAGCCCATTGAACTTCCGGTTCTTCCTGAGTAATATTAGCTTCTAATGCAGATAGCAAGTCTGCGGTGTTATCAAGCGGTGTTTGTCCAGTCCATCTCAATCGCCCTTGATAATACCAGAAAGCTCGCCTTTGAAGAGCAGAAGGACTATTTTCCCATGACTCCATCAATGCAATTTTCTTCTTGTCTTTGGTGAGCTGATTAGCCATTAACCAATCCATTAAGTTATTTCGCTCATCAAAAGTGTGAGTCTGCATATCCTTATCAAGCTTATTTAGCACATCTTGTGAAAGAAGTTTTTTGTCCATAATTAAGATTGCTAATAGTCTGGGCAAAAACTCTTCGGTTGACCAAAGTTCCATAGCTAGTTCGTGATCTTTTTTAATGTCCTTCGCGATTTTTCGTAAGTCGCCTAGCTTAGTTTTACTATTGATCTGAGGTAGAATGTTTTCTGCTTTTGAAGAGCGTTTTATTTCTGTATCTTTTTTTTCATCCATTTTATACAACTCCTTTATTAAAGCACTGTTTCATAATATGTCCTTGACGGGATATATCAAGAACTTAATTTCGTTATAAGTCTTATTGCAGTGGTGTGCCTCCAAAGTTTAACTTTTTTAATATTGTAGCATATATCGTATTAAAGCTTTCTCCACCTGTAATAGAAGAGCAACCATCTTTAATATAATAATAACATTTACTTCCTTTTAATTGGATATGAAAAGAGCATTCCTTTTTAAAGAAACGCCCCCGTTAATTTAAGTGTAATTGTTCACAATGTTACTTTACTATAGAATAAACACAAGTGTCAGTCAGTTTGCTGCCATCAGCGGATAAATCATCATTTCTTAAAGTACCTTCCAATACAAACCCTAGTTTTTCTGGGATAGCACGACTCTTAAGGTTTGTTGATTCACACCTTATTTCAATTCTTCTAAATTTGAAATAATTTAAGCCGAAGTCAGCCAATTCCTTCACAGCTTCGGTCATATATCCATTACCGCTATATTTTGTATTAATCCAGTATCCAATTTCACACTTTGGGATGTCCCAGTTAATCCCATGGAGGCTTGTAGTTCCAATAAATTCACTGCCACCTTTATCAAAGATAAGAAAACGAAAACTCTCTCTTTTTAAAAAATTTATATGAGCATTCCTTAACATGATCTCCGTTTCTTCAACAGTTGGAGGTTCCTGGAAAAGTGACAACCACGATTTTAATTCATAAAAGGAGTCTTTAATTGCTTGGCTCACAATTTCACCGTCGCCAGCTTGTAGTGGTGCTCGAAGAATTAGCCTATCTGTATCTAATTTTAAAGGAACATCTAACAACAAAGGGTTCATTTGATTTTTCCTCTCTTTGAACTTTTTAAATTAATAATGAAAAGTAATGAAATAAAAAAACTTTCACCTCCGAGAAATAAATCTTTAGAACGAGAGTTGAAACTTCGTGGCACCACCTCAGTTTGGTGCTACGTCACCATAAGTGGAGTTTTCTGAATATTGTATTCTCGCAAGTTACTCTTGTCAAGAAATTCCTTGTTGAATTAAACTGCTTCGTTAGTGAAACAAGAAAAAGAGCCGTAGCTACGACTCTTTGTTTCGCTCAAGCACCCGTTAGTTGAACAAGAAAAAATGGCTGCCGATAAGACAACTATATCTTGAACCAACATATAGTGAGTAAAACTATTTCAGCTGGGTAGTATATGTTTGGGATGGTGTGCTTTCATCATTAGCATATTCCCCATTAATAAACAAGGAAGTGAATAGATGAATCAGAGTAACGAACGCAATAACTTTGAAGGAAATGTAGAAGAAAGTGGCAACAATCAAGCTGGTAGTAATGCTAATCAAGGTGCGAGTGACTTTGGTGAAGCAACAGGAACTTTTAATGGAGCCGTTGCGGGTGCTATGATAGGTGCTCCATTTGGACTAATTGGTACTGTAATAGGCGGTGTTTCAGGCGGTGCTATTGGTAACCAGATCGTAGAGGGGGCTGAAGTCGATGACAAAACAGCTTCCAAAAATCGTGATGAGAGGAATAATAACTCTATAAATAAGTAGCAAGCACTTTACAAAAATGTATTTGTGTTAATCTCACCAAAAAAGGACCGTCAAAAAGACAGTCTTTTTTTTCACTAAAGCACCCGTTAGTTTAAGT
>NZ_JBALOS010000112.1:0-6225 GCF_036962765.1 Neobacillus drentensis
ATCGCCTCCTTATCATCACATTGTTTAATATTCTTTATCAGAATGAATTATTCCTGTAAATATTATTACTTATCTGATGAGATCTTCAACTAAATGGCCCAATTGTTGAACAAAGGTCAAAGCAATCTTCAACTAACCTGGCCCGTTAGTGGAACAAGCAAAAAAAGCTGCCGAAGCAGCCACTAATCTTAAACTCTTGCACCCGTTAGTACAATAAGAAGATGGGATCGCCGCAGCCATCCCATCTTTAACATAATTCCCCTGTTAGTTTAGTTATTCCTAATAATGGATTGATAAATAAATTTAGGAATTGCGGACTGTCTTACCCATCGTGATTTCTGTCCTTTAGCAACAGGCACAGTAATTAACCTATGTAACCATTCCAAGTTTAGTCTCTTCCATAGTTTTGGTGTAGCTTTAACTTTACCGGCAATCACATCTAAACTTCCTCCAACACCAAATACTACTTTAACTTGCGATAAATCTTGCTTATTTTTGAAAATCCATTTATCAGAAAAAGGTGCCCCCATAGCGACTATTAAGATTTCCGGTTTAGACTTTTTAATTGATGAAATTATAAAAGGCTCCTCTTCCCGTGAAAAGAACCCATTATGCCTGCCAGTTATTATAACATTGGGATACAAATGTTTTATTTCCTCAACAGCTTTTTTGTTAGTATACTCATCTGTTCCTAAAAAATAGAAACTCCAACCGTACTTATTTCCCTTTTCTAAAAGGGTATGAAGGAGATCAAACCCCGTTACTCTCTCTGGAATCCGGTTTCTTTTTCTCCTGGATGCTAACACTATCCCAATTCCATCGGGAGTAATTAGATCAGCTTCCTCAATGACTTTTCTAAAATCAATATCCGATTGTGAAGTAATCGCCATCTCTGGATTTACAGTAATTAGATGAAAAAGGTTGGTATTTTCTTTTTGTAATTGTTCCTCTAACATTATAATCGTTTCATTTAGTGTCATTTTAGAAAAAGGTATTCCTAAAATAGTAACTACATTTTCCATATATTCACCATTACCAAATTAATTTTACCAAACTCATTTTACCATAACCATCCATTTTTTTGTTAAACTAACCTGCTTCGTTAGCGAAACAAGAAAAGCCGATAATGGGAGCTGGATCTTGATCTCTTGCAATCGTTAGAAGAGTTTTTTATTGTTGATATGGATTTTTAAGTACCTTTTGCATAAATAGTTCTGGATTATCAATCTGTTCAAAACCGTATTGGTTATATAATGAATGTGCATCATTAGTAGCTAACATAAATCTACGAACTCCCTGTAATTCGGAATGGTTTGTGATAATACCCATTAACCATTTTGATAACCCTAACTTCCGATAATCTGGCAATATAAACACATCACTAAGATAGGCATAAGTTGCTAAATCAGAAATTACCCTTGCAAAACCAACTTGTTCAATAACGTCTTTACCTACTTCACCTTTATAAACTCCAAAACATAACGGAGAATTTTCAATTGCCTTTTTTACTATTTGCTTGGGTATCCCCTTTGACCAGTAGGCTTCTTGACTCAAGTAGGTATGTATTAATGTTAAATCTAAATACTCTTTATTTGTAGAAATTGAAAATCCTTTATTAATCCACATTTCCAAATTAAGTCCCCCCTATTTTTTTGAATCTTCTGCAATAAATTAAACTACAGATTTAAATTTTGTTCAACTAAACTGTCCCATTAGCTCAATAAGAAAACGGGATCGCCTCAGCCATCCCATCTTTAACATAAGTACCCGTTAACTAAATAAATAGTTAAAAAATACATTCCCACAAGTATAATCATTACCACCAATATTCCTAAAAAGAAGGCCCCGTTTATACAATAATAGATGTGTTGCTTATATTTATTAAAACTGCTAATCGAACCATTCTATAAAGAAAAAAGACTACACTCCAAAAACTTGCAACCTTGTGCAACGAAAAAATGGTCAAATCATTTTATCAAATTAAAGTTTAAATAGCCGTTTGAATCATCTTGTTCCACACCAATATCTAACCAATAAATTGAACCTTTATTCTCAGTTTATGGTTTAATAACTAGACTACAACCATCAAGTCCATACCCTATTGGATACCATACAGGAGGATAATCTATATATTTGGGAATAACTCCGTAATATTATTACTAAAGACGCAAAGAAAGACAGTTACTGATACCACTCAAATTACGGAAAAACAGCCTTATCGCTAATGGACAAGGCTGTTACTCTCATACCAATTCAATTTTCGCCACAGCCTCACAATGTGCAGAGTGTATGTGGCAACACAAGGGTGCTGGTGGGTTTATTACATTCTTGAGATCTTTTTCTTTCAGAAAACAGACTTTAACAAATCAAAAGTTGCCGGCTGCAATGGAACTTGAAACTGAATAAAATAAGTACACATGAGTTGATGTGATTCATTTTTTCGCTAACTTTTTGAGAGTTACATCATTTCACTGTCCCCGTCCCATCAACATTCTTTCCAAAGTTATCAAGCAATGCACGCACTTCATCTGTTGATTTCGTGTTCATCAATTGATTTCTTAATTCAGCAGCTCCAGGGAATCCTTTGACATAAATTTTGAAAAAGCGATGAAGCCCTGTGATGGAACGTGGCAGTACTTCCGCATATTGATCTTGAAGATCAAGCTGCAGTCTTAAAAGATCAAGGTATTCTTTACTGCTATGCTCTTTGGGCTCTTTTTCAAAAGCAAAAGGATTTTTAAAAATACCTCGCCCGATCATAACGCCATCAATACCATATTGTTCAGCAAGCTGCAGCCCAGTTTGACGGTCAGGAATGTCTCCATTGATTGTTAGTAACGTATTTGGTGCGATAAGGTCACGTAATTTTTTGATTTCCGGAATCAGCTCCCAATGCGCATCTACTTGGCTCATTTCCCTTCTTGTACGTAAATGAATAGAAAGATTCGCAATATCCTGTTTTAAAATATGCGTTAGCCACTCCTCCCACTCCTGAACCTCCTTATCGCCAAGTCGAGTTTTCACGCTGACAGGAAGTCCGCCCGCTTTTGCTGCTTGAATAAGTTCTGCCGCAACGTCTGGACGCAGAATAAGGCCACTACCTTTCCCTCTCGATGCCACATTCGGTACAGGGCAGCCCATATTAATATCGATGCCTTTAAATCCTAGCTCGGCCATGCCAATACTCATTTGACGGAAATATTCGGGATTATCCCCCCATATATGAGCCACCATTGGCTGTTCATCTTCTGTAAAAGTTAATCGGCCACGCACACTTTTCATGCCCTCTGGATGACAATAGCTATCCGAGTTGGTAAACTCTGTGAAAAATACATCCGGACGGCCGGCTTCACTTACTACGTGACGGAAAACAACATCTGTCACATCTTCCATTGGTGCAAGTACAAAAAATGGCCGTGGTAAATCACGCCAAAAATTATCTATCATTTCAAACTCAAATCCTCTCACTATGGATACAACTTTAAACAATCGGTCAAAAAATATAAAGCCTAATGTTCCACTTCTTCTACACTTATATCATGCTTTATAACTTTTTATCAAACACAAGACATTTGTACAGTTATTATTTGTGAAAAACTATTGTGAAAATCGACAATGTTTATTTTAACGAAAATCGGTCCTGAATGGTATTTTTATAAACAAAAAAGCAGATGGTATAGATTTTTCTATATCAACTGCTTTTCTATTATACCAACTCCAACCACGCGACCGCTTCACAATGTGTGGAGTGTAATTGACAACACAAAAGGGATGTTGGTGGGTTTATCAACATTCTTTGAATTTTTTTTTAAACAAGTACTTGTTCAATAAAAGCACCCGATAGTCACAAAAACTACCTCATATGCTCCAATTTATGTATGCCAGATGTAGCATGCAAATGTACGTTAAAAATGCAAATCCATAATGGAGAACAATGCTGTAGGTTAATCGAGCAATTGAATTCGATACTCACCATAGCATAACCGGGTATTGAACTTTAATCGGGTACCGATACAAAAGTATTTTAGTTCGCTTGTTATGATTAGTGGGTATCACCAAGAAGTAGTACTTGAGGAGTTCTTAAAAGGGTTAAACTTATCATGAATTTAACTTCTTAAATATAAATTTTTTTAGCAACAGTCCTACTGTAATACCAAAAATTATGGCACTGAAAATATGGGAATAATAATCATTTATGGGTCTAATACTAATATACTTGCCTTCTATTATTGCTGTGAATAAAAGTTCACATACTAACCAGGCCAGTAAACTGCACCCAGTAGTTTTAATAACTAAATGGCATGAACCCAACTTTTCAAATATATAGTAGAGTAAGACTGCAAAAACACAACCAACTAAAAAATCTACAATTAATCCTAAGATAAATACAGGCCTATTTAATGTAATAATAAAACTTGCCAATTCATAAATACCAAACTTACCAATGCCAAAATAAGCAAGTAACCTCGAAGCAATCTCTCCTGGTATTGTTGACAGAGCACCTAATAAACCAATTATTATCACCTTATCTTGTATCATAGCATCACTACCTTATTCTTAACGTGGATAAATTTAGTTTTCATATTATATATAATTTTATACGTAATAAAAGAAGACACCTTTTTATTCAAGAAAGGCGCCCGATTGTAGTATATTGAAAAACACGAAATTACTTCAAAAATGGCTCCTTATTTTTTACTAAAGCATCCGTTCGTATTATAAGTTCACCCAGATATTTCTGGTTGACCAATTTTTATTTGGTTTTATTATAACGGTAGCCGGGGTAGAACGTAAGCACCCGTGGGACTTGGATCCCGTCAACTAAACAGTTCGCCCCCTACTTGTAGAAACATGATTGAGGCTGGTTGGGACTATGGATCTCGTATAACAAGCGAAGCTATGATACTGCAAGAAGGAATTAGGGGTACCGGTAATTTTATTTTGGAGGAGGAGATCTAGAATGAATCCAGTCATTGGTCTGGATGTAGCAAAAGGTGAAAGTCAGGTACAAGCTTTCTTGGATAAGAAAAAACCTTACAAAAGTAGTTTTAAAGTATCACACACCCTTGAGGGATTAGATATGTTACATCAATATTTAAGAGAAATTGAGAACTTAACAGGGATTAAACCTCCGATTATTCTGGAAGCTACAGGACATTATCATACACCGGTTGTTCAGTATTTTGAGGACAGAGATTATTTATTAATTATAGTTAATCCGCTCATCTCCTATCGTGCCAAGAGCTCGAATTTACGGAAAGTAAAAACAGATATAATCGATGCAAGTCATCTCTGTGAAATGTACTATAAAGAGGATTTAGAGCCATATAAAAAACGTGGAATTCAACTCTTAAACCTTCGTAATCTAACAAGACAACACGAAAACTTAACAGGAATATTTGTACAAACCAAGCTACAGTTTCAAGCAGTCCTTGATCAGGTTTTTCCTGAGTATAGAGGTGTTTTTTGGGATTTATATTCAGTTGTTTCTTTACTAACTTTATTAGATTATCCTACATCTAACGATGTCTTAGAAGCTGGTGAAGAAACCATAGCAACTAGAATCAAGGATCATTGTAAAAGTCGTTCTCGAAGGTGGGCGGATGAAAAAGCAAAGAAACTTATAGCTGCAGCAGCTCGGAATCCTTTTCAAAAAATCTTATATCAAAGCCAAATTTTAACCTTAAAAATGTATATCAATATGCTTTTAGAATACCAAAAGCACCTATCTACGTTTGAGAATGAGATAGATGCTTTAGCAAAAGAACTTATAGAATATAAGATTATCCAATCAATCCCTGGTATCGGAGAAAAAATCGCGGCAACGATTATTTCTGAAATTGGTGAGATTGATCGGTTTAATCACCCTAAAAAACTTGTAGCATTTGCCGGAATTGACCCTAGTATCTTTGAATCTGGCAGGTTCAAAGGGACCGTAAACAGAATAACAAAAAGAGGGTCAAGTAGGCTACGGCGTGCCTTATATTTGGCGGTTAAATGTGCCATTCGTGATTGTCGTAAAAAGAAAACGACTCAAGAAATCATCCCGCGTAACAAGAGGTTACGAGAGTTCTATGATAAGAAACGTGAAGAAGGCAATCCTTATAAAGTAGCTGTAATAGCCTGTGCGAACAAGCTTATACAATGGATTTATGCAATATTAAAAAGCAACTCAACTTTCCAAGATATAGCTTAAATAATAAATAAAACTAAACAATACAAAAC
>NZ_JBALOS010000113.1:0-14014 GCF_036962765.1 Neobacillus drentensis
AGGTAATTATACCAATGTTCTTATAAAAATTTGAATATCTTAAGGAGGTTTAAAGACTGAAAGTGGAAAAATTCATCATCAAAAATCGATGTATTATTTCATAATGTCAGGAGGGTATTTTCGTGATGCGATATTTAAAGTCATTAGGTTTAGTTTTGTTAGCAAGTATCGTTATAGTTGGCTGTCAGTCAAATAATAAGAAGAATAATGCTAATAACAAAAAAGAGGAAACCAAGGAATCCAACCAGGCAAGTCAGGAAGATGTGACAGGATTCCCAAATTGGGGGTATGACCTTCAACATACCCGACATGTGCCTTATAAAGAGATAACAAAAGAGAATGTAACAAAAATGGGGATTGCATGGCAGCAGGATATCTTAGATTGGAATAAGGATATTCCAAATTTACAAGAAGATTTCCCTGTCGTCCACGACGGGGTCATGTATGTGACTAGTTCGAAAAATCATGTGTTTGCAATCGATGCCGCAAGTGGAAAGAAGCTTTGGGCATGGACGCCGCCCAAGGACGTACTTGATCATATTAATGGTTTGCCATGGCAGTCCAATGTGGCAAGTAGGGGTGTCGCAGTGGCCAATGGGAATGTATTTGTCTTGATGATCGATAATCGGCTGGCCAAACTGGATGCGAAGAACGGAAAACTGTTAAAAATGGTTAACTTTTGGGATCATGAACCTACTATTAAGTTAGAAAACAGATATTATGAATCTTCAGCTCCGATGTATTATGATGGGAACGTTTACGTTGGAAGCAGCGGCGGTGATAATGGTACACGAGGTTTTGTTTGGGCGTTTAAAGCAGATACTCTGGAACCGCTATGGAAAGAGCCGTTTTGGACCGTTCCTGAGAGAGGAACTGGCTGGGCGAAGGGTAAATATACAGGCGGAGGCTCCGTATGGACACCGATGTCGTTTGATCCAGATACTGATATGATGTATTTTGCAGTAGGGAATCCAGCTCCGGACTTTTATGATGCAGATAGAAAAGGAAAAAATCCATATACCGATTCTATCACTGCTTTAGATAGTAAAACAGGGAAGTTTAAGTGGTCATCTACTCAAGTTGATCATGATATATGGGATTATGACGCTGCCGCAACACCGATGATTCTCAATGCAAAGGTCGACGGGAAAAAGCAAAAGGTTGTGGTTGAAGGCGGTAAGAATGGAAAGTGGTATGCGTGGGACGCAAAAACAGGGAAGACCATTTATGATGGGGTACCTTTTGTAAAAATTCAGCATTCGGACGTACCAAGCGATGAGAGTAAAGCAGTTCTCCAATGGCCAGGAACACCAGGTGGAGAAAGCTATGCTCCACAGACATATGACCCTGACACCAACTATGTGCTTATTCCAGGTATTAATAGTCCTAATCTAATGGTAGCAGCTAAAGATGCAGAAGAGATTGCAAAAGATAATAATACCTTTCCAGGAACAAAGATCCTTCCTTTGCCAAAGGATGTTGATGTTTCTGGTACCATTACAGCAATTGATATGAATACAGGGAAAAAAGTATATCAAAATAAAACGGACGATCCGATGTATGGCGGATTCACAAGTACGGCTGCCGGTCTTGCCTTCTACGGGGAATTGGATGGAAAGGTAAATGCTCTTGATATTAAAACAGGTAAAGTATTATGGAGCATGCAAAGTGGAGGAAAACAAATCAAAATGGCACCTTCCATATATACTGTTGACGGCAAAGAATATGTTGCAGTCATTACTGGTGGTACGAAGGTTGTTGTTTATGGTCTCGGAGGTAAGTTAAAACCTGGAGCTATAAATAAAAATGCAAAATTACAAGGGGAAGCAGACGTTGTTATCGATCCGGAAAAGGTTTACAAAAGAAGTTGTATTTCCTGTCACGGGGATAATCTTCAAGGCGCAACAGCACCAAATCTTCAACACATAGGTAAAACTATGTCTAAAGAGGACATTTTGAATAAAATTCTTAATGGTGGCGACCGCATGCCAGCAGGTATGGCCAAAGGTGCAGAGGCTGAAGCACTAGCGGAATGGCTATCCAAAAAGAAATGATTTTTACTCTTGAAACAATCCGAGTCTGATTCCCTTATTCGGACTCAGATTGTTTCTTAAAAGGATAATTATAAATTGGCGAAACATCAGATATTCACGAAAAATAAGGATGGTGTTAAAATGAGGAAATTACCGATTTATAACGTGCGATTCATTGGTGCCGCCTTATGCATTTCCTTACTCTTTGGATTTGCCTACCCAACATTGACCAATGCTCAGTCAAGTAATGGCTTAGGTTCATCCGAGGATAACGGAATCAGGTTAACCATCAATGACTATTCGATAATAAACCATGGCCAACACATCCAGCTGCATTATACGATAACCACAAATTCAAATATACCAGTTAGTTCGAACACTAAAAGTTTGATTGGAAACCCGTATATTTGGATTGGGAATACGTTAGTTCGTGAGGAATCAGAATCGTTTCAGAAAATAAGTAATAATGAGTATAAAGGAACGATAATAGCACAGCTGCAACATTACAGATCAGATAATTCTGAATTATCATTTCACACACATGGAATAATGAATCAAAATGGACAATGGACAGTTAATTTTCATTTAAGGAGCAGTCAGTACTGAGATAGATGTTGAAAAATTATAAGATATCCCGTATCATTCTTAAATCGTACGGGATAAGTCTTTTGAAGTAATAAATGGCGCTTTTAATTGGATAAATTTGTAAAAAATGGATGTTTTTAACCTGAGTTTTGATAAGCTCAGGTTATTTTTAATACAGTCACAGAAAAAGCAAGGGAACGATGTAAACAACCTGAGTTCAATCATCATCCGGACTTAGGTTGTTTCTTTTTGTTCTTGTCCCTTTTTGCAATATATTGCCAAATCCAATACCACATTAAGACATCTTCAGGTCAAAATTCTGGTTATTTTGAGATATCTATCTACATAGATTATTTTGAAAGGGAAAATCCGACACCCCCGCGCAGGGGAGAATTTTCAGTGTGGGTGTCATGAAAGGGGGTATCTAACATGTGGGTGAAGCCTGAGTATAAAGTGATCAATACATCTCCTGAGGTGACAATGTATGCCTATATTGGCTAGCAGCACGGCTCGCTTGCGCATGCAATTAATAGTTTTATAAATCAATGGAGGTAGGGCATATGAAAATAAAGCGTTACCTAAAATCAATGATTGGCGCGATTATTGGGTGTGCAACAGCCGGAGGATGGCTGGCCGTCGATCTCCTGCTTCCAGAACCAGTGGGTGACTATCTCCTGTATCCCCTCATGGCTGTAGTGAATATAGCGATTGGGTGGCAAGTTGGAAGGGCATTAGGTAAACCTAGGGATATTGGCAAAGAAGGTATTCAAGTCTCCAGTGAAAGGACTGAAGCCAAATTCGAATTAGAGTCTTAGGAGCAGCGGCTGGTGGCGGCTTTCCGCAGTGGAACTGTGCATGTCCAAATTGCCATAGTGTCCGCGAAGGAAACGATTCGCACCAGCCGTTATTACAATCATCGCTTGCTGTAAGTGCGAATGAAAAGGATTGGTATCTCATTAATGCGGGACCGGATGTTCACAGGCAGATTGAATCGTTTACTGCCCTGCATCCGGGTCCAGGTATAAGAGAGACTCCGCTGGCTGGTGTTATTTTAACCGATGCCGAGTTCGACCATACGATTGGGTTATTGTCATTACGGGAGGGTTCTTGTTTAACCATCTATGGAACCGAGACTGTACGAAAGAGTTTGCAGTCATTTTTTCCAGTGTTACCCATACTGAAAAACTATTGTTCATGGGAATGGCAGTCTCTTCACCCTGATAATCGCAAGCGGATAGGACTTCCGGGTGTAGGAGAAGAAGGAACCATCATCATCGAGACGGTCCCCGTTTCTAAAAAACCGCCGCTTTATACCCAGTCAAACAAGGAGGAGAATGACCCGGAAGTTTTATGGGAGGTCGGGCTGGTTCTTTATAATGAGAGTACCGGCAGATGCCTTGCTTACTTTCCTACTTTAGAAAGGATCACCCCGGCTATAGAAGCTTGCTTTCAGAAGGCGGATATCTTGATGGTTGACGGAACCTTTTGGTCAGAAACCGAATTGGTTGAGATGGGTGCAACCAAGCGCGATGCAAGAAGTATGGGACATTTACCAATTAGTGGTCCATCGGGCATTGCTGAAAAGTTAGCCATATTCCCAGCCAAGCGGAAAATCCTGATTCACATTAACAACAGCAACCCTATTCTTAAGAAGGACTCAATGGAAAGGCATACATTGGAACGGCTTGGTTTTGAGATTGCCTATGACGGTATGGAAGTGGAGGTGTGAACATTTTGGATCAAGGTGATTTCCTTAGCCTAGAAAGGGTGTTAAATGATACAAAGGAAGAATTATGGACGAGGGATGAATTCACAGAGCAATTAAAAGCTGTTGGAAGTTCCTTCTATCATGACAAACATCCATTTCACGTAGCGATGCATAAAGGAAAATTAAGCAGAGAACAGATCCGCGGTTGGGTGGCTAACCGGTACTATTATCAAAAATCAGTTCCGATTAAAGATGCAGCTATTCTTTCTAGGCTGCCGTCAAGGGATATGCGACGTGAATGGATTGGGCGAATCATTGATCATGACGGAACGCAAGGGGAAGAAGGTGGAATTGAAGCATGGCTTCGGCTTGGTGAGGCTGTGGGGTTATCCCGGGAAGAAGTAACGCAGGAAGTCAGAGTCGTTCCGGGTGTTCGATTTGCTGTTGATGCCTATGTAAACTTCGCGCGGACAAAACCGTGGATGGTAGCCGTTGCTTCCTCCCTAACCGAATTGTTTTCTCCTGATTTAATGTCAAAGAGAATGAAGATCCTTGAGCGGCTTTATCCATGGATTGACCGTGCAGGTCTGGAATATTTTCAAAATCGCCTTTCACAGGCGCCGCGTGATGCCGATACAGCCCTTAAACTTGTGACTACCTATTGCCAAACTCCGAAAGATCAAAGGCGGGCTGTTGCCGCACTGCGTTTCAAGTGTGATGTGTTGTGGGCACAGCTTGATGCCATCGAAAATGCATATCCTCTATAAGAATGAACGATGGTTTTATCACTCACCCGAAAAATAAATGAAAGGTGGTGGAGTCAATTTTAGCTGACAGTATTCCAAGACTCGCAGCAAAGGCGCGATTAAAATTTGATAAAGTAAGGGAAAAGAATCTTCTTTTGTTACCGGAAAAGGTCGTGGTCTTGAACGAAACGGCTGCATCTATACTTACTTTATGTGACGGGAGACAAACGGTGAACACCATCACTGAAAAAATAAGGGCTTCCCTGCAGGCAGACACAGAAACTGCAGATACGAGTGCTCTGCTTGATTTGAAAACGATGAAAGCAGATATTTCTGAGTTTCTCCGGGAGATGGAGGATCAGGGTTGGGTGGTGATCCATAAACATGGTTCAGTCGATAACAAAGAACAATAATGGGGCTCCCCCCCCATTTTCCTTGGTCGCGGAGTTAACTCATCGCTGTCCTTTACATTGTCCATATTGTTCGAACCCTTTAGAAATGATATCAAAGGCAATGGAAATATCGACCGGGGAGTGGTGCCGTGTTTTGTCTGAGGCGGCTGATCTGGGAGTTGTAGAAGTTCATTTTTCCGGTGGAGAACCACTTTTGCGAGGCGATTTGGAAGTTTTTATCCGCCATGCAAATAAATTAGAGATGTATACCAATCTCATAACCAGCGGCATTGGATTAACAACTGAAAAGGCAGCCCGGCTCTGTGATGCCGGACTGGAAAATGTGCAGGTGAGCTTTCAGGCAGGCGAAGCAAAGCTTTCGGACATCATCGGCGGTTTTAAGGCTTTTGACAAGAAAAGGGAAGCTTGCAAAGCGGTAAAAAAAGCCGGATTGTATTTATCATTAAATGTCGTATTGCACCGAATGAATATTGATCATTTGGATGAGATTATTAAACTCGCCGAGGAGGTGGGTGCTGAACGTCTGGAACTGGCGAATACACAGTATTATAACTGGGCTTTGCTCAATCGGGAGCAGCTTTTGCCAAGCCGTGTTCAGATTAAGGCTGCCCGTGAAATCTATGACGCCGCAAAAGCGCGCATTGGGAAAAAAATCGAAATCATTTGGGTTATTCCTGATTATTATGCTCAGGCACCTAAGCCTTGTATGGGGGGATGGGGGACGATTGGCCTAACGGTAGCACCAAATGGGGCAGTCCTTCCTTGCCCAACAGCCGGGATGATTGAGGGTCTTTCCTTTGAAAATGTTCTTGATTCGTCACTAAGTCATATTTGGTATGAATCAGAGTCTTTTAACCATTTCCGCGGTGAAGAATGGATGCCAGAAACCTGCCTTTCGTGTGAACTAAGACACCAAGACGGAGGTGGGTGCCGCTGCCAGGCTTTTGCTTTAACTGGGGACGCTTATGCGACGGATCCAGTCTGCCAATGGGCGCCAAAACATTATCTGATTGAAAAAGCTGTACAAGACGCTAATTGCACTCCCATTATACAGTCATCACCTATCATCTATCGGAGATTTCGGCTAGATAGACCCGCATCAAAAAAAACATAAAACTCTAATAAAAATATGTGATTGCAAATTTGGTGCTAAGGGACTCCATACATAACCTTTGCACCTTTTTTATATGACCCATTTGAAAAGAACAGTGGTCGCGAGACTGATCCAAACGAGGAGAATAACAATCGCTGCTGCCCAATTTTTCCGCAGCATTTTAGGCGTTCGGGAGGCCATCACCCTGCATTCTTGCAATACTTGATTAGGTATCAGGGTGAACACTCCTAATATCCCCAAGGGAAGCAGAATAACTTCATCCAAATAACCTAATACTGGAATGAAATCTGGAATAAGGTCTATGGGGCTTAACGCATAGGCAACAATCAATAATGAAAATGCTTTAGCATACCATGGTGTTTTCGGATAACGGTATGCAAGATACACAATATAGATATTTTGTTTAATATTTTGTATGAATTCCTTCCATTTGTTTAGATGCTTAACCATGTCGCTTCCTTCCCTCTCTAATAAACTATCCTCGTTTTTCATCGTTCAGCCAGATCCTTTCGGATTATTTTGCTTCGAACATCACCATTTTAAACAACTTATGCGTATCCGCTATTTGGTTTTTTTTTTCTAAAGACATAATGCACCCATTGTGATGTTTCCTTTATAGGTAAACCGTAATGGATGTGAATAAATGACAGGAGAATTTGGAACTCTTTTAAGTAGAGTAAATAACCAATGGTTTACCGATATCCCCACGTAATTATTTAAAATGATGTAAGAAAAATAGAAAAGAAGTGATAAAGTTGAAGTTTGTGTTTGGTAAGAACGATGAAGAAGGAGCCGGAAAAATTCATCCGGCGGCCAAAAAACTTATGCTGGTCAATGCTATTCGAAGTATTGGACAAGGCATGCTAGTTGTTGATTTGTCTCTATACCTCGCTGCACTGGGTTGGAGCACAGCGGCGATTGGAAGTGTGCTTGCTGCCGGAGGTTTGCTTGGTGTAGGACTAGCCCCAGTCATAGGTATTTATAGCGATCGACTGGGGAGAAAACCCTTTATCCTTTTTTCTGAACTATTAATTGCCGGATGTGCGTTGATTGGGATATTATCTACAAATACTATTTTGTTATTTATTGCAATCACACTTTCAGGTTTTGGGAAAGCGGACGCCGGTTCTCCCAGTCCTTGTGCCCCGGCGGAGCAGGCTTGGCTGGCGGCCTTT
Organism: Neobacillus drentensis; assembly: GCF_036962765.1. Lineage (GTDB taxonomy): Bacteria > Bacillota > Bacilli > Bacillales > Cytobacillaceae > Neobacillus > Neobacillus drentensis_C. Next base: position 7,775 of record NZ_JBALOS010000113.1, read on the forward strand.
ATCCCAAAAAAAGAGCGTGGAAAGGTATATAGTCTGAATAATGCTCTTAGCTTTTTCGGAATGGCGGCAGGTGCAGTGCTGGCGGGGATCACGGCCTTATGGAATCATAATCTTAAAGGAGACACTTTCTATCGCCCTATATTCTTCTTTATCTTCGTTTTATCCTTTGTGACAGCGTCAATCATTTTAACCATTCAGGAAGGAAAAATTGATAAACAACCAGGATATATAAAAGAGGAGTCAGGGAATCAAGAAAAGAGAATCCTGCGCGAAGAAAATTCTGCGGTCTTTAAGCTCGCAGCCATTAACATACTTAACGGGATTGCCATTGGGCTTACGGGACCCATGATGTCGTATTGGTTTTCGGCTAAATTCGGGGTAAGCAGTATACAGATTGGAAGCACATTGGCTGTCACTTTTTTTGCGACAGGTGTTACCTCGGTCTTACAAGCAAGATTATCCAACAAACACGGGACAATAAGGTCCATTGTGCTGGTTCGTTTCATTGCAAGCCTGCTTTTGATTTTGATGCCCTTACTATCGTCCTATGCACTTGTTTCTGTCTTGTATATCATACGAACGGCTTTAAACAGAGGTACACAAGGGGCACAGCAAGCGTTGAGTGTGAGTTTGACTCGTGACATGCGCCGTGGTTTCGCATCAAGCATCAATATCTTTTCAATCAGGCTGCCCATCTCGATTGGACCGTATTTTACCGGCTATCTTTTTGGATTTGGTTCACTGGCCCTGCCTTTCTACATAGCTTCTGGTTTACAATTCAGTTTTGCTTATTTATATGGAAAAGTCTTCAGCTCCTACGAAATTCGAATGAAATCCCATGCTTCATCGGGGTAATGTTAGGGTTATAGGATTGAGGAATTTTAAGGTAAACATTTTCAACAAAAACGTGGATAATGATAATCAAGATTGGTTGCTGCAAGCACTTGAAGGAAAGCAGTTGGATGGTTATTGGAAGTTCCAGTAATATTAAATTCATAATAATAGTAAGTCACAGATTGAAATTGAATATGATCCTATTATATTGGTTTGCAAAAACCTGATAAGGTTCACCGGAACGAATCAAATGAGTTATTTTCTAATTGAGCCCAGCCGACATAATGTGAAAAACGTACTAAGACAAATTTTTCAGTCAGCTGAACTCTTTGGGGCAATGAAGCCGTTAGTCGATACAAGCACAGTCCTTTATATGGTTTTTAATTATGATGATGAGGATAGTAAAGCTGTGATGTCCATTTTAAAAGAACATCTAACCATAGCCACAAAAGAAGACCAAGACAAGACCGCCTCCTTCTCTCTTTTTGATACCGTTGGCAAGGATGAAGGAGAAATCCAGGTCTTCTTAGGAAGTAAACTAAAACCTGGTACAGCCAATAACAAACCTGTTCCACCTCCTAATCTAACCAATTATATTGAAAGCGAAGCCTATAAAAAATCCAACCAAGCCGAACAAACTAAACTCAAACAACAGCAAATTAAGTACAATGCCAACGAACTAAGAAAACTCATCTTCTCCAACTACGCTGACATCGACATGGGACCATCCCGCAGTAAAACTATCTTCAGCGACTACGCCCAAGCACTTGCCTCCGAATACGAAAATAAAATGCTATTAGACTAGGAAGTCCAAAATGCTATTAAATTGTTACGTATTGAATTGAATTCGAGATTACAAAAGAGCGGTGAACTAACATTTCTCTATTTTCAGAAAGTGAAGGAATTATTGAAGAAGGAATCTGTAAAAGAGAAAGTAAGAAAAAAATATTAGAATTTTATACAGAGTGCTTAGTAACACCCAATAATGTGGGTTTCCTTGCACTCTATTTTGTTTTGTGGTAGGAATTCCTGTGATAAAAAGTACCGCGACTAGTTTGTTTGTCGTTTTATAAATAACCTGCTAAATCGCCAATGTTTTTAATATTAGTATAAACATAGAACTTATCAGTTTATATTTATAAAGTAGAATTATAGAATAAAAGGAGCAGGCTAAAACGAATAAATAAAAAGGAAGTGCTCGCCTTGGATCAAAAGATTGCAGGTCATACTTTGTTACAATCTGTACCATTTGGAAATGAAAGGTTAGCTAGCCGGTTAGTGATGGCCCCAATGACAAGAATGTTTTCGCCGGAAGGGATCCCGGGAGAAAATGTTGCACAATATTACCGAAAACGTGCCGAGAATGGGATTGGGCTCATCATTACGGAAGGGACAGCGATTAATCATCCAGCTGCAGTTATGAGCCCCAATATTCCCCGATTTTATGGGGAGAAAGCCTTAAATGGCTGGGCAAATGTAGTGAAGGAAGTCCACAAAGCAGGCGGCAAAATCATTCCACAATTATGGCATGTAGGTGCAGCCCGAAAAGCAGGCAGTGAACCAAATATTGACGCGCCCCCAGTCAGTCCGTCCGGATTTACGTTAAGAGGCCAGAGAAATGAGAAAATAAAGGCTTTAACGAAAGACGAAGTGGCTGAAATGATTGATGCCTACGCTGAAGCGGCCGCAAATGCGAAGCGTATCGGCTTTGACGGAATTGAGTTGCATGGTGCACACGGATACTTAATTGATCAATTTTTTTGGGAACTAACGAACAAACGTATAGATGAGTATGGCGGGGATATAGGAGAGCGATCAAAATTCGCAGCAGATATTGTTCGTGCTTGCCGGAGAGAAGTCGGGCCTGATTTTCCAATTGTCTTTCGTTATTCACAATGGAAAGGAACCGATTATCAAGCTAAATTAGCTAAGAACTCTAATGAGCTTGAACAATTGCTCACCCCATTGGTTGAAGCTGGTGTAGATATTTTCCACTGCTCAACAAGACGAATATGGGAACCTGAATTTAAAGATGAAGATCCATCATTAACCTTAGCAGGCTGGACTAAACGAATTACCAATAAACCAACGATTGCGGTCGGTTCTGTCGGAATTAACCGCGCCTTTCTGAGCAATCAGGATCATGATCATGTAACAATAGAAGAAAATCTCAAAATTGTAGATGAAAAAATCAAAGCAGGCGAATTTGACTATGTAGCAGTTGGCCGTGCAATCCTAGCTGATTCAGAATGGGCAGTAAAGCTCAAAAATGGTCATCTTAATCAAGTCGTGCATTATACGAAGGAATCCGAGAAATATCTGATTTAATTACATATAGTTTTGATAGAATAGTGTCCCTCCTCAAAAGGGAAGTCCTGTTTTGATCTTTTTGCTTGAGGAAATGTTCCTCTAATGTAAACAGCACCATCCACACTAATTGGAATGGTGCTGTTTCTATTTAAAGAGATAACCTCACTTGATTTTGTCACGGTTCACCTAACGCATCTATATGTGGTTTTAACTAGTAGTAATTATGGGGAATATAGGAATAATCTCTCTTTTATATCATTCAAGACTTCTTCCGGCATTTCCCTGACCTTGATATCCCCACCTAGGAAAAGCAACCAATTGGATATTTCGGCCATTTCTTCTGTGTTATTTACATTGATAAAAGTCTTTAGAACCGCCGTGGTTTGGTAAGGGTCCGTATAGGAAATGGAAACTTTTAAAGGATGGTATTTTTTGAACTGGGCAATCGCCCTTGGACCCAATTCAAGGACCAGATTGATTATATTTTCCTGCTTGTTGAGTCTTTCCAAAATCCTTTTCTCACTTAGTCTTTGCTTCGTAGTGTATGGTTCTACATTGGTGAGATTGTCGACAGGAAAAATTCGTTGCTTCTCTTCCATTAAGTCAAACCCTTCAATCAGCCAAAAGCTTTTTTCACGATACAGGTGTAAGAGATAAATGGGGTAAGACTTTATTATTTTCTCTTCTTCAATCGTAATTAATAAATAACGATCCACCAGCAGGAGTTGGATTAGTTTTTCTAACATCGGATGGGGAAGGTCTGATAAATCAAGCAGGTCGGGATTATGGGGATTCGTCCCTTCAAAAAGCAAGATTTGATTTAACAGTACAAGGTCTTCTTGCTGGTTTTCTGAGATGAGGCCAAGTAATTTTTCAGCTAACGACTGTCGACTCTTTAAATAGGGGAGTTGTTGATTTCTTGTGGCCATAAAGGCTATAAAAAGAGCTCTGATTTCATTATCCGTAAAGCGAACGGTGGGTAGGACAGAGTTGTTCATGACAAAATAACCTCCATCCCTTCCAACTTCAGCGACTAGCGGCATCCCCATGGCTTCAATTTCTTTGATATCCCGTATAGCAGTTGAACGAGAGATGTTAAATTCCTGCATAATTTCAGTAATGGTAAAGTGGGCACGGTTGTTGATATAACGCATAATGGTATTAATCCGTTCAACTTTTTTCATCGTGGCCTCCAAAACAGTATCATTTTTTGACATGATTTAACGCTATTATAAACTCATCAGGTGAAAAGAGAAATCATTTGATTCCATTTTAAAAAAAGGAAGGTTTTGAATATGACAATTTATACTATTGAAGAAAAAGACAGCTTTACCGTGTTAGGTTTTGGAACGGAGCTTAAGAGTAATTACACGGACTATGCGGGTATAACCAAAGAAAAATCAGACTTTTGGCAGGCCGTCAAACAAGATGGCACGCTTGATACGTTAAAATCTGTTGCGACAAATGACTACATTTTTGCTGTGAACGAAGCGGTGAATAACAAGATGATGCATTATGCCGGGGTTATGACAGAGACTTCGCTGCCAGAGGCAACTCGAATGATCCAATTTCCTAAAGGTGAATATCTAGTTGTTAAAGGGGAAGGGAACAATGCGGAAGAGTTGAGCAATATGCTTACTGGTATTGCTTTCGGTCAAGCTTTGCCAGAAGCACAGGATTTTGCCTATGTTGGCGGGCCCAATACGTCGGTTGTGATGGGGCAGCGAAGCGGTTTGGTATTTGGTGAAATGTGGATTCCTATTGTCAGGAAATAAGGAGGGATGGAAATGTCCTATCGTGTTGATTTTAAAAATGTATCTACGGCGGGTTTAGAGTCTTCACCAGTCGCAGAAGCGCTTGCTGGTTTACGTGCGAATGAAGCTCGTTACTTTTTGAATAAATACAAGCATGAATTTACGGTAGAACCAGCTAGCGAAAGCCAAGAAACTCTTGATTATGTGAACCAAATTTTAAAAGAACGTGCTATTGAGTTTGCGGCCAAACCTTTAGAAACCTCGCTTTTTCAAGTGGAAAATATCAAAATGGCCTACGTTTTTTATGAGGATGGGCTTAGTGTCAATGCTATGTATACGATTGATGACCCAAAGAAGCGGGCAGTTGGTTTTAAGCTTTCTGAGGGGATGGAGGTACCAAAGGAGTTAGAGGGGAAGTTTAAGTTTGCCAGGCAGAAGTCTAAACTAGCTGGAACGATTCGGGGTTCGTTTTTTGTCATTAAAGGAGAATATTAAAGTAGTAATCAAATACAACCATACATGCAACAGCACTCTCTATCAGATAGAGGGTGCTGTTACTTTTTTTACTGTATCCTCAAGAAGAAAAATTATCCGGAATTGGGGCGATAGGGCTGGTTCCTTGGGAGGATAAGGTTCTTTAGAATTCAAGAGTTCTATGTCACCGTTTTTCAAGAGGAATTGTGTAGTTGTTTGTCGTATAAGTAAATATATTAAAGTTTTTGGAGGTAATGGAATGGGTGAAAATATAGATAACGGTCGTTCTTATAAAACATATACATTGATGGGTGCGGATCGGAAATTTTATCAAAGTGAAACCCCAGGTACATACGGTGGTCATCGCAAAACAAAAGTATACGGCACAATGGATTGTCCTGCTGCTTTAAGGGCTCTTGCTAAGTATGGAGACATAAAGGTAAGGGTGTTTTTTGCGGATGAGGAAACCGCGATTAAAGCTGGATTCAGGCCCTGTGCTGCATGTCTCCCTGAGAAATATAAAATTTGGAAAACCTTGGAGATAGAGCGTAATTAGGAAGTAATCTAGTGGATTGAGGGATTGAAGAGGAAGAAAAAACATAATCTAGACTAAGAGCTTGAACCTTTTCCAAGCTCTTTTGTTTTTCTGTATTTCCAAACATAAATCGAAAAAAAGATCCCAAAAAGGATCCTTTAATCAATTCAAAGTGTTTCTATAAACATAAGAGTCATTAGGCTTTGGAATGGTTTTGTAGTGGTTAAATGTGGATACCAGTTGTCAGGGAATAAAGAGGGATGGAAATGTCCTTTATCGTTGATTTTAAGAATGTAACTACAGTTGGTTATATATAAAGGAGAATATTAAAGT
>NZ_JBALOS010000114.1:0-2590 GCF_036962765.1 Neobacillus drentensis
CATGTTCCTCGTGTTTCTTTAGTAATAATATTGGCATCTAATAAAATCTTTAAATGATAGGATAGCTTTGATTGAGCCATGTCAACTATTGGAGCTAGATCGCAAACACACATAGCACCTTTTTGAGTTAAAATATTCATGATTTGTAGTCTCTTTTTATCAGCTATGGCCTTAAATTTTAACTCATATTCTTCAAAAACTTTATCTAAGGATATGTCTTGTATTTGTATTTCTTTGTTCACTTTTTTCACCTACTTCATAAATCAAATAAACTTGATACATTCATCATATATCCAATATTTTCAAATGTCAATCTTTTAAATCAAAATACTTTGATTTAGGCTGAAGTTTATTGTCCTTCCTTAAAACAAATTTTTTTGATTTAATGGTTGCAATTAGAAAAAATTGCCAATATACTTAGGTTATAAATCAAAAAAATTTGATTTATCCACTTTAAATCAAATTTTTTTGATTTAACAATCCTAATGTAAAGGAGCTGGGAAACATGAGTTTTATCAATAGCTTAATAGGTAAAGAGGTTTCAAAAGCCTCAAGTTGCTGTGGTGTTGAAATTAAAGAGGTAGAAAAAACAGAAGAGGAATCTTGCTGTGGAACATCCCAGGCTAATCCATCATGTTGCTAATTTATCTAAAAAAATAAATCGGTTGGAGGGTCTAAGATGAAAATGCATGTAGGGATTAATGTTACGGATTTAAATAAGTCGATTGAATTTTATACGAAAGTTTTTAATGTAGAGCCAGTAAAAGTAAAGCCAGACTATGCTAAGTTTTTGCTTAATGATCCTGCTCTTAATTTCACTTTAAACTTAAAAGACACAGTTGCAGGAAATCAAGTGGGCCATTTTGGATTTCAGCTAGATAATCAAGAAGCGGTCCAGCAACATAAAGAGCGTTTAGAAAAATTAGGCTTTTTTGCAAGGGAAGAGATGGATGTTACTTGTTGTTATGCTACACAAGATAAATTTTGGGTCACCGATCCTGACCGGAACGAATGGGAATTCTTTTATACAAAAGGTGATGTAGAGACGATGACCGCAGAATCGGAGTGTTGTCCAGCAAATCCTGTTAAGGTAGAAATGCAAACTTCATCATGTTGTTCATAGTTTTTATTTCAAAAATGAGTTTGGAGAAATGCTCCAAACTCATTTTTACTTTTCGGTGGACAGCATTAAAAAGAATAATATGTTACACTACAATATGTAATGGTTAGGAGGATGAATAATGCCAATAAACAATTTTCGTTTTGACCAAGAAGGACTGAACCGCTTTTTCGGCCCGCTTGAGTCTAAAATTATGGACATTCTTTGGGAAGGCAATGAAAAGAGTATTAAGGACGTTCAACATGAATTAGAAAATGAAAAACCGATAAACTTCAATACGGTTATGACGGTTATGAACCGCCTTGTCGATAAAAACATTCTTACAAAAAGATTGGAAGGAAGAACCTCTCTTTTTAAACCAGTAAAAACCAAAGAGGATTTTATTAGCGACCAATCTAAAAAACTAACAGATAACCTTTTGGACGAATTCGGAGGATTAGTTGTTAATCATATGCTGGATTCTTTACAAGAAGTTGATGATCGTTTACTTCAGAAACTGGAACAAAAAATTGAACAATTAAAAAAGGGCAGAAAGTAAAATGGTCTGGAAACATAAATCAACTGCCGTTTTAGGATTAGCCCTTTTCTTTGCGATCATTTTGTTTGTTCAAATAGCGATGTACCTACTAAATATTCTATTTGGCCCATTAGAGCTATTTAATATCTTTAATTTTTGCGTAAGCTTTTTTGAAAAAGGCACTTTTGCCTATTATGCAGTCCTATTAATCGTGAATGCTTACATTTTTTATACCGTTTTCATCATTTGTAATAAGATCGTTCAGCAAATCCTACTATTACGTTCATTTCAAAATAAAATTCACCTACTGATTAATAAAGAAAAATCCAAACAATTGAATCAAATTTTTAACAGAAAAAATGATGATATCGTTATTATCAATTATAAAGACCCGTTGGCATTTACATTTGGGTTTTTGAAACCAGTTATTGTCCTTTCGACTACATTAACTGAAATGTTAGATGCAAAGGAATTAGAAGCTGTCATCTACCACGAGACTTCCCACCAAAGGTATTATGATGGAATTAAGGTATTTATTTTACAAATAATTTCAGAAGCTTTATGGTATATCCCACTTACGAGGTGGTCCTACCAGAATTATCGGATTATGATTGAACTAGTTGCAGATGAATATGCAATTAACCGGATGGGTTCAGAACTTGGATTAGGCAGTGCCTTATTAAAGTTAATTAAGAAGCAACTAAAAGCAAATTCAAATCTTACTCCAGCTATTGTGCATTTTGCGGATAGTACAGTCGATTACAGGCTGCAACAATTGATTAATCCTCAACAATCCATTCCAGTAAAAGCACAGATACGATCCATCGTAATTTCATTAAATGTCTTTATTTTAATATTAATCATACTTGTTATTGCCTAACTAATAAATAAAAGGATTGGACCTAAAGCTAACGGGTTCCGACAAAATCTATTAAGATTTCTGAAGAACTGTC
>NZ_JBALOS010000115.1:0-17552 GCF_036962765.1 Neobacillus drentensis
CTAAAATTTATTGTTTGTTTGCACGATTTTGTTTGTTTAGTTTTCAAAGAACAATTTCTCTATCGCTCAAAAGCGACTTTATTATCATACCAAGTTATCAACCAGAAGTCAACAACTTTTTTTCATTTGTTTCTCGCCGTCTCGGTGACGACTTTTCATATATTACAGCATATCAAAACATTGGTCAATACTTTTTTAAAAATTGTTTTTTAAAAAGAAAAAACCGCTTTTTTTCAGCGGTTTACGATCTAGAGTACCCAATGTTGAATAGCCGCTAAAGCGCACAGGCCAGGGATTCCTAAAAAGCCTGAGATTGCGGAGGTGGCAAAATTAATCGGCACATGAATGCCATAACGGTTGCCTGCTGCATTTAAGAAAAATAAAAATAGCGCTCCAATGACTAACTTAATCGCAGCCTGACCAACAAATCGTGCCGGCTTAAAGGGAGCCCCCGTAAACAAAAGGATCATTACTATGCCGCCTAGAATTGATATTACGATAATTGGTTCCAAAAAAACTATCCCCCTTCTTAAGTCACTTTGTTTACAACTTATGTACAAGTTGTCAAGAATAGACCTAAAAAAGGAGATAGCTTGTTTATGATTTCATTAAATTCACATTCCGCTGCTTTGCTTCTCTTAATAGAAAGATATATTTCGCCTCGGCTATTTTCGTTTGGCAAATTACTTCAGCGGAAGGATCGAAACTTTTTTCTAAAAGCAGCTTTTCTTGCTGCCAATTTTCTTTAAATCGATTCAGCTGCAGTAAAAGCTTTTCATTATACTCTTTACGAAGCCGCCCTTTACGCTGAAAAAACATCATTGATTCCTCCGCGTCTTTAAAATTCTCTTCGGCCTTCAATTGCTTTAGATAAGGTCACCTCATCTGCGTATTCAAGATCCCCGCCCACCGGAAGTCCATGAGCAATTCTCGTGGTCTTAATTCCTGATGGCCGTAATAAACGGGAAATATACATGGCTGTTGCTTCACCCTCTATATTAGGGTTTGTTGCCAAGATTACTTCCATAATATTTTCATCTTGGAGACGCTTTAAGAGGTTCGGAATATTGATATCCTCTGGTCCGATTCCGTCCATTGGGGAAATCGCCCCATGGAGGACATGATACAATCCGTTGAATTCCTTCATTTTTTCCATCGCAATGACATCTTTAGGATCTTGGACCACACAGATGATACTCTTATCGCGGCGCACGTCTTCACAAATGTAACAAGGGTCTTGATCTGTTATATGACCGCAGACAGAACAATACGTTAAATTCCGCTTTGCATTGACCAGTGCTTTAGCAAAATCAAGCACGGTGTCTTCTTTCATACTTAAGACAAAAAAAGCCAGACGTCCGGCCGTTTTAGGGCCGATACCTGGCAGCTTCATAAAGCTGTCAATCAGCTTTGAAATTGGTTCTGGATAATGCATCTTTTGCTATTCCACTCCTAAAAAGGAAGGTTCATTCCTTTTGTAAATTGCCCCATTGTACTGTTTGTTAACTCTTCTACCTTTTTAAGGGCATCATTGGTTGCAGCTAAAACAAGGTCTTGAAGCATTTCAACATCATCAGGATCAACAGCCTCAGGTTTAATAATCACATCAACAACTTCGCGATGACCTGTTACTACTACAGTAACCATACCGCCGCCGGCTGTACCTTCAATTTTCTTTTCACCTAATTCTTCTTGTGCCTCTGCCATTTTCTTTTGCATCTTTTGCATTTGTTTCATCATATTTTGCATATTACCCATTCCGCCACCACGCATCATTACCATCAACCTCCAATTAATTAGTTATTAATCAATAATTTCCACAAACTCTTCGCCAAATAATTTTTTCGCCTCGGCAATATGTGGTTCTTCTTCCTTAGGTGATTCGCTGGTTTCCCCTTCAGCACCATCATGACTATTCAAAAAGCTCTCGCGAATTGGCAGCCATTGATCTTCGGGCACTCCTAGGAGTACGAATCTTTTGCCCGTTAATTTATTTAATGCGCCACTAACTGCATCAAGAAAATCTGTTCGATTCATCGCCATTTGACATATCATCTCATGCTTAAATTTTATGATAAAAGCAGTCGCTGATGCCGCAATCGGCTCCGCATCGTTTAACAGAGCAGCTTGTGATTTTAACAGACTTGCCCGCAATTCAGCCCAATTAGATTTAATCAGATTCAAATCGCCCTTTGTTGCCTGCTTTAACACTTCATTTATTTTTCCAACTGCCGGCTGGAACGCCTTTTTGGCCGACCTTTGGGCTGGCTTTTGCGATTGTGGCGCTGCCTCTTGTGCGGAAGCCGTAACACCATTCGCCTTTAAGTGCTCGAGTTCCATCTCCAATTGACCAATTCTTGTTAATAACTGGTCAATTTGGGCTGGTTGTGCCTGTACAGTTTGCTTCACTTCCATTTGACATAGCTTAACGATGGCCACTTCAAGAAAAATTCTTGGATGATTTGTCCAGCGCATTTCTTGTTGCGTTTTATTCAAGAGATCAATCAGTTGATAAATCTGATCCGTTGAAATCGTTTCAGCCATGTTTCGAAAATCGTCATCAAGCAGCACTCTTTCGAGAGATTCTTCCAGGTTTGGCGCTGTTTTATAAAGCAGCATATCACGATAAAATAAGATTAAGTCCTCAATAAAACGCATCGGATCTTTTCCATGAAATAAAAGCTCCTCCAATGCCTCCAGGCCCCTTGCCACGTCCTTTTCTCGGAATGCCAAAGCAAGTTTATTTAAAAAACCCTGTGACACCGAACCTGTAACTGTTAATGCATCTTCAACCGCAACATGGTCCTGGCTATACGATATCGCCTGATCCAACAAACTTAGCGCATCCCGCATCCCGCCATCTGCTGCTCGGGCTATCAATTGAAGGGCGCGCTCATCACAATCAATCCCAGACTCCTCCACAATTAACTTCATCCGTTTGACGATGGCTCCAGCTGTAATCCGTCTAAAATCAAAACGTTGACATCGTGAAATAATTGTTAAGGGGATTTTATGAGGTTCTGTTGTAGCTAATATAAAGATGACATGCTTCGGCGGTTCTTCTAATGTTTTTAGCAAGGCATTAAAAGCGCTAATGGATAGCATATGCACTTCATCAATGATATAGACTTTGTAGTTAACAGATGTAGGTGCAAATCTAACTTTATCGAGCACATCGCGCATTTCTTCTACACGTGAGTTCGAGGCTGCGTCAAACTCTAACACATCTGAAATCGTTCCATCGGTTATGCCCCGGCAGGCCGCACATTCATTGCAAGGTTCTGAAACAGGTGAACGCTCACAATTGATCGCCTTTGCTAATATTTTAGCCGCACTTGTTTTCCCTGTTCCTCTAGGTCCTGAAAAAAGATACGCATGTGATATTTTTTGTTGAAGCAGGGCGTTTTGCAATGTCTTGGTTACATGTTCTTGTCCTACTACATCGAGAAATGTTTGAGGCCGCCAAACACGATATAAAGCTTGATATGCCAATGGACATCGCCCCCTTCAAATTTTTTTCATCTTTATGGTTGTCTGGCTCTAACGCCCGGCTGCAAGTGTCCTTCGCAAAACAGGCGTTTCCGCTTTTCTTATTATACCTTAACCATTTTGCTTTTTACAAAATGAATCTATTTAATGTACAAAAAAACTCATCCCAAGTCTGAGATGAGTTAATTTATGTAATATAACTGCCGTGCACCTTCCGTCGACTAACGCCCATAAGCGTTACTTAAGCAGTTAGCTCGGCCCAGGCAACCCTGCGGCACATGGGAGCTTCCACTTAATGCTGCTTCCTTCCGGACCTGACATGGTTCATGGATTCCCATTGCGCAGGACCCGGGCGTCAACACCACTTACTTAAGGCAGACCCTACAGGTCGTTAGCCTCGGGAAGGGATTCAGTCCCGCTAGAGCGGATTGCGGGTACAGGGCACCGCTGCCTCCCCACCTAGCACGGCAAAGTTGATACCAAAGTTTTGTGCGTTAACTTTAACGCTTTTTTAGTATACAAATATTCTCGTAAAAAAGCAATCCTTATTCACTGTCAATTTCTGTAAGGGTGTTTAGTTTCATTTTTTTCGCCTGCTTTTTCCGCTCCCGTATTTTTCGAAAAAAGTCCGAGAGCATTTGCCCGCACTCTTCTTCTAATATGCCGTGTGTAATGTCGCTTTGGTGGTTGAAACGGTCATCCTCCAATAGATTCATCAGTGTCCCTGCACAGCCGCCCTTAGGGTCAGCTGCACCATACACTACCCTTTTTACTCGCGACAGAATAATCGCCCCTGCACACATCGGACACGGCTCTAACGTGACATATAAGGTTGACTCTTCAAGACGCCACGAGCCTATTTCCCTGCAGGCCTGATCAATGGCTAAAAGCTCGGCGTGTGCCACGGCATTTTGCTCGCTTTCCCGTAAATTATGGGCCCGGGCGACAATCTTCCCATCCATGACAATCACTGCACCAATCGGCACCTCATTCAATTGTTCTGCTTTTTTCGCTTCTTTTATTGCTTCTTTCATAAAATGTTCATCTTGCAACTGCTCAATTGTCATGACATTTCCCCTTTACATTCTCGGGCAACGGGATAAAAACGACTCCCTCACTGCAAAATAGGAAGTGAAGGAGAGAGGCCAATGATCCAAATCCGCCCCGCGCTTATCATAATCGATATGATCAACCATTTTGATTTTTCCCATGGTCCCATTCTTGCCAGTAAGGCGTATCGTATTGCCGGACCGATTAAAAATTTAAAGAACCAATTTAATAAAAATCATTTACCCGTCATTTTTATTAATGACCATTATAGGTTATGGCAGGCAGACTTACAAAAAATTATCGACCTCTGCAGAAATGAATACAGCCAGCCGATTTTTGATCAGCTGCTTCCCGGTGAGAAGGATTTGTTTTTAATCAAGCCGAAGCATTCGGCTTTTTTTGGAACAGCGCTGAACACCCTGCTCCACCAACTAAAAGTCAATACCCTGATTCTCACCGGTATTGCCGGTAATATTTGCGTACTATTTACGGCTAATGATGCTTATATGCGTGAATATGAACTTTTCGTTCCGAACGATTGTATTGCCTCAGCCGATGATGGTGATAATCAGTATGCGCTAACGATGATGGCTAATGTTTTAAAAGCAAAGATCGACCCTAGTACACATGAAAATTATCGTCATTATATCATGTATCCTCATCCAACCTCATAACATAGTTGTAGCGTATGTTTGTTGGGAGGGATACGAATGCAAATCCATGTGATAAAAGCAAATGAATCATTGACTACAATTGCAAGAACGTATCATACAACCGTTCAGGATATCGTGGAGGCAAACGATTTACCGAATCCAAATAATCTTGTGATTGGACAGTCACTTGTGATTCCAATTATCGGTCACTTTTACATCGTGCAGCCTGGGGATTCTTTATTCACCATTGCTAGGAAGTTTGGCGTTCCCTACCAGGAACTTGCCACCGTCAACCGGATTAACCCTAATCAGCCGCTTAATGTTGGTTTTCGTCTTTATGTTCCCCAAGGCAATAAAAGGGACGCTGAATTTAACGCGTACGTCGAACCGCGCGGCACTACCGTAGCCCCAGTCTTAGAATCTAGTGCACGTGAGGCCGCACCCTATCTAACCTATTTAGCCCCATTCAGCTTTCAGGCCCGCCGTGACGGTACATTAAAGGCACCATTACTTAATAATTTTCCTGCCATCGCTAAAGCCAACCGCAACGTCTTAATGATGGTTATTAATAATCAAGAGAATGATCAGTTCAATGATGAACTCGGACGAATTTTATTAAATGATACCGCCATTCAAGATAAATTTTTAAATAACATTGTCGCCACTGCGAATAAGTATGGATTCCGCGATATTCACTTTGACTTTGAGTTTTTGCGGCCCGCTGACCGTGTGGCTTATAATCGCTTTTTACGAAAGGCAAAACAACGATTCTCCCGTCAAGGCTGGCTCATGTCAACCGCCCTTGCCCCAAAGACAAGTGCCACACAAAAAGGGAAATGGTATGAGGGTCATGACTATAAGGCACATGGGGAGATCTCAGACTTTGTGGTCATTATGACCTATGAGTGGGGCTATAGCGGCGGCCCAGCAATGGCCGTGTCACCGATCGATCAAGTGAGAAGAGTATTGGAATATGCCGTTACCGAAATTCCCGCGAATAAGATTATGATGGGGCAAAACCTCTATGGCTATGATTGGACACTTCCATTCGTGCCAGGGTCCGTCGCCAAGGCCGTGAGTCCACAGCAGGCCATACAGCTCGCCGCAAGCCACAATGTCCCGATTCAATATGACACAAAGGCCCAGGCACCATTTTTTAGATATTCTGAGGCAGGGAAACAGCATGAGGTTTGGTTTGAGGACGCCCGCTCGATCCAGGCAAAATTTGACTTAATAAAAGAATTAAATCTAAGGGGCATGAGTTATTGGAAACTCGGTCTTGCCTTCCCGCAAAACTGGCTGCTAATCGTCGATAATTTTAACGTTACAAAACATGTTACGTAACTATTTTTATTTCTACAAAAACTGCCGAAATTCGGCAGTTTTTTCATATATTTGACATAAAGCATATTTCTTCTAAATATTCCTTATCCCTTCCTGAGTGAGATTATGATAAAATAAATCTTGCATGTTTTTTAGTGACTATTCACCCAGACTCTCTGGTGAAACATAGATTGAAGGCAGTTGGAGAAGGAGGACTTGCAATGGGGGATTCACCCTTTATTACCGTTGAAGGCCCGATTGGTGTAGGAAAAACATCTCTCGCAAAAGCCATTTCAGCGCAATTTGAATTTGCTTTACTTAAAGAGATTGTTGATGAAAATCCATTCCTAGGGAAATTCTATGAAAATATTGAGGAGTGGAGTTTTCAAACAGAAATGTTCTTCCTCTGCAATCGCTTTAAGCAATTAGGGGATATCAATACCCATTTTTTAAGTCAAAAAAAGTCAGTTGTAGCGGATTATCATATCTTCAAGAATTTGATTTTTGCTAAGCGTTCCTTAAATACAGACGAGTATCAAAAATATGATAAAATTTATCAAATTCTTACCGAAGATATGCCGAAACCTAATGTCATTATTTATTTAAATGCCAGCTTAGATACACTTCTAAAACGAATCAAAATAAGAGGGCGTGAAATGGAAAAGAATATCAGCCCCTTATATTTAGAGCAGCTATCGCTTGACTATGAAGAAACAATGACGATTTTTGAAAAAGAACATCCTGAGATACCAGTTCTACGCTTTAGCGGGGATGAATTGGATTTCATCAAAAATGAGCAAGATTTAAACCATATTTTTGAGCAATTATCATTAGCATTAAAAAAAAGCAGCTGGACTAAAACATTATAGAACAGGGGGATGTTAGTGAGTATCGTTATTGGTGGTATGATTGGTCTAGGAAAAACAAGTGTAGCAGACACATTGAATGCACACTTTCATAATAAAGGAATTGAAAGTAAGGTGTTTTATGAAGCGGTGGATGATAATCCAATCCTCCCACTCTATTATGAACTGACACCTGAAGAATTAGATGCAAAAAGAATTCCATTCTTGCTTCAATTATTCTTTTTAAATAAACGCTTTAAAGCCGTGAAGGAATGTGTCAATTGGAAAGAGCCTGTTTATACCATTCAAGACCGTTCCATTTATGAAGATTGGTATTTTGCTTATGTTAATAAATCGTTAGGCAGAATTTCCGATTTGGAATTTAAAATATATGAAGAGCTTGTAGAAAACATGCTAGAAGAACTTGAAGAACTTCCAAGAAAAGCGCCAGATTTAATGGTTTACTTAAAAGGATCATTTGATACTGTTATCGACCGGATTATGGCACGCGGCCGAAGCTTCGAAATTAACCCTGAACTGAAAGAATATTACTTCGAGGTATGGAAGGGTTATGATGAATGGGTTATGAATCAATATGCAGCAAGCGAGGTATTAGTAATTGATATGGATACGACAGACGTCGTAAAAAGCGCAGAAGATGCCAAACAAGTTTGCCTTGCGGTGGAAGAAAAGTTAAAAGAAATCCTAAATATGAGAGCAGCACATATTGGATAATCCAATATGTGTTTTTTTATTAAGGCTCTGTTAATGTTTAATGTTGATTTTTCGATAAAATGTTGGGAAACCATTTTTTGGTTCCCCAATTCTCAATAAACCAGCCTATTATATATTTAATAAAGATAGTTGTTTTTAAATGGGCATATTCATTGTAATGGTTCTATTTTTGAATCCCAATTTTTCATACAGTTTAATGGCTGGATTTCCTGCATATACGCTTAAACGAACCTCTGAAAATCCATCTTGTTTAAGATGTTCGATACCAGTCTCCATCAATCGTTTTGAAATTCCATTCCCTCTAAATTCTTCTAACACGAACAATTCATAAATAAATCCATATATCTTTTCAGTAAATTGGTCTTTACTTGTTCCTATAAGAATCCAACCCATTAGATTATCGCCTTCAGTTGCTATTAAATAATAGCTTCCTTTCTGCAATAATGGTTCAATAAGTTGTTTGACTTTTTCATCTGACGGTTTTGCCTCGCCTAATGTACCATCGAATAATGCTTGTGGTGAAAGTGATAAAATCTTTTTATATTCCGAATCGTTTGGTTTCCTTATTTCCATAAATTGAGTTCTCCTCTCCCAATATTTTTAAGCCGATTGCCCGTTAATGACTTTTTTAAGCACTGAACTTAGATAGACGTAAACTATCATAAGTTTCTGTCATTTCAAATACAAATGATATAAGCAGAAGCTCTTTTATATGTTGCTTAGTGCTTTCGTTACTGCGACAATCTACAAATAAGAACCAAGCAAGGTAATTGTCAAGATATTTGGTAGCGACACCTTTAAAACAGTCAATCCACTTTTTCATCCGAGAGTGAAAACTGTTGACATTTTGAATGTGATATAAGCCCTTTATAACGTACTTTCCATCATCAGATTTGATTCGGTAATGCTCTAATCCTTTTTCTTTTGCATAGGTTTTGTATGCTCTCCAAGCATCGGTAACAAGCACATTATCGGACTTATTACCCCTAGGCGCTGGAACTAGAGTCAGTGGCCAATATCGAAAATCTCCTGAAAATAAAAAAAATCCGTTACATAAATATGTAACGGACCTTTATCTCCAGTTTTTATGCGCGATTATAAATGTAATGGAGGAGGAAGAGGGATTCGAACCCCCGCGCGGTATGACCCGCCTGTCGGTTTTCAAGACCGATCCCTTCAGCCAAACTTGGGTATTCCTCCGTATCAACAGAATCTAATTTACCACATTCATTTTACTATGTCAACATACTAAATAAAAAAACTGGACAAATTTTTATCTGCCCAGTTTTTTATTATTACATAGGTGCAATGACCTCACGGTTGCCCATATATGGACGTAAAACGGTAGGAATCACGACACTGCCATCGGCTTGTTGATAATTTTCCAAGATTGCAGCGACCGTGCGGCCAATCGCAAGGCCTGAACCATTTAAAGTATGAACATGCTCTGGTTTAGCCTTTGGTTCGCGGCGGAAACGAATGTTAGCCCGTCGTGCCTGGAACGCCTCAAAGTTACTGCAAGAAGAGATTTCTCGATACGTTCCATAGCTTGGAATCCACACTTCAATATCATACTTCTTCGCAGCTGTGAAGCCAAGGTCACCCGTACACATGCTTAACACACGGTATGGCAGTTCAAGTAGTTGTAAGACCCGTTCTGCGTCATTTGTCAGCTTTTCTAACTCTTCATAAGAATCCTCAGGCTTCACAAACTTCACAAGTTCCACCTTATTGAATTGATGCTGACGGATCAAACCGCGTGTATCGCGGCCTGCAGAGCCAGCCTCAGAGCGGAAACATGCACTGTATGCAGCAAAGCGGATTGGCAGGGCTTCCGCACTTAAAATTTCATCGCGGTGTAGATTGGTGACAGGAACCTCTGCTGTCGGAATCAAGAAGTAATCTTCATTTTCAATTAAAAAGGCATCCTCTTCAAACTTAGGGAGCTGGCCTGTTCCGGTCATGCTCGCCCGGTTGACTAAATATGGCGGCAATATTTCTGTATACCCATGCTCATCAACGTGAAGGTCTAACATAAAGCTCATTAACGCACGTTCTAAACGAGCCCCTAACCCTTTATAAAAGACAAAGCGGCTTCCAGTTACTTTCCCTGCACGTTCAAAATCAAGGATTCCCAGCTGATCGGCAATATCCCAGTGAGGCTTTGCTTCAAATTCAAACTCGCCCACCTTGCCCCATTGTCTGATTTCAATATTATCATCCTCAGTCTCGCCAACTGGAACACTTTCATGCGGGATATTCGGAATGCTCAACATCAAAAGCTCTAGTGATTCTTCGACCACTCGTAACTCATCATCAATTGTTTTGATCTGGTCACCGACCTCACGCATTTCTTTGATTAAATGGTCGGCATCCTGCTTTTCGCGCTTTAATGCTGCAACCTGCTGAGTTACCTCATTGCGGCGGCTTTTTAACTTTTCTGTTTCGACGATCAACTCACGTCTTCTTTGGTCCAGTTCTTCAAATTGATCGAGAGCAGATAAATCTTCTCCTCGGTTTTGAAGCTTTTCCTTTACTTCTGCAAAATTGGCTCGTAATACTTTAATATCTAGCATCCTACTGGCACTCCTTTTTATTAAATTTTTAGATGGTACGGTATATGGGGGCATTTCACATTAAAAGTAAGACTCTGTAAACAGGCCTGTTGATTTCCGCTCCAGGCACTCAGCGCCGCGCGGGCGGTCCGGGAGCCTCCTCAGCGCTTGAAGCGCGCCTGCGGGGTCTCCCGTATCCCGCTTATCCCGCAGGAGTCTCGTGCCTTCCGCTCCCATCAACATAAAATGCAACTCAACATTCACCTTTTACACAGCCTAAAAATAAAAAAACTCCCGCCCCTAAAACAGGGACGAGAGTTGCTCGCGATACCACCCTGGTTGACAGAAAAATACTGTCCACCTCGAAAAAACGTTAACGGTTTTCTACCGAAAGTACATACTGACCTCTTATGAGATGTTCCGCACCTTGCTCGAGGAGGGATTCACAAGTTTCATCCACCGGTTCACACCATCCACCGGCTCTCTTGTAGAATGAGTCTCTTGTTACTAGTTCCTCTCATTGCTTTGATCATTATTTATGATTTTGTATTTCTTAATTTACTATAATTATCTGCTAAAAGCAACCAGATTATACTAATTGTTTCTGTTTAGCTTCCTTCACCATCTTGACGAAGTAGGCGGTAAGGTCATGGTTCTCTGTTAATTCTGGATGGAATGAACAGCCAAGAAATTGACCTTCACGTGCGGCGACGATGCGGTCATTATGCTTGCACAGGATTTCAACATTTTCGCCTGCTTCAACGATGTGCGGTGCACGGATGAAGACCGCTGGGAAGTTTTCAGCTACATCTTTAATCGCAAGGTCTGCCTCAAAGCTGTCTACTTGTCGTCCAAATGAGTTACGTTCCACCTTAATGTCCATGACACCGATGTGTGACTCATTATATCCCACAAGATTCTTTGCCAAAAGAATGAGACCTGCACATGTACCGAACATAGGTTTTCCTTCTTTAGCAAATTGCTTAAGTGCATCCATAAAATCATATTTGTCGATTAAACGACGCATTGCCGTACTTTCTCCACCAGGGAGAATGAGGCCATCGATTTCTTCTAGTTGTTCTTTTCGTTTGATGGCAATCGCTTCAACACCGCAAGCTTCTACCGAGCGGATATGTTCACGGACGGCCCCTTGTAGTGCAAGTACACCTATTTTAATCATAAAAATACCCCTTTTAGCGTTTTGAACTTCGATGACTGTCTAGCTCCAGGCTCCATCTGCTCGATGGTCTACAGCCAATCCGTCAAGAAGGTTAAAAGGCAACCATCATGCCGGCTCGTCTTATGCTTGTCGCCGATAAACAGGCGCCTTCCGCTTTTCTAATTACCATCCACGCTCTTGCATGCGTGCTTCAGGTGCTAGTGAGGAAATTTCGATCCCTTTCATCGGTGTTCCAAGATCCTTTGAAAGTTCAGCAATTAATTTATAGTCTTGGTAATGAGTTGTTGCTTCTACAATCGCTCTTGCAAATTTAGCCGGGTTTTCTGATTTAAAGATCCCTGAGCCTACGAATACGCCGTCCGAACCTAATTGCATCATCAATGCCGCATCAGCAGGTGTTGCCACGCCGCCAGCTGCAAAGTTAACAACTGGAAGTCGACCAAGGCGCTTAATTTCAAGAAGAATTTCAAATGGTGCACCCAATAGTTTCGCTTCAGTCATTAGCTCGTCCTCATTCATGGCCACGACTTTACGCACTTGTGCATTTACCTTACGAATATGACGAACGGCTTCAACGATATTACCAGTTCCAGGCTCGCCTTTTGTACGAAGCATAGAAGCCCCTTCGCCAATCCTGCGGGCAGCTTCTCCAAGGTCACGACAGCCGCACACAAACGGAACAGTAAAGTCTCTTTTATTTAAATGGAATTCCTCATCAGCAGGAGTTAATACTTCACTCTCATCGATATAGTCCACACCCATTGCTTCAAGCACGCGTGCTTCAACAATATGACCGATTCTCCCTTTAGCCATTACAGGGATTGTCACAGCACCCATAACTTCTTCAATGATTCTAGGGTCTGCCATTCTTGCCACACCGCCAGCTGCACGAATATCTGAAGGCACACGTTCTAAAGCCATTACTGCTACCGCACCTGCTTCTTCAGCAATTCTAGCTTGCTCAGCGTTGACAACGTCCATGATGACGCCGCCCTTTTGCATTTCAGCCATACCACGTTTTACGAGATCCGTACCTGTTTTCATGATTAAATCCCCCTAATGAATCTTTTTAATATTAAGAATAATCTTCTTATGATAGCGGAAATATCTATTAAATTAGTCGGAATTATTTTAACCCCATAAAGACATTAAAGCAACAAAAAAGGATTCCTGTCAAGACAAGAATCCTTTTCGTCAACATCCTATTATTTCCACCCATACATACCTAGTGTTTAGATTAATTAAAACCAGCCCTTAACAGTGTTGGAAATCCCATGCCAGACATCGCCAAAGAAGTTACCAATGCCTCTCATCATTAACACAAACCAGTTTGATTTTTCTACATCTTGTGCAGCAACCACATCAACCTTGACTGATTGTTGACCCTCAGGTGTTAAGAAGTTAACCTTTTCACCATTTTTGGATGCAACGGTTAAATAACCAACTTTTTCACCTTTTTTAATTGGCGCCGTTAGATTGCCTTCTTTATTCAACTTGGATTTATCAAGGACTAGTACTGGTTTATAATTAGCTTTGCCGCCATTTGGAATCATCATGTTAATCGAAGATTTTGTATAGATTTTAACTTGATCTTCTTTTCCCTTCGTAACGGGAACTGTTTTTTGGCCCTTTACTTGGTAATGTTTCGGAACAAGTTCTTCTTTTGTAAAATTAGTAAATGCATAATCCAGCATTTTTTTGGTTTCACCAAAGCGTGCTTTATAACCATCGTCTTTCCCGCTAACATCCTTTGCATTTTGGACAACCGTAATAAATCGTTTTCCATCTCTGCTCGCTGTTCCGGTAAAACAGTAACCTGCAAAATCAGTTGTACCTGTTTTAAGTCCGTCCATACCTTCATAACCATAAACTAATGATGGCAGCATCCAGTTCCAGTTTTGCATTTCAATTCGATCTTCGGTGCCCTCACGAAATACCTTTTTTGGAGTGCTGGCTGTTTTTAAAACATCTGGGTAATCATTAATGAGATGAAAAGCTAATGTCGCTACGTCATGAGGTGACATAACATTTTCTTCCTCTGCACCCGTTCCTTCTGGTTGGAGCCCATTATAATCTTTATTATTCAAACCAGTTGAGTTCACAAATTTACTATTTTTTAATCCTAGTTTTTTTGCTTTGTCATTCATCATCTTCACAAAATTCGTTTCCGAACCGCCAATGACTTCAGCAAGAGCAATGGTTGTCCCATTTGCAGAATAAATAGCCATAGCTTCATATAATTCTCTTACATTATATTTTTCACCAAGGCGTAAAGGGACATTCGATAACCCTGTAGGCTGAGAGATCTTATAAACTAGGTCACTTACTGTATATTGCTGATCCCATTTCACCTTACCGTGTTTTACCGCATCAAGTAAAAGATATTCCGTCATCATCTTTGTCATACTGGCAATTCCTAATGGACTGTCAGCATTTTTTGCATATAAAACCTTACCTGTTTGTCCATCAACCAAAATAGCTCCGTCGGCATTCACATTTAACGCAGCGTCTGCCTTCGCTATATCAACTCCAGCAAATAGTCCAAAAAACAAAATAAGTGCCAGCGCACTTGCTATACATTTCTGATAAAAATGTTTGTTCACTTTAACGCCCTCCATGAATTTATACACCTTGGTTATTTTAACATAAGTCAATAGCAAATCATAGACGGAGCTATGAACCATCTTATGGCTAAATTTGAAAGTTCCACTAACTTTTGTAGGCCTATCTACATAACAAAAAGAGCCTAGGAGTTGAAGCACAGGTTCACAAAAAAACAGAGAAGTCAGCGCTTCTCTGTTTTAACACTATAGGGAGTAGTTAGGAGCCTCTTTCGTGATTTGAACATCATGTGGATGACTCTCTCTTAACCCCGCACCTGTCATTTTTATAAATTGTGCTTTTGTTCTTAATTCCTCTAGATCTTTAGTACCGCAATAACCCATACCGGATCTGAGTCCGCCGATGAGTTGATAAATGGTCTCTGCTAACGGCCCTTTATATGGGATTCGACCTTCGATACCTTCTGGAACGAACTTTTTATTATCTTCTTGGAAATAACGGTCTTTTGAACCTTTTTCCATTGCTGCCACGGAACCCATACCACGATATACCTTAAAGCGGCGGCCTTGGAAAATTTCTGTTTCCCCTGGGCTCTCGGTTACCCCTGCCAACAAACTGCCTAGCATAACAGCATATCCGCCAGCTGCCAGGGCTTTAACGATATCGCCAGAGTATTTGATGCCTCCATCGGCAATAATCGTCTTACCGTGTTTCATCGCTTCTCCTGCACAATCATATACGGCTGTAATTTGTGGAACACCTACTCCTGCTACAACCCTGGTTGTACAAATAGAACCTGGCCCAATTCCAACTTTTACAACATCTGCTCCTGCCTCAATTAGCGCTTTGGTTGCTTCTGCTGTTGCCACGTTACCAGCAATGATGGTGAGGTTAGGATAAGTTGCTCTAATTTCTGTTACCATATCGATGACGCCTTTTGAATGTCCATGGGCTGTATCAAGTACAATTACGTCGACATTTGCTTTCACAAGTGCGTCTACACGTTTCATGGTATCGCTTGTTACACCAACAGCAGCACCGGCTAATAAACGTCCTTGGCTGTCCTTTGCAGAGTTTGGAAATTCAATCACCTTTTCGATATCTTTAATCGTGATTAATCCTTTTAACACACCCTGCTCGTTAACAAGCGGTAGTTTTTCAATCTTGTACCGCTGCAGAATTTTCTCTGCTTCTTTTAACGTAGTTCCGACTGGAGCTGTAACAAGATTCTCCTTGGTCATAACGTCGGAAATTTTAAATGAATAATCTTGGATAAAGCGAAGATCCCTATTGGTGATAATCCCTATAAGCTTTTGTTCCTCCAAGTTATTAACAATCGGTACTCCGGAAATACGATATTTCCCCATTAGATGCTCCGCATCATACACTTGGTGTTCTGGAGTCAGGAAAAACGGATCGGTAATAACCCCGCTTTCAGATCTCTTTACCTTTTCCACCTGCTCTGCTTGCTGCTCAATGGTCATATTCTTATGAATAATCCCTAAGCCGCCTTGACGAGCCATTGATATAGCCATTTCTGATTCTGTGACGGTGTCCATCCCAGCACTTATGATGGGAATATTAAGTTTTACACTTGGCGATAGTTCCACTTGCAGTTTTACATCTCTTGGCAATACTTCAGATTTACCAGGAATTAATAACACATCATCAAACGTTAAACCTTCTTTTACAAATTTACTTTCCCACATTTTTATGGCCCCCAGGAAAAAAATATTATTTGTAGGTTATCAATTGGATAAAATACTGTCAAGGAATAAATATTAGTCTGATTCTTCAGAAAAAGGTGATATAGTCTTGGGTATTCAATATAAAGATTGGAAAAGCTACTCTTGTTTCTTTTCGGCAGAATACTGCCAGCAATTTTTGAGAAATTGTTATCAAAAACGCAATATCGATAATCCAGAGCAAAAAAGCTATGAAAACAGCTATGCATTTTTATATTATCTTGAACATGGGCAAATATATTACCAACAAGCAAGTAGTTCTCCACTTATTATAAAACCAATTTTGCTTTTTTATGGTCTTGTCCACTTAATTAAGGCATGTATATTAACAACAGATCCTGCTTATCCCGAAACAACGGCTGTTTTGGCTCATGGTGTTTCTACTAGAAAAAGGAAGAAACAGAATTATCATTTCTTTCAAGATGAAGTTAAATTCCAAAAAAATGGACTTTTCCCCTTCATCTCTGAAAAATTGTTTCACATGAAACAATTGGAAGGGGAGAAAGTCATTATGGAGGAATTACTTAAGCTTATACCAGAATTAGATGAATTATTCTTTTTACTTGAGGGAAAGAGGACATTTCTGAAAGTCCACACCGATAACCAACAGTTAATTGTTCCTGAAACAATCCTAGATCATTTTCACATGACAGAAAATCGCTTTAAGGAATTTCTGGCTTCTAAGTTTGAAAAGGGCATGGAGTTTTCTGAGGAGGGTTTGTCTTTTTGGGTGGACTCGGCATCTTCTTTTGGAAGCTCACCATTGAAGTTTCATTTAGGGGAAAATTATTATGCGCTGCCCCTAAATAAAGACAACTATTTTAATTTCCCAGAGCTGCTGATTCATTATTTGTTGCTATACAATTTAAGCATGATTGCCCGCTATGAAACAGAGTGGTGGAGCGAACTTACAAAGATGATGCCAAACCGGGATTATCCCTTTATTTGTTCGTTTCTTGATGTCACCATGCAAAAAGGGCCATTTTTGGTATATCAGTATTTGATGAAGTGATTTATTAATACAAAAATGAGGTTGTCAGGAAAGCTTTGCTTTTGGACATCCTCTTTTATAGGACTGTCGCTAGTAAAGTGTCGCTATCGCAGTTAAAGCGCGGCTATCCGCTAGTAAAGTGTGCCTATCCGACAGTAAAGTGTGCCTATCGCCAGTAAAGTGCGCCTATCCGACAGTAATTATGTAGGTTGTTATTTAGTAGCATTACGATAGACATTTTTCCAGCTTTCTCATCGATTTTGTCTATCGGTACCTCCACGATAGACATTTTTTCTGTTTCCTCATCGATTTTGTCTATCAGCACCTCCACGATAGACATTTTTTCTGTTTCCTCCTCGATTTTGTCTATCGGCATCTCCACAATAGACATTTTTTCTGTTTCCTCACCGATTTTGTCTATCGG
>NZ_JBALOS010000116.1:0-20775 GCF_036962765.1 Neobacillus drentensis
ATTATTACGTGAATAAATTAAATGATTATTTACGAAACAATATTGTTTTTGCTATTGAGTATATCAATAAAAATTTACCAAAGTTAAAAGTTCAGTATCCTGAATGTTCCTATTTGCTATGGATTGACTGTGAAGAGTTAGGCTTAAACAGCGAGGAATTAGTTAAATTTTTTGAAAATTCTGGAGTTAGAATCAATGCTGGGAGCATGTATGGAAAAGATAGCAGTAATTTTGTGAGGGTGAATATTGCTTGTACAAGATCTTTACTAGAACGTGCTTTAAAACAGCTAAAGGAAAATTATGATAGAAATGGTGGGTTTTTTAAAAAAATAAACTGCGAGGTTAGTTTATGAGAAGAGACCCTGAAAATCATGGCTATGTAACGGCGGAATTGGTTGAAGGAAAACTTTATAAACATTCCGTGTCATTTAAATATGCATTGTTTTCTGTTTTACTGTTTTTTAGTTTCCTGCTCATAGGAACGCTTGCTTTTGGTGCATCCTTAGAATTAATGTTTTTGTTGTTATGGGTTTTAGTGAGCTTGCTAGTTATGAATCTTGGATATAAATATAATGAGGTTCAAAATATGGCTTGGGAAATGGGAAAGCAGTCTTTTGAGCCGAATACAATTATTTTAGTGGTAGGTGTTATGATTGCCACTTGGATGGGTTCTGGTACAATCCCTTATGTTATTTATTGGGGTTTAGAAATAATTTCACCACAGTACTTTCTAATAACGGCCTTAATCCTTGCTTCAGCAACATCCCTTTCAACAGGTACCTCTTGGGGGACATTAGGTACTGTTGGTTTGGCCTTAATGGCAGTTGGTAATGCACTTGGAGTTCCTTCTCCCATGACAGCTGGTGCTATTATTTGTGGAGCTTTCTTTGGAGATAAGATGTCTCCTTTGTCAGATAGTACGATTTTAGCGTCTTCTGTTTCTGGAGCTAAAGTAATGACACACGTTAAACATATGTTGTGGACAACTGTTCCAGCATATGTAATTACAGCGGTAATATTTCTGTTTTTAGGTTTAAACTATGGAAAAGAAGGTATGAATTCGCAGCAGATTCAAGAAATAACTTCTGCATTAACGAAAAATTTCGATTTATCATGGATACAATTAATTCCTCTTGTTATTGTATTGGCTCTACTCATTAAAGGAGTTTCATCTATTGTTTCTCTTTTAATGGGTGTGTTTAGTGGTCTTATCATCGCTGTTCTTAATCAGGGTTACGGTTTAAGTGAAATATTTAATATGATGACAAATGGATTTGTGATCGAAAGTGGAAGTGAATTAGTTGACACAATCCTCAGTAGAGGTGGACTCTTTAGTTTAATGAGCTCATTTCTTGTTGTCTATTTAGCCATGTGTGTTACGGGCATGTTAGAAGAGTCTGGTATTCTGAGTGCTTTAGTGTTTCCATTAGTAAAACGAACCGAGGGCTCTATTTTTAAGATAACACTAGTAACTATGTTAATCGCATTTATTACAAATGCAATTGGATCATCGATGTTATTAACAGCTATTGTAACAGGTTCACTTATGAGAAATGTCTTTAAAAAGAATCATTTAGCTCCAGAAAATCTTTCGCGTAATATTGAGGATGTGGGGACGATTGGAGCACCTATTATTCCATGGAATTCTAACGCGATATACGCTTCGCAAATGCTAGGAGTATCACCATTTGCATTTTTCCCTTATGTTTACCTAGCCTTTATTACACCAATATTCGATATTATTTATGCAGCTACTGGATTTACGATGAAAAAGCTAAAGCCTGAGGAAATAGATAGCGAGGATGTTCAACCAACCCAAAAAATTTCTTCTTGAAGGGATTATTCGTAAAAAATCGAAGTTAATCTTAAGAAGAAATAACAAAAAAGGTAATGGTGGGGATTAAATATGAAAGTTATTGGTCTTATTGGTGGAATGAGCTGGGAATCTTCTGTTGAGTATTATCGGATTATTAACGAAGAGGTAAAAAGAAGATTAGGGGGATTGCACTCAGCAAAATGCCTTTTATACAGTGTTGATTTTGAAGAAATTGAGCGTTTTCAGTCAAGTGGTGACTGGAAAAAGGCTGGTGACACATTGGGTGATGTTGCACATTCCTTGGAAAAAGGGGGAGCAGACTTTATTGTTATTTGCACCAATACCATGCACAAGGTTATAGATGACATACAGTCAAAAATTAGTATACCTCTTTTGCATATAGCAGATGCAACAGCGGCCCAAATTAAAGAGCAAGGGATTAGTTCCATAGGGTTACTTGGCACAAGGTACACAATGGAGCAAAACTTTTACAAATCACGCTTAGAGTCCAATGAAATAAAGGTTATTGTGCCAAATGACAATGAAAGAGAGAGTGTAAACAAGGTTATTTATGAAGAGTTGTGTTTGGGTAAAGTTCATCAGGCGTCAAGGGATTATTATAAAAAAGTTATCCAAGGTTTAATCGAAGCTGGTGCTGAAGGAATTATATTAGGCTGTACAGAAATTGGATTATTGATCAAACCGGAGGATTCCGATGTACCTCTATTTGACACAACTTATATACATGCGCTTGAAGCAGTAAATATGTCCCTAAAAAAATAACGATTTTTTTAGTTCTTTGGCATTCTTGATCTTACGAGCTGGCGCGTTTGTAAAGTAATGAAAAAAGCCGAATTTCTCAATTTTAATGCTGAGAAATTCGATTTTTGTTTAATGCAAAAAAAGAAAATTAGGAGGTGCTATAATAATGAACTATTCATCAAAACTAGTAAAAGTAAATAAAGATCCAGGGCATGGCTCACACATCTCCCCTGTTTATATGACTTCAACATTTGTTTTTGATAATGCAGAAATTGGAGCAAAACGCTTCGCAGGAGAAGATCCAGGATTTATGTATTCACGCCTGGGAAATCCAAATGTACGAGAGCTAGAAGAGAAGGTAGCGGCATTGGAATTCGGTGAAGGTTGTTTGGCGTTCTCATCTGGGATGGCTGCTATAACTGGTTGCCTTTTGGGTATTTTGCAGGCAGGAGATCACGTTGTTGCACACACCGCGTTGTATGGGGCGACGCACGCATTTCTAACCAAAACGGTAAAGAAGTTTGGAATTGATGTAACATTTGTACCATTTAAAAATGGGGAAGAGCTTGAACCACATATTACAGATAGAACGAAAGTGGTCTACTTTGAAACACCTTCCAATCCTACGCTTTCCTTAGCGGATATGAAAAGTGTAGCGGCGATCGCCAATCAAAAGGGTATCTTGACCGTAGTTGATAATACGTTTTTGTCCCCATATTTGCAAAATCCTATTCTATGCGGAATTGATATTGTCGTCCACAGTGCAACAAAATATTTGTCCGGTCATGGATATCTTATTGGTGGACTAGTGATTTCCAGCAAGGAAATTATTGATCCGATGAGAAAAGAAGTGCAGAAGACTATGGGAGCAAATTTGGCCCCTATGGATGCCTGGCTTCTCTGTCAAGGGATACGTACATTACACATTCGCATGGATCGTTCACAGGAAAATGCACAAATTTTGGCTGACCGCTTGGAAAAACATAAGGCTATAGAGAAGGTTTATTTTCCAGGACTTGCAAGTTTCGAAGATAAAAATATCATGGAGAAACAAATGAAAGGTCCTGGAGCAATGATTTCTTTTGTCTTGAAGGGGGGATACGAAACAGGTGTTAAACTTATGAATTCAGTAAAATTGTGTACTTTAGCAGTTTCCCTAGGGGACATAGGTACACTAATTCAACATCCAGCTTCGATGACACATGCGATTATCCCTAAAGAAGAAAGAGAAAAAGCAGGTCTCAATGATGGACTCGTTCGTTTTTCGGTTGGAATTGAAGATGTGGAAGATATATGGAAGGATCTCGAAATGGCATTAGAATAACGGATGGTATCAGGAACTTTTTGTCCACCTCTATTCGGAGGAAGCTCTACATTGTTATATTTAGAAGCGCAAATAAAACGGGTAGCCACGCCTGACACGGTCTATCCGTTTGCAGCTATTGAACAAGAATGGTTGCCGAGTTCATCCAAAATTGTAAATGCTTTGTATCAAGTAATAGATTTCTAGAATTATATCAAAACTTTATAAAAAATAAATACAATGGGGGTTTTAGAAATCGATAAAAAATGGATCACTTCCACTCCGGGTATCCTCCCGGCATTATCCTGGTTTATCCATTCATTTACACACCAAGGTACTAGGGCGAGTAGTTGTAAACCACCCATTCATAATTTTTTGTATAGAGTATAAATGTAAAAAAATATCAGAATAATATAAATATTCTAGACTGCAAGTTCTAATTAAAAAGGCTAGACGTGTTACCAATAGTCCCTCAACTTTTTTAATCAAGGGTGAAAGTGGTACAAGTAAAGAATTACTGACACAAGCAATTCATTATGAAAGTAATCGAGGGAAATATCCTTTTGTTGCAATAAATTGCGCCGCCATTCCTGAAAATCTTTTGGAAAGCGAGTTATTTGGTTATGAGGGAGGTGATTTCAAGATTTACCGGATTAACTTACAAAGGGGGATATTTTTATGAAAAAGAGTTTAATAATAGTCGCTTTTTCGTTACTCGTTTCACTTATGTTAACTGCATGTGGAAAAACGCAAAATCAAGCAACCACTCAACCGGATAATCAGGCAGCTGGGAGTAAGAATCTGCTAGAGCAAATTAAAGCAGATAGAAAAATTCAAATTGGAACAGAAGGAACCTATGCACCGTTTAGCTACCATGATTCTTCAGGAAAATTAACTGGTTTTGATATCGAAATCGCTGAGGAAGTAGCGAACAGACTTGGTGTGAAACCAGAATTTATTGAAACCCCATGGGACGGTATATTTGCAGGACTTGATTCGAAGCGATTCGATATGATTGTTAATCAAGTAGGAATACGTCCTGACCGTCAGGAAAAATACGATTTTTCTGAGTCGTATATTGTGTCAAAACCTTTCTTGATTGTTCACAATGACAATGACACTATTAAATCATTTGCAGATTTGAAAGGAAAGAAAGCAGCTCAGACACTAACTAGTAATTTTAAGGATATAGCAATATCCAACGGTGCTGAGATCGTGGGAGTCGAAGGATTTAATCAATCCGTTGATTTAATCCTTTCAAAACGCGCTGATGCGACTGTAAATGATGGATTGTCCTATCTCGATTTCAAAAAGCAAAAGCCTGATGCACCTATTAAAGCTGTA
Organism: Neobacillus drentensis; assembly: GCF_036962765.1. GTDB lineage: Bacteria > Bacillota > Bacilli > Bacillales > Cytobacillaceae > Neobacillus > Neobacillus drentensis_C. The sequence goes on from NZ_JBALOS010000116.1 coordinate 5,226, forward strand.
GCAGAGCTTGATGAACCGGCACAAATGGGAATTATGTTTAGGAAAGGGAATAAAGAATTGGTAGAGGCCGTAAATAAAGCACTCTCCGACATGAAGAAAGATGGTACGTATTTAAGCATCTCACAAAAATACTTTGAAACCGATGTTTCAAAATAAGGAGTGTTCCAATGTTTGCTGATGAAAGAATGTTACGAATTATTGACATCATTGTAAACTCATTTTTACCGATGTTAAAAGCAGGGATCGCTTTTACCGTACCGTTGACACTTATATCTTTTTTTCTGGGACTCATTCTTGCTTTGCTTACAGCCCTGGCTCGAATCTCGGGAATTAAACCTCTCGACGCTGTTGCAAGATTTTATGTATGGGTAATTAGGGGAACACCGCTGCTTGTTCAGTTGTTTATTATTTTCTATGGTCTTCCAAGTGTTGGGATTACAATTGGTCCGCTCCCATCGGCTATTATTGGTTTTACTTTGAGTGTTGGCGCCTATAACTCAGAGATTATTCGCGCAGCTATACTTTCAATTCCCAAGGGTCAATGGGAGGCCGCTTATTCAATCGGGATGAGTTATCGTCAAGCATTAAAAAGGATTATTCTTCCTCAAGCAACAAGGGTGTCTGTCCCACCCATGTCAAACAGCTTTATTAGCTTGGTAAAGGATACGTCATTGGCTGCTACAATAACAGTGACCGAAATGTTTAGAATCGCTCAGCAAATTACAGCAACAACCTATGAACCCTTGGTACTATATTGTCTAGCAGGATTTATTTATTTGATTTTCAGTACAGTTCTTTCTAACGCTCAAGGACGTATGGAAAAACGACTTGATCGATATGTGGCAAGCTGATTTGATAGGAGGATATTCAAGTGATTGAGATAAAGAACCTGCATAAGCAGTTTGGGCAAACAGAAGTTTTAAAGGGAATCGATTTGAAAATAGAGGAAGGCAATACGGTTTGTATTATTGGGCCTTCGGGATCAGGTAAAACAACTTTGTTACGGTGTTTGAATTTACTGGAAATACCTACAAAAGGAACTATCAAGCTTGGAAAATTTTCTTTGGATTTTCGGGATAAAAAACAAGTTCCAAAAGATAGGGTTATTAAGTTCCGTCAACAAACAGGTATGGTTTTCCAGAGTTATAATTTGTTCCCTCATATGACTGCACTTGAAAATGTTATGGAAGGTCTGTTCATCGTTCGTAAGCAAGACAAGGAACTTTCACGTACTAAAGCTCTTCACTTGCTAGAAAAGGTAGGATTAAAGGAACGTGCAAACCACTACCCATCTCAGCTATCTGGGGGACAACAACAACGAGTAGGAATCGCCCGAGCGATGGCAATGGAACCTGAAGTCCTACTTTTTGACGAACCTACTTCCGCGTTAGATCCTGAGTTAGTAGGAGAAGTTCTGAAGGTTATGAAGGAACTGGCTAAAGAAGGAATGACTATGGTTGTTGTAACTCATGAAATGAACTTTGCTCGTGAGGCAGCGGATAAGGTAGTATTCATTGATAATGGTGTGATTGTCGAAGAAGGAACACCACAACAAATTTTTGAAAATACAGAGCATGAACGTACATTACAATTTTTAAATAAACTTTGTTCGTAAAACGATTTTACTATGTATAATCTGGTAAAGCAGCAATGCAAGTAATCTCCCAAACTTAGACATACGGCTTATTAAACATAGTATAGTATTATTACGTTTTATCTAACTATATTTAGAGGATGGTTAATCCCATTAACTTTTCCCTTATTTTAACAACATAGCTCTAAAATTTGATTAGTAGGGAAAGAAATCTTTGATTTACTTTCATCTATTTAAATAATGAAAAAAAGCAAACAGAAGTAGCTCTGTTTGCTTTTTTATTACTCAGTTCTTGGAGTATTTAGTCTGAATTTTGAGGAAATTGTCTTCAAATGTTTTTCTTAATCTTGAAAATATTTTTCTCAATCGTGAAGGAAATGGGACTGATTAACCGATAGAACGGTTGTGAAAATAGCGATATTACAGAAAATTGAAAATTGGCATGAAAATTGCAAATAAATATTCATGACTAAGAGATTAGCACAAAGAGGAGGTAAGTGATGTATAAAACCGTTATTTTAGGAACTGGCCCTGCTGGGCTGACCGCAGCAATCTATCTAGCACGTGCTAACCTAAGTCCTTTAGTCATCGAAGGCCCTGAACCAGGGGGGCAATTGACATTGACAACAGATGTTGAGAATTTCCCTGGTTTTCCTGAAGGGATTATGGGACGAGAGTTGATGCAGAACATGCGAAGGCAAGCTGAGTATTTTGGAGCAAAGTTTAAAAGGGGGTGGGTTAAAAAAGTCGACTTTTCAAATAACCCTTTTACCTTAACGGTGGAAGGAATAGGGGAGCTCAAAACGCAATCATTAATCATTTCAACGGGGGCTTCTGCGAAACTTTTGGATATTACAGGGGAAAGGGAAAATATTGGCCGTGGGGTTAGTACCTGTGCAACGTGTGATGGATTTTTCTTTAGAGGAAAGAAAATTATCGTTGTCGGTGGCGGAGATTCAGCTATGGAAGAAGCAAATTTTTTAACGAAGTTTGCTTCGGAGGTTCGTGTTGTGCACCGCAGAAAGGAGCTTCGCGCTTCCCAAATTATGCAAGACCGTGCCAAAAATAATCCAAAAATTACTTGGAGTTTAAATTACATTCCTGAAGAAGTGATTGCAGGAGAACGACACGTTACTGGCTTGAAAGTAAAAAATAGTGAAACTGGAAAAAACGAAATTCTGGAATCTGATGGTATTTTCATTGCAATCGGGCATAAACCGAACACATCTTTTTTAGACAATCAAATCAAAACGGACGATATGGGATATATCATTGTGAATCCTGGTACAACAGAAACAAATATTCCTGGTGTATTTGCTTGTGGGGATGTTCAAGATCATAAATACCGCCAAGCAATTACTGCTGCAGGAAGTGGTTGTATGGCTGCTCTGGATTGCGAAAGATACCTTGATGCAATTGCGTTTAAGTAGTGGAAACAATCAATATAGCATGGAGAACAAAATATAGGGAGGATTTTAATTATGAAAGAGATCAAAACAAAACAAGAGTTTAATGAGGCGATTTTATCAACAAAACCAGTTATGGCCAAATTTTATGCTGAATATTGCCCAGACTGTCAGCATACCGATGTATTCATGCCGATTTTGGAAGAAGCATATAAAGAAAAAGTTGATATGATCGCAGTAAATCGAGAACATTTTCCGGAACTATTAGAAAAGCTAGACGTGTACGGAATCCCAAGCTTTATTGCTTTTCATGAAGGGAAGGAACTTAATCGCTTTGTTAGTAAACTCGGAAAAAGTCAGGAAGAGGTTGAACAGTTTCTCAATCAAATCTTAGAGGAAAGTAGAAACTGAGAATAGATAATCATTTACTAGTATTTAATTGGGAGTAGCGCCTATCCATAAAGATATCGGCACTGCTTTCTAACAAATCCAATACTGAAACTCGGGTTAGAGCTGCTCTACTTTGACATTTATATTTAATGATAATCGGAGTTATAACAATCTGTATCACCCGCATTAATCTGAAGCCAATAAATATTGAGTAGTCACTCAATATTTATTGGCAATCTATTCGAAATTACCGATTTTATCGACTTGTTTTTTGTATAGGCACTATTCAGCCTTTAGGACTAGAATCACCTCTATATTATGTACATGAAGGAGGAATAAAAAATGGAACTTATGAAATATGTGAAGGAATACAATTTTCTAAAAGTCAATATGGAGAAATCAGGATTCATGTATGGTCTGTGTGATACAAGAACCATTAAATATAGTCAAGATCTAGATTTATTACTTAACAAATTAATGAAAATTAGATATCCAGGATTAAAGAGAAGAACAAATTAAATTAAGCCAAACAATTGATGTATAAATGGAAGGTGAATAAAGTGCTAAACCCATTGGCTTTAAAATTAAATCATGTTATTGAAGAACGCAATAAACCAGTATATGAGATGTTGTCATCATTGGGAAAATCATTGTATTTTCCAAAAGGGATTGTCAGCCAGGCAGGAGAGGCAAAGGAAAAAGCAGACCGATTCAATGCAACAATCGGAATGGCTTCAGAGGGTGGACAGCCAATGTATTTAGATGTCATCCACAAGAACCTCTCCTCATACGATCCGAAAGACCTGTATCCATATGCACCAACGGCAGGAAAACCAGAGTTGCGTGAGGTTTGGAAAAAGAAGCTTCTTAAAGATAATCCTTCCCTTGAAGGAAAGGAATTTGGCACTCCGATCGTGACGAACGCGCTGACCCATGGCTTGAGTATCGTATCTGACCTGTTTGTGGAAAATGGTGATCCCATTTTACTGCCAGATAAGTATTGGGATAATTATCATATAACATTCAATATCCGCCGCGGCAGCCAAACAGTGACCTATCCATTATTCACCAAAGCAAACCAATTTAATGTAAAAGGCATGCTGGAGGCCCTTTTATCCTGTAAGAATGGAAAAGCGATCCTTGTGCTTAATTTCCCGCATAATCCAACAGGCTATACTCCTTTGGAAAAAGAAGTGGAGGAAATCCTTCATGCCATCAAGCAGGCAGCGGATCTTGGGATTAACATTGTTGCTGTTATGGATGATGCTTATTTTGGACTATATTATGAAGATTCAATCAAAGAATCTATATTTGCTCGTTTAGTAGGGTTACACCCGCGTGTCCTCCCCATTAAAATTGATGGGGCAACTAAAGAAGAATATGCTTGGGGTTTTCGTGTTGGGTTTCTCACATTTGGAATCCAAGATGCTTCGGTTTTGGAAGCGCTGGAGAAAAAGACGATGGGTTCCATTCGAAGTACCATCTCATGCAGTCCCCACCTTTCCCAAACAATCATTTTGAATGCCTTGTTAAATCCCGAATTCGAAGTGCAGCGAGGGGAGAAAAATAAGGTAATGGAAGCCAGGGAGAAGCGAGTCAAAGAGATCTTAGCAGACGGGAAATATGCGGATGCATTCGAACCCTATCCATTCAACTCAGGGTATTTCGTGTGTCTTCGAATCAAGCATTCCGATGCAGAAACGCTGCGGATCCACTTGCTCAAGCAGTACGGAGTGGGGACGATCTCCCTAGCCAAGACGGATCTTCGAATCGCATTTTCCGGTGTTGAATTAACTGATCTGGACCTGCTTTTTGAACTTATCTATCGGTCATGTAAAGAATTAGAATCCATAGTGTAATAGAGAGATTTAAATAATATCAGGTAAAAGATCGGAATATAGTAAGCATTCCTGTGTTTTTTTATCGGTGGCATGATTTTGCTAAATAGTTATATGAAAGCAAAGATTAAAGAAGTTATCCATCATAGGGGGACATTGTATCATGACAAATCAAACAACGGAATATACACTGATTGACTTTATTCGAGATATGACATGGGTAATAGAGAGAACGGAGAGTGATGCCGTTCGGGTGGCAGAGGCAGAACGTTTCCTTGGTGAGTTGCTTCGTACCACATCCTGGCTCTCTCCCGAAAAGCGCAAGCCCAGCTCGGAAGGTTATGCCCGCCATTCCCTCTACTGCGATCCGCAGGGGCGTTTTGAGATAATTGCACTTGTCTGGAAGCCGGGGCAGAGAACTTCAATCCATGATCACGATGGTACTTGGGGAGCCGAAGGGGTTGTGGCTGGACAAATCAAGGTGACGAACTATCTTCGAGTGGATGAGATTTCAGAAAATTTAGTAAAACTTAGACAAACTGATACATTGATTATAAATCAGCAAATGACTGGCAAACTCCTGCCCCCAGCGGATTGTCACATCCTTGAAACGGAGGGCAATCAAATGGCGATAACCATCCATGTTTATGGAAAACAACTCCGCAAGTTTCGGGTATTTCAACCTTTACAACAAGAAGGTATTTTTTCAGCCCACGATTCCTTTGTAGGGTATACCCCTGGGCCAATCTAAGTTTATAGAGTATTTGAAAATTTAATAGTTTGTTATCTTAAATAACAGTTCTATTGTGCTCGTCCAATCGTTTAATAAATTCTATAAGGTGAAAGCAAGATTTCACTTAAGACGCAAAAATCATCTTATCAGAAAAGGTTTTCATCTGGCGGGAGGCCTTTTCTTCCATATTGGCAGTCATATGAGTGTAATATTCATTGTTGTATTAACCGCTACTGAATCTCCTTTACTTCCACACCCGCCTCAATCAATAGAGATGTGTATGTCTGTATGAGGGGTAATGTTTTTATCAAAGAAGATTACCACTCGGGACTAGATGAAGAGATTCACGAAAATGGAAGTCGGCATTTAATTTAGAGTGACAGTCTTTCATTTGCTATTGTGCTAAAGTATTATTGTGTTAAAATTCTGAAAAATCAGTTGACAGATAAGGTTACGTTACATAGAATAATTATCATAGCAATAGGATTATAGAATATGAATAAAGGGATGATTACCCATGAGGCTGCGAAAAAAAATAGTTCAATATTCAAGAATGGTTATAAAAGAGGCTGGACTCCAATTCTAATAGGAATCGGAATCCAGCCTCTTTCTTTATTATACTAATGTGCTAGAGGAGGAACGTTAATGATAACATTAACAGGTCAAAGTTTAACATTAAAACAAATGGTGGAAATTTTATACGGAAATCAGAAGGTAAGCGCTTCAGAAATGAGTATGGAGTCTGCTAGAAAGAGTCGGGAGGCAGTAGAAAGAATAGTTTCAGAATCAAAAGTAGTCTATGGGATTACAACTGGGTTTGGAAAGTTTAGTGACGTCCTTATTAATAAAGATCATGTTCAAGACCTTCAGCTTAATTTAATTCGTTCACATGCTTGCGGCGTAGGTGAGCCGTTCCCAGAGGATGTCGCAAAAGCAATGGTCCTTCTTCGCGCTAACGCACTTTTAAAGGGCTATTCTGGAATTAGGCCGCTTGTTATTGAAAGGTTATTAGATTTAGTAAACAAGGATATTATCCCTGTGATTCCGCAGCAAGGTTCCCTTGGAGCAAGCGGAGATTTGGCACCGCTTTCACACTTGGCGTTAGTGCTAATCGGGGAAGGAGAAGTATTTTATAAAGGAAATCGAATGGATTCACTTGAAGCCTTACAGCAAGAAGGAATTTTCCCAGTAACACTTGAGGCAAAAGAAGGCCTTGCTCTTATCAATGGAACCCAAGCAATGACAGCAATGGGAGTTGTCGGTTATCTAGAAGCAGAACAACTTGCATACCAAAGTGAGTTAATTTCCTCTATGACCATTGAAGGATTACATGGGATTATTGATGCCTTTGCTGAAGAAGTTCATATCGCACGGGGTTATCAACAGCAAATTGATACTGCAGCACGAATCCGAGGTTACCTAAGCGATAGTTTATTGACGACGACACAGGGGGAATTGAGAGTACAGGATGCTTATTCCCTCCGCTGTATCCCTCAAGTTCATGGTGCCACGTGGCAAGCACTTGATTATGTAAAAGAAAAATTAGAAATTGAGATGAATGCAGCAACAGATAATCCACTAATTTTTGATGATGGTGAAAAAGTCATTTCCGGTGGTAACTTCCATGGACAGCCAATTGCTTTTGCAATGGATTTTATGAAAATTGCTGTTGCGGAAATGGCAAATATATCTGAAAGACGAATTGAACGGTTAATCAATCCACAGTTAAATGATTTACCGCCATTTTTAAGCCCTGAACCGGGACTACAATCTGGTGCTATGATCATGCAATATGTTGCCGCATCTCTTGTATCAGAAAACAAAACGCTGGCACATCCAGCAAGTGTAGATTCGATTCCTTCTTCGGCGAATCAAGAGGATCATGTAAGCATGGGAACGATCGCCTCAAGGCATGCTCATCAAATTATTCAGAATACAAGAAGAGTCCTCGCAATTGAGCTTATTTGTGCGATGCAGGCGGTTGAATACCGTGGAGTTGAAAAAATGGCAAGCCAAACAAAACGGCTTTATGAGAAAGGAAGAGAAATTGTTCCTTCCATTAAAAAAGACCGTATATTCTCAAAAGATATTGAAAAATCTACTGAAGGTCTGAAAACAATGAATCTGTCAAAAGTACTTCAGCAAGTGGAAAATGTAAAATAATTTTACCAGCAAAACTATCAAAAGAATGAAATGAAAGCAATTTTACTAGTATTAAATTTATAACTATAAAAAGAGGTGTTATATGCAAAATACTGCACTTAAATCCCAAGAACCAGTACACGAACACGAGTATGGAGAACATTTAGAAAGAAAGCTTAAAACACGGCATCTTTCCATGATTGCTATCGGAGGAACAATTGGAACAGGATTATTTTTAGCCAGTGGAACCACGATTCATGATGCTGGTCCTGGTGGAGCTTTAGCTGCCTATATAATTGCAGGAATAATGGTATATTTTATCATGGGCAGCTTAGGAGAAATGGCATCTTTTATTCCGATTTCAGGTTCTTTTAGTACGTATACCTCAAGGTTTGTCGACCCTGCACTGGGTTTTGCTGTTGGTTGGAACTATTGGTACAATAATGCGATTATTTTTGCTTTGGAATTATCAGCATCGGCATTGATCATGAAATATTGGTTTCCCGATGTCCCAGGTATTATTTGGAGCGCAAGTTTCCTTATACTTATTTTTGGCCTAAACGTTTTATCCGTTAAGGGTTACGGAGAATCAGAATTTTGGTTTTCACTGATTAAAGTTGCAACAATTATAATATTTATTGTTGTTGGATTATTAATGATCTTTGGAATATTGAAGGGTCATGCTGGCGGTTTTGAAAATTTCACAAAAGGAGAAGCACCATTTAAAGGCGGCTTGTTATCCATATTTAGTGTATTTATGGTAGTAGGATTTGCCTTTCAAGGCACGGAGCTTGTCGGAATTACAGCCGGTGAAAGTGAAAATCCTGAGAAAAATTTACCTAAGGCAGTGAAACAGATCTTCTGGAGAATTTTATTGTTTTATGTTTTAGCGATTTTTATTATTGGATGTATCATTAGCTATAACGACCCAAAATTATTAAGCGCAGATTTAGAGAATATTGCAGTGAGCCCGTTTACTTTAGTATTTGAAAATGCAGGTCTTGCCTTTGCGGCGGCTGCCATGAATGCAGTAATTCTTACTTCCGTTCTGTCAGCAGGAAATTCCACGTTATATGCCGCTTCACGCGTCCTTTGGGTATTGGCGGAGGAGGGAAAAGCTCCGTCATTCTTGAAAAAAGTAAATAAAGGTGGTATTCCGATTAATGCGTTATACATGTCAACCCTTGTTGGGATGTTGTGCTTCCTTACCTCCCTTTTTGGTGATGGAACTGTTTATTCATGGTTATTAAACGCTGCTGGCTTAGCTGGTTATATCTCTTGGTTAAGTATTTCGGTTACACATTATCGATTCCGTAAAGCTTATGTTGCACAAGGAAAAGATTTCAAAGACCTGCCCTATAAAGCAAAGTGGTTCCCATTAGGTCCAATTTTGGCGACAGTATTATGTTTAATCGCAATGCTTGGAACAAATTATGGGGCATTTATCGGCTCTAAGGTTGACTGGTATGGGATATTGGTTTCTTATATTGGACTACCTCTATTCCTAATGGCCTATTTTGGCTATAAAATTGTTAACAAAACAAAAATGGTTCCATTAAAAGAGGCGGATTTCAGCAGAAATTAAGTATTTATTATTCATCTCATAGCATTCTTTTCATCTGTAATAAATTTTCAAAGTAGTAACTTGAAGACCCCTAGTATTTTGGAAATGCTAAAAACAGATTAAATTGTTTTTATTTTCGTTGTTGACACATTGCAAGAATACTACTAAAATTAGAAATTATTTAACAATAGTTAAACTCGATTAAAAGAATTTAATAATTTAGCAAGCTATGATTGCTATGGATCACACTATAGCAGGAGCAGCTTCTGGAGAGACCGCGGGAATACCGCGGCGCCGAAGGGTTCACAATCTCAGGCAAAAGGACAGAAGAGTACTGAATATTTATTTGTTATGCTGACAATTGTTAGCGTAACAGACAATATTTGTTATTCTTAGACCTAAGAGATTGGAGGACATCCAATCTCTTTTTTTTATGGAGTTTAATTTTTGCTCAACGTTTCACATGGAACATTTTTATTAATTTAGGAGGAGTTTGAATTGGCACAAAAAGAATTAAAGAGGAATTTAGAAAATCGGCACGTACAACTAATCGCCATTGGCGGCACGATTGGGACCGGATTATTCTTGGGGTCCGGTAAAGCCATACAGCTTGCTGGTCCATCCATCATACTGGCTTATTTAATCGTAGGAATCGCCTGCTTTTTTGTGATGAGAGCGCTGGGTGAACTGCTGCTGTCTAAAGCGGGCTATCAATCTTTTACAGACATTGCGGAGGACTATCTCGGACCACGGGCAGCGTTTGTAACCGGATGGACCTATTGGTTTTGTTGGATTATGACGGCTATGGCTGACGTTATTGCAGTTGGTGTATATGTTCGATATTGGTTTGATATCCCACAGTGGATACCTGCGATTGTTTGCCTAATTATACTATTAGGACTCAATCTATTAACGGTTAAGCTTTTTGGAGAATTGGAGTTTTGGTTTGCTTTAATCAAGGTCATAACCATTGTCGTATTAATTAGTATTGGGGTCATTTTGCTAGTGATGGGATACAAGACAGATGCAGGAACGGTTTCGATTGATAATCTTTGGAAACATGGCGGTCTTTTTCCTAACGGGATTTCAGGGTTCTTGCTTTCCTTCCAAATGGTTGTATTTGCATTTGTCGGTGTGGAATTAGTCGGAGTATCGGCAGCGGAAACATCCAATCCGGAAAAAAACATCCCATCTGCGATTAACAAAATTCCTTTAAGAATTCTTTTTTTCTACGTTGGCGCATTGATCGTCCTTTTATGTATTAATCCCTGGACGGAACTAAATGCAGCAGAAAGTCCATTTGTCAAAACATTTAGCTTGGTCGGGATTCCGATTGCTGCAGGTATCATTAACTTTGTCGTCTTAACTTCAGCCGCTTCTGCTTGTAACAGCGGGATGTTTTCCACAAGCCGGATTTTATTTAGTTTAAGCAATAATGATCAGGGGCCAGCTCCCTTTACCAAGTTGAATAAAAATCATGTACCAAGTAACGCTTTATTGATTTCTACGCTTGTTTTAACGGGGGGAGCTCTTTTAAGCAAACTTATCCCGGAACAAGCTTTTGGGATCGTAACAACCATTAGTGCGATTTGTTTTCTTTGGGTTTGGGGTGTCATTCTAATTTGTCATGTAAGGTATAAGAAAACACGTCCCGACTTACAGCAAAAATCAACTTTTAAAGCACCGTTTACACCATTTATGAATTACGCAGTTCTAATTTTGTTTGCTATGATTCTCATAATTATGCTGTTTGCTCAAGCTACACGCACGGCCTTATTATGGACACCACTATGGTTTATTCTATTATTTGCATTGTATTCATATAGAAGGAGAAAAGAAAAAAAGCTAAGATTATCAGCATAGGATTAATGATGAATGGTGGTTGACCTCGCTGTGGTAATTACCGGAGGTGACGCACCTTTTCTCGTGGAGTATTTTTTAGAGGCTTGTTGAGCTGCCATAATTGATCCCCATTCCTGTTGTCCATGAAAATGTCATATGGCGTCAGCGAAATTATAGAGGAGCAGTTGGGATCGCCATACTTGCCTGCGCTATCCTTTTCGTCCCCATCGTGCTCTCCATATACCGTCAATAAGGTTTTATACAAGGCTCTCCTGCAATAAGCAGGAAGTCTTTTTTACTTTTTATCAGTGATTTTTCATAATAAAAACCCCCCATTAATAAATTACTTACTATACGTAATCCATTATCTAGAAATCCTCTAAAACAGTAATTTGGGAAAGCTGGTGGTGAAGATGAGGGAAGACCAGAAAAATTTTGAAGAGAAAACAGATTTTAATGTCATCTATATCGTCCTGGATGATGTTGGTTTTTCCGCTTTGGGGTGTTATGGCTCAGAGATAGAGACACCTAATATTGACTCTTTGGCAGAAAACGGCCTCCGTTACAATAACTTTAATGTCACTCCATTATGTTCTCCAACCCGTGCCTGCCTGCTCACAGGGCGCAACTGCCACTCGGTCGGGGTTGGAATCATAACCGAAATAGATTGGGGCCCGGAGTATCCTAATAAACGCGGGAGAATTTCAGAGTCAGCCGCCACCCTGGCAGAGATCTTAAAGCTGAATGGAATGGCTACCTATATGGTTGGAAAGTGGCACCTTGTTCCAGGGCATGAAGCAGCCTCAAGCGGGCCATTTCGAAATTGGCCACTTTCAAAAGGCTTTGACCGGTATTACGGATTTTTATTAGGGATGACGGATCAGTATGCACCAGATTTGGTATACGATAATCATCGTGTCGCGAGGCCACATCCATCCAACTATCATTTATCAGAGGATCTGGTTGATAAAACACTGGAATTTTTGACTGATCATATTTCAATTACACCGGACCGTCCATTCTTCCTTTACCTTGCTTTTGGAGCACAGCATGAGCCACATCAAGTCCCAAAAGAATTTATTGAAAAATACCAAGGGGTATACGATAAAGGATGGGATCAAATAAGGGAAGAAAGGTTCAGACGTCAAAAGGATATGGGCGTTATCCCGCCGGACACGGAACTTGTGGATCGAAATCCGGGGATTAAGCCGTGGGATGAATTGACACCGAAAGAAAAAGCCTTGTTTATCAGATTCCAACAGACATATACAGGCTTTCTTACCCATACAGATCAGCAAATTGGCAGACTGCTCACTTTTTTAAAATCCAAAAACAAGCTTGATAATACAATTATTGTATTACTCTCAGATAATGGAGGCAGTCAGGAAGGAAGCTACAATGGTTCCATTAATGATTCCGCCTACTTTAATGGTGTCGAAGAAAACGTAAATGAAATGTTTCATCACATAGAACAAATAGGAGGACCGCAAGCAAGCTCTAATTATCCTAAAGGATGGGCGCAGGTTGCGAATACACCTTTTAAATATTATTAACAAGATACGTTTTATGGCGGCACACATGTACCCCTCATCATCCATTGTCCTCAAAGTATTCCCGATCCAGGTGCAGTTCGTTCCCAATTTTATCATGCCATTGACATTACTCCTACGATATTAAATCTTCTCGACATTAAGGCTCCAAAAATATTTGAAGGTGTTCCACAAATGCCGTTTCATGGGGTGAGTATGCTCGATACATTTACAGAACCGTACGCCCCATCTAAGAGAACAAAACAGTATTTTGAAATGTTGGGAAACCGGGCAATATGGCAGGATGGATGGGTTGCCGTTACCAATCATGAAGCTGGTACTCCTTTTTATCGAGATCAATGGGAGTTATACCATGTAAACAATGATTTTTCGCAAAAGAATAATCTTGCAGATCATTATCCGGAAAAATTACAAGAACTTATCGAAGTGTGGTGGCAGGAGGCTACGAATTTCGGGGTATTGCCGCTCGATGACCGTCCATTTCGAAAAGGGTACGAAGGGTTGCAGGAAGGGCGATCGATATTTATTTTCTATCCGGGAATGGCCCATTTACCCTCAAGTGCTGCTCCAAAATTAACCCTTACTTCTTATTCCATCACCATTCCAATCTTTCGTTTGAATCGTACAGCTGAAGGTGTATTAATCGCACATGGCAATTATTCAAGCGGTTATACATTGTATATTAAGGATAACTACCTCTTTTATGAATATAATTATGTTGGCACAGTCTATAAAATAAAATCCTCTCTTGAAGTACCAGTAGGTTATTCAACCATTTTGTTTGAATTTAGACGAGAAAGGTTCATTCAAGGAACGGGCAAGCTCTTTATTAATGGCCGACAGGTTGGGGCCGTTTTTATGCCTCGGACGTTGCCATTTGTTCTTTCTGTTGAGGGATTAGATATCGGCAGGGATCGATTAACCTCCGTAAGTACGAACTACCCAGTGCCGGAATTTCCGTTTAGCGGGCATATTGAGAAAGCAGTTATTGAAACTTATGTGGATCCTTTTTTAAAAAAGAAAAAAAGAGATTTAATCTGCATTCAGGTAAATGGAACGACTCAGTATCTCTAGAGAAAGCAGGTAGCCAATATGGGGAATATCAATAGTTTTCACATCCTTGCTAAGCCGACCGGTCCAATCTGTAATCTTGACTGCAAGTACTGCTACTACACAGAAAAGGAGGTTTATTACCCTAAAGGTCATTCTTTTCGAATGTCTGATGAAATAGTAGAGTCTTATATTAAACAATATATTGCCTCCCAGCACACACGAGAGATTGTTTTTGCATGGCAGGGCGGTGAACCAACCATAATGGGACTGGATTTCTTTAAAAGAGCGGTGTCACTGCAAAAAAAACATGCGGGTGGGAAACAGATCACGAATACGATCCAAACGAATGGAACCCTCTTAAATGACGAGTGGTGTGAGTTCTTATCTACCCATCATTTTTTGGTAGGTTTAAGCTTAGATGGGCCTGAGCATATCCATGATCAGTACAGGATTGACCGAGGTGGAAAGCCGACATTTAGATTGGTGATGAAGGCACTTTCGCTGTTAAAGAAGCATAAGGTCGAATTTAACATCCTTACCTGCGTTACGAGACATTCTGCCTATAAGCCTCTGGAAATCTATCATTTTTTTAAGGAGCACGACATTCAATTTATTCAGTTTATCCCTGTCGTTGAACGGGAAGGTACTGAGATGGGTTTACGACATGCAGCCCCTCCTTCACTATTCATGGAAGAAGCACAGCAAACTGTAACACCATGGTCGGTGGAGCCTGAAATGTATGGAGAGTTTCTTATTCAAGTCTTTAATGAGTGGGTACAGCAGGATGTAGGTTCCGTTTTTGTCATGAACTTTGAATGGGCTCTTGCCTCTTGGATGGGAATTCCTTCACCCATCTGCATTTTTGCAGAGGAGTGCGGCAGAGCAGCAGTGATGGAACATAATGGTGATCTGTTTTCTTGTGATCATTACGTTTATCCTGAATACCGCTTGGGAAACATTAATGACGGTTTACTAAATATGATAAATTCGCCGTCACAGCATGCCTTTGCAAAAAGGAAGCGGGATACCCTTCCTTCTGTGTGCAGAAATTGTGAGGTTCGATTTGCTTGTCATGGTGAATGCCCAAAACACAGATTTCTAGTTTCAGAACAAAATGAACCAGGAATAAATTATCTTTGTGCATCCTATAAAAAATATTTCACGTACATTGATCCTTACATGAAAGTTATGAAGCAGCGATTACAAGCTGGAGTTCCTGCTTCCATTATTAAAGAAAAACAATGAAACCGGGAAGCATGTCTAAAATGAAACTAGATTTTTTATCTCATTTTGATTCGTTACGGGGAACCGTTCTATAAGTAAAAAAGGTTTTATCTATGATTAAAGTTTCCGTTTTTTACACAGTCCACACACGTCGAGTGTATCTCGCAACTCATTTTAAAGAAAGGCAACTAACCCTATAAACTGTACCCGTTGT
>NZ_JBALOS010000116.1:20789-28231 GCF_036962765.1 Neobacillus drentensis
TTTCTTATTTCCTTTTTAATCGGGGCTACTCATACGGTTAATGTTGCAGAACAAAATGCAGAAGAAGCTTTAAAAGAGCTGACAGGCGGATTCGGTGTAAATTTCGCTATCGACTGCTCCGGCCACACAGGAGCGACAGAAAGTGCTTGGAAAGGAACAAGAAAAGGCGGTACCGTTGTGGTAGTGGGAGCTTTCAACCCAGCTATGGCACTCAATTTGCCAGCAGGAGGCTTCCATCGCGTCGGTAAAATACTGAAGGGCAGCTTTTATGGAGATACACAGCCTTATCGCGACTTCCCTATCATTGCCCAGCTTTATCTTGATGGCAAATTTATGCTGGATGAACTCGTCCTTGATCGTATCCAGCTAAATGACATTAATAAAGCATTCGACAGCTTCCATGACTGCAATTGCATCAACGTTGGCAGAACAGTGGTTGAGTTTTCATCACAAGAACAAAAGGAACTAGCAGATACGTCTGACAGTCTATTAACTATATAAAATAAGAAAACAGACCGTCTCATGGCCAGACGGTCTGTTCTTTTATTCATCCTTTTTTAATGCATCTCGTTCTGCCATTAATTTTACAATAATTTCTTCTATAAAAATAAAGAATACAGTTCGAGTTTTTTCATAAGGTAACAATTTTCCATTTTGAGCAGATTTGGTTAAGTAAAATATATTATCTACTTGTAAAGTTTGAGAATTGTCATATTCCTCCAAAATCAACAATATTTCAGCCCCTTTAGACTTTGCTCCGTTGAAAAGGTTTTCAAAAGAGGCGAATTTGCCGGTTACGGAAAAAACAATTAAAAGCGTGTCCTCATCCACTAAATGCTTCGCATGATCTTCTCCCTGGCTCACTAAAATATGTTTTCCAGAAACAAGAGCAAGCTTATAAGCAAAGTATTCTACACAAATAAAGGATGGACCCAATCCAAATAGCACAATTCTGTTGTACTTCTTATAAAGAGTTAAAAACTCATCCACTAATGTGGGGTCGAAATTATCTATAAAGTGTTTTAATCGTTCAAGCTCACTTGAAGTTTTTTTGTCTTCCTGAATGATTGGCTGACCGCCAAAAAATTGTTTATATTGTTTAAAACTTTCAAACCCAAGTTTTCTTACAAGTTTGGATACTTTTGAAGAAGACACATTACAATACTCAGCGGCCTCTAATATTTTTAAATGATCCTTTTCTTTAATAATTTCAGAAAGATTATTATGAACCGAAAGTTCCAGCTCATTTAATTTATTTAAATTAATATTTATGGTCTTTCCCTCTCTTCTCATTTTAGTGCTTAATGAAAGTATACCATAGTGGAAAATTTTCCACAATATAAATTTTTTTTTAAAAAAATAGAAAATTTTCTTAAGAATCCGTTTACATTTGGAGGTATTTATAGTAAATTAACGTTGTAAATAATAAAAACCATTTAAGAAGAGGGTTAAACATGAATACTCAAAAAATCGATATAAAAGATTTCTCAATGGATTTTTTTAGCTTAAAAGGAAAAGTGGCCATTATCACTGGAGGAAATTCAGGATTGGGGCAAGGCTTTGCCTTAGCGCTGGCAAAAGCAGGGGCAGACATTTTTGCAGTCAGCATCGCTGATGACAATGGTGAAACGAAAAACATGATTGAAGCAGAAGGCGTCCGGTACCATTTGATGATTGCAGACGTTACTCAAGAGGGTGCTTGTAAAAAAATTGCAGAAGAATGTATCAATACATTTGGAAAAATAGATATCCTCATGAACAACGCAGGCATTTGTATCAATGAACCAGATGTGACGAAGTTTACTCGACTTCAATGGGATAAAATGGTCTCAATCAATTTAACTGCAGCGTTTGAATTATCTCATGAAGTGGCGAAGTATATGATTCCACAAAAAAGCGGGAAGATCATTAATACTTGTTCCTTGTTTTCCTACCTTGGAGGTCAATGGTCACCTGCATATGCGGCAACGAAACACGGTTTAGCAGGCTTCACAAAAGCATATTGTGATGAATTAGCTCAATTCAATATTCAAGTAAACGGTATTGCACCTGGCTATTTTGCTACTGCCGTTACTGTAGAGACTAGAGCGAATCCTGCAGCCAATCAACGGATTTTAGATCATATTCCTGCCAATAGATGGGGAAATATCTCAGATTTAATGGGTACAGTTGTATATCTAGCTTCAAACGCTTCCAATTATGTAAATGGAACTCTCGTGAATGTTGATGGCGGATACTTAGTACGATAACGAAATATAGAAATCGATAAAAGGAGAAATGCTGCGATGGCGAATGAACAATTATTAAAAGAAGAAACTACGAAGATTAAAGAACAATTGTTAAAAGAATTAGAGGTAATTATTTCAATCGAACAAATTAATACCGATCATGAAGCATTATATGATGCATCTTCTGACCGATATAAAAAATATGCAAAAGCTAAAAAGGTCCTTGACGTTCCAATGCCAATGGCGATAGTATATCCACATTCTTCAGAAGAAGTACAGGCACTTCTGCAGTTCTGTAATGAACACAAGATCAATGTGATTCCTCGTAGTGGAAAAACAGCTACAGAAGGCGGTCTGGAAAACTGGAAAGAAATCGCTATGGTTATCGATGGGTCAAGAATGAATAATATCATTAAAATCGATCCATATAACATGCAAGCAACTGTCCAAGCAGGTGTAAAACTACAAACATTGGAAGATGAGCTGCGTAAAATTGGTTACACAACTGGTCACTCTCCACAGTCTAAACCAGTTGCACAATTTGGTGGATTATTGGCGACAAGAAGTATTGGACAATTCTCCACTTTATACGGTGCGATTGAAGATATGGTTGTTGGATTAGAATGTGTATTTCCAAACGGTCACATTTCTCGAATCAAAAATGTTCCAAGAAGAGCTGGAGGACCGGATATTCGACACATTGTCATCGGCAATGAAGGAACATTATGTTATATCACAGAAGTTACGGTGAAAATTTTTAAATACTATCCTAAAAACAATGTGTTCCATGGTTATTTATTAAAAGATGTTGATACGGGTATTAAAGTTTTAAGAGAAGTGATTACAAACGGTTTTAGACCATCTGTGGCACGTGTTTATTCTGAAGAAGACGCAAGACAACATTTCTCTCATTTCTATAAAGACAAATGTGTGTTGATTTTTATGACAGAAGGGCCAGCTGGTATTGTTAAGGCAACGAATGAAGCAATTGAAGAAGCGGTTGCTAAATTCCAAGATGGAATCGTTGAAAAAGTTGAAGACCAATTAATCGAAAATTGGTTTAATAACTTGAATTGGACGCAGGGACACATTGATCGTGAATTCCAAACAATGGTTGATCATCATAAGCATGATGGTTTTACAACGGAAGTATCAGCTGACTGGGAAAACATTACAAAGATTTATCACAATGTAATGAAAAGAGTTATGGAAGAGTTTGACAGAATTGAAGATATAACCATGCTTGGTGGACACTCATCCCATAGTTATCTAAATGGAACCAATATGTACTTTGTTTATAACTATAATATTAATTGTGCACCAGAGGATGAAATGAGAATTTATCATCATCCAATCCATTCCATTATTATTGAAGAAACATTGAAACTTGGCGGTTCCATGTGCCATCACCATGGTATTGGAAAATATCGTACCGAGTGGACAGAAGAAGAGCATGGATCTGCTTACTATATGTTAGAAAAATTAAAAGAAGCTTTTGACCCTAATGGCATCATGAATTTTGGTACAATCTACCCTCAAGAAGAGGGCATAAAATATATAAAAGGTTAATAAAAGGTGATTATATGAGCGGGTATGTAATGGGGATTGATAATGGCTCGCAAAGTACAAAAGTAGCCATTTATGATGTTGAAGGTAATGAAGTTGCTTTCGGATCTTTTCAATTAAAAGAAACTCTATCACCTGAGCCAGGGGTTGTCATCCATCCCGAAGATGATTTATGGGACAGTGTGTACGGAGCTATTAAAAATTGTCTAGCCCATTTTACTGGCAATCCTAAAGACATTGCTGGAATTGGACTTTGTACCATTAGATGTTGTCGTGTTTTATTAAAGGAAGAGGGCCATCTAGCTTATCCTGTGATAAGCTGGATGGATTCCAGACTTAACGAACCATATGTACATTCTGATGATCAAGTAAAGTATGTGACGACTACCTCTGGTTATCTAGGCTTTCGGTTGACAGGGGAATTTAAAGACACTGCTTCCAATTATGAAGTTCATTGGCCATTGGACCGTGAAACGTTGGATTGGTCGAAAGACGAGGAAGTATTTGAGGCAAATGGATTGCAAAGAGACATGGTATTTGATCTTGTAAAACCAGGCGAAAAGCTGGGAATGCTTAGACAAGAATTGGTCGAGGAGTTTGGTTTCCATCATGATATACCAGTAGTAGCGACAGCTAACGATAAAGCTGTAGAGGCGCTGGGTTCCGGAATTAAGGACGAAGGTACCATCATGATCTCGCTTGGAACATTCATTTCGTCCATGCTGTTACGAAATGAATTTAAGGAAAATGCCCTTAATTTCTTTCCAACGCTTGCATGTATTCCATTTAAATATGTTTATGAATCAAATGGAATAAGACGTGGTATGTGGACCGTGAGTTGGTTTAAAAAGCTGATTGGTGAAGAACTCGTTACAGAAGCAAGAAAACTAGGTGTATTGGAAGAGGAATACTTGAATATGAAAGCACAAGATGTTCCAGTCGGCAGTGACGGTCTGATTACCATTTTAGACTGGTTATCGACACCATCTATACCATATCGAAAAGGTGTCATGATTGGTTTTGATCAGCGCCATACAAAATACCATATATACCGTTCAATTTTGGAAGCGATTGCTTTTAATATTAAAAACAATATTGATGATATGTTAGAGGAAATAGACGTACAGTTAAATGATTTAGTCGTAATAGGCGGGGGCTCCAAAAGTGATGTGATAATGCAAATTATTGCGGATCTTTTTGGACTGCCAGTTCACAGACGTGCAGGCAGCAGTAGTGCGTGTTTAGGAGCTGCTATATGTGTCTGCCAACATCTATCGATTTACAAAGATTTTTATGAGGCTGCAAGTAAAATGGTTAAAACTCAACAAACGTTTATACCGAACCAAAAAAATCACGTACTCTACAATACCATTAACGATACTGTCGTTAAAAAGGTGAGAGTTCATACCGATGAAATTTTAAAACTATCTTATCCCATTTTTAGTTAAGAAAAGAGTGATTTTGTGGCAGTGAAAAATTATAAAAGGTATTTTCAATTTTTCCTCATTGTTTTAGCAGCAGGATCGATATTTCCACTTATCTATTTAAAAACAAATTATCAAGAAACGATTTTGGAAGTATACGGAATAACTCTTAAACAATTAAATGGCATTTTTTCCGTTTTAGGTGTGGCTTATCTTGTGGGATACTCTCCAAGTGGCTGGCTTGCTGATCGATTTTCCGCAAAAAAACTTTTATTCATTTCACTTTTGGTTTGTGGACTTACCGGACTATGGTTTGCTCAAGTTCCGAGCTATTCAATGGTTTTAGTGATATTTGGTATTTGGGGATTTTTTTCAGTATTCACCTTTTGGGCAGCTCATTTAAAACTTGTAAAGTTAATATCTAAAAAGGAAGAAGAAGGAAGATTTTTTGGTGCTTTAGATGGTGGCCGTGGATTAGTAGAGGCCATATTAGCAAGTATCGCATTATTTATTTTTACAAACGTTTTGGGAGACAGTACAGAATTGGTTCATAAGAAAGAAGCGTTACAATTTGTGGTTTACATGTACTCTGCTGCGCTTATTTTGGTATCCGTACTTATTTTATTTTTTGTTAAAGAAGACAAATCTTCTATTAAAAAAGAATCTTCTTCTAAAGCGGCAGAAACCAGTAAAAAAATTAATGTGAACGATTTCAAACAACTATTCAGTAATAAGTTCATATGGCTGCTAGGCGGCATCATATTTATGTCTTATATTGTGACCTGGGCCGTATATTATCAGGGTGGATTTTTACAAACGAACATCAAAATTGATGCCGCAACTGTAGGTGAAGTGACTGTATTAATGCTTTGGATGCGGCCGATTGGCGGGTTGTTAGGCGGATTTTTAGGTGATAAATTTGGGAAAAGCAGTATCCTCATGATCGCCTTAGGGTTAGCTGCCACTTTTTTAATTGCTATATCAATCTTACCAATTACGATGCCTCTCATTTACTTTAAAATCCAAGTCGTCATGATTGGTTTAATGATTTATACCATTAGAGGTCTTTACTGGTCGTTACTTGGAGATTGTAAGGTAGATGAAAAGATGCTCGGTCTGGCGATTGGAGTTGTATCCTTTATAGGCTATACACCTGATATTTTAATGCCTATCGTCAATATTGTATTGTTTAAAACATACGGACCTAACGGTGGATATAATGGATACTTCATCTTCTGTGCCTGCGCGGCTATCCTCGCTATCTTCATGACGTTAATCTTTAGAATGTCAGTAAAGAAGGAAGCTAGAAAATCAATTAAACCAGATGAACTCATTGCAAAAAATGCCTGAAATCGGCGAACCTTTATCCATTCTACACGTAGAACTTAGTGAACCAAAAGCGAATGAAGTTCTAGTGAAAATTAAAGCAACAGGTGTGAGCCACAGTGATTTAAACCGACTCCGCCGACACCAACAATTCTTGGACATGAGGGAGCGGGAATTGCTGAAGCGTTTGGGGCAAATGTCACCAACGTGAAAGTAGCTTTAAGCTGGGTTACATATTGCGGAACATGTGAAATTTGCGTGACCGGGGAAGTTCACTTATGCGATTCTGCATTCGGTCCAATGTTTGAAGGAATGCTGTTAGATGGTAATGTGAAGCCATTCCGTGATTTCCCCATCATTGCAGAAATGTATTTAGATGGGAAATTCAAACTGGATGAGCTCGTGTTGAATCGGATTGCCTTAGAAGATATTAATCATGCATTTGATTCTTTCCATGATTGCAATTGTGTAAATGTAGGAAGAGCAGTTATCGAATTTAACGATTAATTATTATAAAAAGCCATTCAAATGGAGGGTGTTAAAATTGAGGATTGTCAATTTAAACACTCTTTTTTTGGTGTAGCTATTACAGAAATTTTCAAAAGAGAAGTTCAGGCAAGAGCGAAGTCCATTTTATTTGTTGCTCAGTTAATAGGGTCGGCTATCACTTTATACTTTACTGGTTTAAAAGCAGATACTTGGGGCTGGCGCGTTATGTTTTATAATATTGGAGGCGTTGGTCTTGTTGTAACTCTATTATTAGCTAAATATTACAAACCGCCAAAAGTGATACAAACAGTACAAGATTGTAATAACATTCCCAAAATACTAATGAAGGCGATGTTAATGTAAAATCAAAAGACATTATGGTAACCATAACATTATTTTATTGATATTC
>NZ_JBALOS010000117.1:0-2306 GCF_036962765.1 Neobacillus drentensis
TAGACATTTTTTCAGTTTCCTCACCGATTTTGTCTATCGGCCCCTCAATGATAAACATTTTTTCTAGTTTGGATCATAGATACTGTCTTTCAGTAACATTTTCTCATCTCGTTCGTTTCTATAAATAATCCGATTATTGGTAGTTAATTTGACGAACATATATTCAAGATTCCTAAGATGAAATCTCACGGGACTCCTATATAAACATATTACCCTGATAATGCACCAACCCCCGCAAGTAGATGCACAAGGCTGACTACTGACCATTCACCTCTTTTCACTGATTAAATAAATTGCCATTGCAAAGTGTCATCTTATGTATGTAATATTTACATTTTTTCACATTGTTTTTGACAAAATTTCATTTATTAATAATGAATTTGTGTGTTTTATTATTAAATATATAAAATTGGGCATCTTTGCGGAAAATGGTAAAAAATAAATTAACATTTTGTTCAAATATAATTTAACATTTGTTCAGAATGTGTGATATATTTATTTAGGTAATTTTAAAATAATGAAAGCGCTCACGTGGAGTGTTAGAAAATACCGTGATGAAGGTGAAGGAGGGCGATGTTGTAAAAATACTTTTTACAACAATTAATTAGCTTAACTTATTTATATGTTGGGTTCACCTTTTTGAAGGGGCTTGAAGGAAGTGGACTCGGTTGGTTTAGTCTATGGGTTGCTATTATTGGGGTGGTATATACCTTAACATCTATTATTCACCTTCATAATGTTGTCAATGCATTAACTTGGGCCATGTGGGCATTCTTATGGTATCTGTTCTTTCTTTTTATCAAATGCACTTAATAAGAAAATGGAACATTATACTGGAATGGTTACATTTGTTCAGTCATGGGTAACGTTGACCATACCAGAGATCCTTTATTTTAAAGGGAACTGGAATACACAAATTGTCCATCAAATCTGGATCTGCGTAGTAATTCTAGCTATTGTCTATTTTGTTGTAAGTTTTTTCTGATTGAAAATATCATATAAAAATGACAATAGCGATCAAACAATTCAAGTAATCAATGCTTTGGAGGTAAAATAATATGTCAATCATAATCGGAATCATTGGAATCCTAGCTCTAGTAGGTATAGCTTGGTTGATGTCAAATGATAAGAAAAACATAAACTATCGTGCCGTTGGTGTCATGGCAGCTGTTCAGTTGCTTATAGCTTGGTTTATGCTTAATACTTCAATTGGTAAAAAGGTTCTGCACAAAATTGTAGATGGCTTTAACAAAGTTCTTTCTTTCGGGAATGACGGTATCTCATTCGTATTCGGTGACCTTGCAGGAAAGCATTTATTCTTTGTGGATGTTCTAATGATGATTGTATTCGTAACAGCTCTTCTTGGTATCTTAACTTATTCAAGAATATTACCATTAGCTATTAAATACATTGGTGGTGCAGTAAGTAAAATAACAGGTTTACCAAAAGTGGAATCATTTGTTGCGGTGAATTCTATGGTATTTGGTGATACTTCTGCTATCCTTTCTGTTAAGTCATTTATTCCTAATCTTTCTGGTAACCGCTTGTTCGTTGTTGTTACTTCTTCTCTTGTTGCGGTAAGCTGTTCCATCTTAGGTGCTTACATGCAAATGATTCCTGCGGAGTTTGTATTGGTTGCGTTACCAATTAACGTATTCTCTGGACTTATCCTATCAACGATCGTATGTCCTGTTCGTAAAGAAGAAGATGAAAAAATAGATATTAAGGGAATGATTCCTGAGAAATCTCTTTTCGAAGCAATCGGCAACTGGACATTGCTCGGCGGAAAGACAGCCTTAATCGTAGGCGCTATGCTTATCACTTATGTAGGATTGATCGCGGCTGTTAACTGGATTTTCACTTCAATCTTCGGTATCTCTTTCACTGGCGTACTTGGATATGTATTCGCGCCAATCGCTTGGATCATGGGTATTCCTTCAAATGAGATTGTTAAAGCTGGCTCAGTCATGGGTACTAAGGTAGCTGCTAACGAGTTCGTCGCTATGTTAGACTTTATGAAAATGATCCCTCATATGTCTCATAAGACGGTAGGTATCGTATCATCATTCTTAGTATCCTTCGCTAATTTCTCTTCTATTGGAATTATCTTAGGAACTGTACAGGCCATCAATAATGAAAAGGCAAGTCAGTTAGCTAAGGTTGGTTTAAAGGTATTATTAGTAGCAACAATGGGATCAATCTTAACTGGAACTATCGTAGGTTTGTTCCTATAATAATTTAATAAGGCTCTTTTCGTAAACTTTGTTGCTTTTAAATCTTAATAAGAGTCATTTACTAAGTTTCTA
>NZ_JBALOS010000117.1:2384-20774 GCF_036962765.1 Neobacillus drentensis
TATGCGAAAATAGCCTTTAATAATGACGGTTCAAATCCTCTTTCTCACTTTATTTCCCTAATGGAAACAAAAGTGATGAAGGGGATTTTTTAATCCTGTGCCTGGGCCCCATTCTGATTTTGGAAGTATTTAGAATTTTGGCCTTGACTTTATAAAGACATATGAGGATAATTTTATTACAAGTAATTTCGTAATAAAAGGAATGGTCATTGTGAGAACACTAACTTTAACGTTTGAAGAAGCAATCGAGATTTGTAAGGCACTGGGACACGAGCAGCGGATGCAAATTATTCGGATCCTAACCAAAGGTCCGCTAAATGTAAATGAGCTCTCCGAGAAATTGGGTGTTCCATTCTCGACAGCGGCCGTAAATATTAAGAAACTCGAGGATGCTCAGCTGATCTCTACCGAAATGGTTCCAGGGAGAGGGTCGCAAAAGGTAAACACGAATCGCTTTGATAAAATTGTCATCAATCTGAAGGACGACGAACCCGCGGAAGAAAAAACGTATTCGATTGAAATGCCAATTGGCGAATTTGTCAGCTGTGAAGCCGAGCCTACCTGCGGTCTTCTAAGCGAGGACGGGGTTATTAATATGATTGACGATCCGAGGGCTTTCTATGAACCAGAGCGGAAGCGTGCCCAGCTGTTATGGTTTCGAAGCGGATTTGTAGAGTATCACTTCCCGAACAGGATTCCTTATGGAGCCGCCGTAGAAGAGCTGAATATATCCGCCGAATTATGCTCCGAGGCCCCTTATTATAAGGATGATTGGCCTTCCGATATCACGTGCTGGATCAACGGTAAGGAGGTAGGTATGTGGATTTCTCCAGGTGATTTTGGCGGAAAAAGGGGATTTCTCACTCCGATGTGGTGGGAAACGAATAATACTCAGTTTGGGCTTTTGAAATCTTGGAAGATCAATAAAGAAGGAAGTTTTATAGATGGTGTAAAAATCTCTGACATCACTATAATGGATTTGGATCTGGAATCAAGACCGTTTGTGTCCGTTAAATTTGGCGTTAAGCAGGATGCCGTCAACAAAGGCGGAATGAACCTGTTTGGCCCTAAGTTTGGCAACTATGAACAAGGGATTTTGTTAAATATTCGATACGATTAGTCCATCCTATCTCGGCCTTTAGTGGCTGGGGTATTTTTTTTTGTTATAAAAATACTTGAAATATAACGATAAAACATGTAATAATAATATCAACAAGTTTAGTCAGGCGTTCGTGAAGGAAGAAGTCAAGGGGTTTCTCCCAGTGATGACTGATGGGCAGGTATTTATGTGGCAGCATAAATGATTATATTTACCTATTCAAACATGTATTTTTTTATTACAAATTTTATCGTTATGAATTGACTTTTTTGAATATTTTAAATAGAATCAACCTATCATACAGGCATACAGTAAAGCAGTGCTGTAAATAAATCATACTCCTGGGAGGTGACCCTCTTTTGAAGACGATTAAAAAGGTTCCCCTGCATGAAATGATCGCAGATGAACTCAAGAGATTCATTACTAAACATCAATTAGAAAGAGGAGATAGACTTCCATCTGTTGCAGAGTTAACAACCATTCTAGGTGTTGGCCGATCGAGTATCCGCGAAGGTTTGCGTTTCCTTGAGGCGATCGATGTCATTGAGGTGCAAAACGGAAAAGGGATTTTTGTTAAAGATGGTGACTTATTAAGGATAGAAGCAAAAATTGATGTCGAGAAAGAGAAAAACTATTTATTACATATTAGCGAACTACGAAGAGCTTTGGAAGGAAAAGCTGTGGAATTGGCCTCACAAAGGGCGACAGAGCAGGAAATCCTAGAAATGGAACGATTGCTTGATGAAGCCATTTCATTAAAGGATTCCGGAATGGATTCAGCTAAAGTGGATTGGGCTTTCCATAAAGCCATTTATAAAGCTTCCCATAATCCTCTTTTAGAAAGTGTTGTTGAATCTGTAACAGATACTTTTCATAAACAATGGAACAAACCTTTCGGAATTGATCATATTTTTGAGGATACTTTCCCATTCCACCATACGATGCTGGCTGGAATTAAACAGCGTGACACTGTTTATGCAATACAAGAGTTTAATAAGATTATAGACATTGTGGAATCTACTGTTCGAAAAATAGAAGAAGGAAGGATTAAGGATGGATAGAACCATTTTAAAGCTCTACTGTCATACAAAGATCATTTAAATCCAATTTTTACCTATAGTTTTGAAAGCGGTTTCGTGTTCACCGTAATTCCAGAAACCAAACCATTAAAATAGTAATAGTTTTCTTTCTCTTCCTTGCAGATAGAAGAGAGGGGGAATTTTTATCTATAAAAAACAATTAAAAGTAGGGGGATTAAGATGAAGAAAAGAATCACGAAGATTTTTAGTATTGCTTTAATCTTTACCATGGCACTGGCATTAGCGGCCTGTAGTTCGAAAAGTTCATCTGGTTCAACAAGCAAAGATAGTAAAGAACTTGTATTCTGGAATGTATTTACAGGTCCGGACGGGAAAAACATGCAGAAGATCGTAGATGATTATAATAAAACAAACCCGGAATATAAGGTGAAAAATGTTTCCATTACAGCAGACGATATGTATGCGAAAATTCCGACCGTGGTGAATTCCGGTAAAAACATCCCTGATGTAACCATCGTCCATGCTGAAAGAATTAAGCAGTTTGTGGAAAAAGGGATGTTGACTCCTTATGACGATGCTTTAGGCAATTATCCAGATATTAAAGAAGAGAACTACGTTAAAGCTGGTTGGGATATTGGGAATTTAGATGGAAAAAGATACTCGATTCCATTGGATGTACACAGCTTTGTTATGTACTACAACAAAAAATTAGTGGAGAAATATGCTCCTCATGCTTTAGAAGACAATATTGTAACGTTTGATGAAATTAAAGCAGCTGGAGATCTTGCTAAAAAAGATAGCGTCACAGCAATCGGATTAACTTGGATGAGACCGATCTTCTTATCACTGTACAATCAAATGGGCGGCGACATCACAAGTGATGGAGAAAAACCTACTCTTGATACTCCAGAGGCTGCTAAAGCGTTAGAATTCTTGAAGTCACTTGTTACTGAAAAATATACAAACAAAGATGGTCAAGATCCAGCACAGCTCTTTAAATCTGGAAAAGCCATTTTCTACCCTGAAGGAATTTGGATGCAAAATAGCTTAAAAGATATCAAAACTTTAGAGTGGGGCATGACAAACTTCCCACAAGTTTCAACTGATAAAGTAGTGAACTGGACTTCTTCCCATCAATTCGTCATGTTCAAAAGCAAAGATCGAGATGATAAGAGAACACAAGGAGTTATCAAGTTTCTTGATTATGTAAGACAAAACTCCAATCCTTGGGCTGAGGCAGGTCAAAACCCTGCATCATTATTAAACGTAAATGACGCAAAAGTGCAAACACTGCCACAAACATTCTTGCTTAAAGATGAAAAGGAACGGGCAACTTTGAAAATCTTTGATTACAAATACAATGGCTTTGTTGCAGAGCAAATCGATAAGATTGCCGGTGACGCTGCATTTGGAAAAGTAAAGATTTCCGATGCGCTGAAAAAGGCTCAAAAAGCGGTTGAAGATAAAATCGCTCAAGATGAAAAGAAATAATCAGGAATAGCATTTTTCATAGATTTCTGAATAAGGATCATCGTTTACGTGTAACCAATTGGAGAATTCCCATAAATAAACCAAATGGGAATTCTCTCTCTATTCGAAAAAAAGGAATAGGAGTAAAGCGTATGAATAATTTAGACGTTAGCAAAGAACCGAATATGTCCGCTTCGGTAAATCTTTCAACTGGAAGAAAAATGAGTTTTAAGTTCACTCCACTTATGTACGTTGGGCCTCATTTAATACTATTTTTGACCTTCTTCTTAATTCCTACGGTATTTGGTATCTATATTTCTTTTACGAATTGGGACCTTATAAGTTCCCCTGATTTTGTAGGACTAGATAATTATAAAGAAATTCTCTTTCATAAGGACTCTACTTTTTATAGTGAGCTTCATACAGGATTAAGCAATACCTTCAAATTTGTTTTATACTCTGTCCCGGCCTGTATCATTGTCCCCTTGCTATTAGCAGCTGGTTTACATGCGAAGCCGAAAGGGATGAAGATTTTCCAAGCGTTGTTTTATGTACCAACCTTGTTCTCGGTTTCAGCCGTCATGATTATTTTTAGCATGCTATTTAACGTTTCTTTCGGACCACTTAATCATTACCTCAAAGTCGATACAAACTGGACATCGGTTCAGCCATATGCATGGATGACCTTAGTCGTTGTCACTGTGTGGTGGTGTATTGGTGCCAATATGATTATTTACCAGGCGGCATTAAATGGCATCCCTAAAGATTATTATGAAGCCGCTTCGATCGACGGTGCCGGAAGTATTCAGAAGTTCTTTAGAATTACACTCCCTAGTATCAAAGGCCAGCTTTTATATACGGTCGTCATTACAACGATTGCTCAATTTAACGTCTACGGTCAGCCGCTTATGTTAACAAAAGGCGGGCCGGATAGTTCAACCGCCGTTTTATTAATGTATATCAGGCAAGATGCCTTTGGTCAGGGTCAATCCATCGCAGGGATGGCATCGGCTATGGCTGTCATTTTAGGGTTATGCATTATGCTTGTTTCGCTTATCCAATTTTTCTTTTTGAGACAACGAGATTAGGAGGTGCTTTTGATGAAGAAAATTTCAGCTCCAAAAATAGTTTCTTTCCTTTTTCTGCTCATTATGGCTCTAATTTGGATCATCCCATTGGTTTACTCCTTTCTAACATCCTTTAAACAGGAGGCCGAAATCCAAACAAACGGCTTTACCATCCTGCCAATCCAGTGGGTATTGGTGAATTATCAAGAGGTGCTCTTTAATAATACAAGTGCACCTGTAGCAAAATGGTTCATGAATTCATTAATTATCGCCGTATCCCAAACATTATTAGTTCTGATTGTCGTCTCGCTGGCTGCTTATGGCTATTCAAGAATGCAGTTCAAGGGAAGAAACGCCTTATTTGTTTTCTTGATGGCAACCATGATGTTTCCTAGTGTTGTCAATCTCATTCCTCTTTATAAAATCATAGACTCCTTTGGTTGGGTGAACAGTTATTTAGCTGCGATCGTTCCAGGAGCGGCAGGTGTGTTTAATATCTTTTTGGTTAAACAATTTATGGCGGGGATTCCTAAGGAATTTGACGAATCGGCAAGAGTCGATGGTGCTTCGGAATTTCAAATTTTCGTTAAAATTATTCTTCCTCTCATAAAGCCAGTATTAACAGTCGTCGCGTTATTTACTTTTACTGGAGCCTGGAATGATTTCTTATGGCCATCGATCGTCTTTAATGATATTGAAAAAATGCCGATTACTCCTGGATTACAGTTACTCCAAGGGATGTACCAGGCGGATATCGGGCATGCGCTCGCTGCGGCCTTAATCGCGATGATTCCAACCTTTATTTTGTATTTATTTACCCAAAAATACTTTTTGGAATCTCTTTCATTATCTTCAGGAGTAAAGGGATAGGAAGCTTTTCTATTATCAAAAGAAATACGTTTCCACGGTTAAGGAGGGCCCATTTGTGAATCGAAAACTAGAAAGAAAACTCATCTTCATTGGTGCGATATGGGAAATGATAACAGGCTTTATTACGATTTTCTTCTATGCTTCATCTTTAAAAAAGCAAGGACTAGGCATGAAGGAAACATCGTTCGCTAAGGTGGAAGCCATACAGTCGCTATTTGGCAGTTTATATATGTTTACCGTTACCTTTGGAATGCTCTTCCTGGCAATAGGCTTGATTAACTTTTTTATCGCAAAAAATTTAAAGGATCATAAGATAACGGTTAAAGTGCCCATTTGGCTGATCTGTATCGGACTGGCTTCTTACTTCCTGATGGATATTCTAAGTTCATTAATGTTTCTGTCCGCAGGAATTTTAGCCCTGGCGAAAAATAAATCGATCGCGAAATTGGAAAACGATCATTCGGTAATTCTTGGGTAACAATCAGTTTATAAAAACAATGAGAAAAGGGGATGCAAGAGGAAATGACTGTAACCATTAAAAATGTACGAAGTGAATATCCAAGACCACAGTTTATTAGAAAGGATTGGATCAACCTTAATGGCGAGTGGGAGTTCCAATTTGATGATGCAAATGTCGGGGAAAAGGAAAAATGGTATCAAAACACACCCTTTTCTAAGACAACAGACACAACTTTTTCTAAGACGATTCAAGTTCCGTTTACCTATGAAACGGATGCCAGCGGGATTGGCGAAAAGGAATTTCACCCTATCATTTGGTATCGGAAAACTATCACCAACATCCATCGAGAAAATAAACGAACCATTTTACATTTTCAAGCATCGGATTTTACGACAAAGGTATGGGTAGATGGCGTGTTTGCCGGTAAACATGATGGAGGGTACTCTGCTTTCTCCTTGGATATTACCGACAAACTCCAGCATTCAGGTGAACATACGATTGTCGTGAAGGTCGAGGACAGCCAAAGCTGTCATCAGCCAAGAGGAAAGCAGCGCTGGACGGATGAAAATTTCGGCTGTTGGTATGTACAAACAACGGGCATTTGGCAAACGGTATGGATCGAGTTTATTCCTGAAGTTTCCTTGAAACGGGTAAAAATGACGCCAGATATTGATACGAATTCCATTGATATGGAGTTTACGGTCAATGTTCCGGCATCCGAGGAAGTAATGGTCGAAACGATCATCTCGTTTGATAAACAGGTCGTTAGAAAGGCCAATATCTTTATGGATCGAGAGCAAGTGAAGTTGAATTTGAACCTGCTTCATGAATTCCATGACTGGAAACTGCAATTATGGTCACCTGAGCATCCAAATTTATATGATGTTACCTTCAAACTCTATCAAAACGGTGTATTACTCGATGAAGTAGATTCCTATTTTGGGATGAGAAAAATCTCTACATATAATGGGAATGTATTATTAAATAATGCGCCTCTGTATCAAAAGTTAATTTTAGATCAAGGTTACTGGACGGAATCTCATTTAACTCCGCCTTCTGATGCAGCGCTTGTGAAAGACATCGAACTAATCAAAGAGATGGGCTATAACGGGGTCCGTAAGCACCAAAAAATAGAAGATCCGCGCTTTTATTATTGGTGTGATAAAAAGGGATTGCTCGTATGGGCGGAAATGCCATCCACTTATGAGTATTCCGACACGGCCGTGGAACATTTTTCGAAAGAGTGGCTCGCTATCGTGAACCAATTCTACAATAATCCTTCGATTGTGACGTGGGTGCCGTTTAATGAATCCTGGGGAATCCGGAATGTCTTCAAAGATAAATCGCAGCAACGCTTTACGGAAGGAATTTATTATTTGACAAAAGCGGTGGATCCGATGCGCCTGGTTATTGTCAATGATGGCTGGGAACATACGGTATCCGACATTATTACCCTACATGATTATGAATCTAGCGGTGAGAGATTTTCTGCTAGATATCAAGATAAAGACCAAATTACGGGCAATGTGATTGCTCATAATAACGATAAGTTCTGTATGGCTGAAGGCTATGAATATAAGGGACAGCCGATTCTTATTAGTGAATTTGGCGGAGTGGCTTTTGCGTCAAAAGATGGCTGGGGCTATGGCGACCAGGTAAACTCAGAACTAGAGTTCTTTGCTCGTGTAGGAAAAATCACGCGGGCTGTACAAGATACTCCGTATGTTTGCGGTTATTGTTATACACAATTAACCGATGTCCAGCAGGAAGTGAATGGTTTCCTTACAGAGTCAAGGGAACCGAAGGTAAGCCTTGAAAAAATAAGAGAATTAAATAGAAGATAACGGTCGATTTCCTTCTATTTATATAGACTTTCTTACCGTCCGGCATCAGGATGACGGACGGTAAATTCTTTTGAAAACATGAGGAGAGGAACTACATGAATTTCAGACCAGAATATCCAAGACCGCAATTTGTAAGAAAAGAATGGCTAAATTTAAACGGCGAATGGGACTTCACGTTTGACGATCGAAATGTTGGATTAAAGGAAAAGTGGTTTCAAAAGGATCATCCGTTTGATCAAAAAATCAATGTTCCGTTTGCTTATCAATCGGAGCTAAGCGGAATACAGGATTCTTCCTTCCATGATCATGTATGGTACCGCCGTGAATTTACGGTACCCCATGACTGGAATGATCAGAGAGTCATTCTTCATTTTGGGGCGGTTGACTACCGAGCTTGGATTTATGTAAATGGACAGTATGCTGGATTCCATGAAGGCGGACACGTATCCTTTTCACTCGATATTACCGATCAATTAACTTGGGGAACCGAAACGGTTGTCGTAAGAGTGGAGGATCCATCAACAGATGAAACGATTCCTAGAGGAAAGCAAATTTGGGAGGAAAAATCTAAAGCTATTTGGTACACACGGACAACAGGGATTTGGCAAACGGTATGGCTTGAGCCTGTTAGTGCGACCCGTATTTCTAAGCTAAGGTTAACACCTGATATCGATCGTGGAGATATTATGGTGGAGTTTGATGTTTTAGGGGATTTTCTTGACAAGAGGGTGGACATTGAAATTCATTTTAAGGGTGAGAAAATCGCTCATGATTCCATTGAGGTATTTGAATGCTATAATAAGCGCTCTATTAATCTATATAATAAGAAGATTTTCAGAACCGCTTTCCATAATACGGGCTGGAATTGGTCACCAGAGAACCCCAATTTATTCGATATCAAGATTACGTTGAAAGATGAGGCGAATCAGGTGACATTCGATGAAGTGGACTCTTACTTCGGTATGAGAAAGATTCATCGAGAAAATGGCATGGTTTATTTAAATAACAAACCTTATTATCAAAAATTAGTTCTTGATCAAGGGTATTGGCCAGAAGGGCTATTGACGGCACCTTCTGATGAGGATTTGAAAAAGGATATTGAACTGGCTTTAGAAATGGGCTTCAACGGCTGCAGAAAGCATCAAAAGGTAGAGGATCCGCGTTTTCTTTATTGGGCCGATCAATTAGGTTTCTTCGTTTGGGGAGAATGCGCAGCATCGCCATTCTATAGCGAGGATGCGGTGGCAAGATTGACAAAAGAATGGATTGAAATCATTGAACGGGATTACAATCATCCATCCCTGGTTGCGTGGGTTCCAGTGAATGAAAGCTGGGGAGTGCCGTTTATAAAAGGGAACAAGCAGCAGCAGCATCATTCCTTAGCGATGTTCCATCTTATCCATTCGCTTGATTCGACTCGTTTAGTCATCTCCAATGACGGCTGGGAGCTTACCGAAACGGATATTTGCGCGATACACAATTATAGTCATGGGTCAAACGAAGAAAGAGCAAAATATGAAGCCTTTAAAGAAACGTTAGCGACTAAAGAAACGCTTCTCACGTCCAAACCATCCGGCCATGGAGTCTATGCCGATGGATTTCATCATAAAGGAGAGCCAATCTTATTAACAGAGTTTGGCGGGATCGGATTCAAAGTCGGTGAAGAGAACGGCTGGGGTTATACATCTGTGAAAAATGTAGAAGAGTTCATTGCGGATTATCGCCGGGTAATGGAAGCGGTCTACGCTTCGAACGTTTTGCATGGATTCTGTTATACGCAATTAACGGATGTAGAACAAGAGATAAATGGTTTACTAACTTATACTAGAGAACCAAAGTGTGAGTTAGCAAAAATAAAAGAAATGAATGATATGTGGCATTCCACTACTGTAAAGGCTTAAATTCCATTTTAAGAGGAGTACTACCTGGAAACTTCATCTATGACCATCATTAAAATCCTTTCTTAAAAGATTGTTTTGAAACTATTTATCTATAGTGTTCGAAATTCTTTTGAGGAAGGATGTTTTTGTTTTAATCACTTTTGGGATGAAGAGGAGAGATGACGATGATAAATGTTGCCTTATTAAGCAAATGGCATGTCCATGCAGAGGACTATGCACGTCAAGCTGAAAATAGTGAAGATCTAACGATTCGACTCGTTTGGGACGAAGATAGTGAACGGGGACAAAAATGGGCGGAGGAGTTGGGTGTCCCATTTGAACGTGATTTAGAAGCAGTTTTATCAAATCCTGACATTGATGCTGTGATTGTATCTACTCCAACGAATCTACATGCGGAAGTCATTTTAGTAGCGGCCCAACACAAAAAGCATATTTTTACGGAAAAAGTATTAGCGTTCAGTAGTAAAGAGGTTAATGCCATTTTTGCTGCCGTGGAAGAAGCGAATGTCCAATTAATGGTCTCTTTACCTCGATTGACAGAGTCGTATTACTTATATGCGCAGGAGGTCGTCGACAAAGGACTGCTTGGCAAACTGACCACAGTTCGCTGCCGTCTGGCTCATAATGGAGCGGTTTCAACGGATGAGCATCCGAAGGGCTGGCTTCCTGAGCACTTTTTCAATCGTGAACAATGTGGTGGAGGTGCCTTAATCGACCTGGGGGCACATCCTATCTATCTTACAAACCGTCTAGCTGGGGATGTGGAAGCTGTTACGGCGAGATTACAAAACACTCAAAGCGATGAGGTGGATGATAACGCTGTTGTCATTGTGGAGTACAAGTCCGGGGCGTTAGGAATTATTGAAACGGGATTTCTATCAGCAGGAAGTCCGTTTCAGCTGGAGCTTTATGGTACAGAAGGTGCCTTGTTAATAGAGGATGATCAAATTCGTATCAAAGGTGTTCACGAGGATAAGAAGAGCTGGATGGAACCAAAAGAATTACCGGCATCTCTTCCGATGCCGATGGAACAATGGATTCGTGTGATCGAAGATGGAGCGGTACCTGCCATCACAAACAAAGATGTCTTTCAGTTAACTTTGATCAATCAGGCGGCAGCTCTTTCTACTAAAGAAGGAAGAAGAGTTGAACTGACTGAGATTAAATAATTCATTATTAGGAGGGAAAATGATGAGTAAAAAAGTAAAAGTAGCAATTATTGGCTGTGGAGGAATTGCTAAGGGCAAACATTTGCCAAGCTTAGCGAAATTAAAAAATGTTGAATTGGTGGCTTTTTGTGATGTCCTTGTTGAACAAGCTGAAAAAGCGGCAGCGGAGTACGGCGCTGAAAATGCCAAAGTTTACGGCGATTATCAAGAGTTACTTCAGGATGAGTCGATCGAAGTGGTGCACGTGCTTACTCCGAACGATTCTCATGCTGAAATTTCGGTTGCCGCCCTGGATTCCGGTAAACATGTCATGTGTGAAAAACCGATGGCGAAGACGTCAGCAGAAGCACGGCAAATGGTGGAGGCTGCTAAACGTTCAGGAAAAAAATTAACGATTGGATATAATAATCGTTTCCGTCCGGACAGCCAGTATTTACATCAGGTTTGTGAACGTGGTGAACTTGGTGAGATTTATTTTGCGAAGGCTCATGCGATTCGCCGCCGCGCCGTTCCTACCTGGGGAGTTTTTCTTAATGAAGAAAAGCAAGGCGGCGGTCCATTAATTGATATTGGGACACATGCGCTTGATTTGACGTTATGGATGATGAATAACTATAAGCCAAAATCTGTTATGGGTAGGACATATCATAAATTAAGTCAGAAGAAAGATGCCGCGAATGCCTGGGGCCCATGGGACCCTGAGAAATTCAACGTAGAAGATTCTGCCTTTGGTTTTATTACCATGGAGAATGGGGCAACGATTATTTTAGAGTCCAGCTGGGCCCTTAATTCGCTCGAGGTAGATGAGGCGAAATGCTCCCTAAGTGGAACGGAAGGCGGAGCAGATATGAAGGACGGCTTACGTATCCACGGAGAGAAATACGGGAAATTATTCACGACAAACGTTGAATTAAATGCTGGCGGCGTGGCTTTCTATGATGGAAAACAAGAAAGTGATGCGGATCTTGAGGCCCGTTTATGGATTGAGAGTATTGTTAACGATACCGAACCGCTTGTAAAACCTGAAGAAGCTCTTGTTGTAACGGAAATCTTAGAAGCTATCTATGAATCTGCTAAAACAGGGAAGGCTGTTTATTTTGAGGAGAAGAGCGTATTTCAGGGATTGAAAATATAGTGGGAATAAATGTTCAGTTCATAACCAGTGAGTTCCGAAAAAAGCGGCCCCATGGCCAGTTGATAATAGGAGATAATCATGATCACCGGATTTCGAAAGGTTAAAAAAGTTAAAACGGAAATGATTCATATAAGAGATCCATTTGTTTTCACTTCATATAAAGAAAGAAAATACTATCTATTCGGCACCACTTTTGCCGATGGATGTGGGGACGAGGATCCAATCTTTGAGGTCTATGTAAGTAAGGACCTGGAGGATTGGGAAGGACCTTATGTCGCTTTTCAACCGCCGAGAGGATTTTGGGGTGTGCGGCATTACTGGGCACCTGAGGTATTTGAAATAGACGGTCGTTTTTATATGTTTGCTTCCTTTAAGGGTGGGATAGGAGATCATCGCGGAACAGGGATATTGGTGTCGGACCATCCGGCAGGCCCATACCTTCCACACAGTGAGGGTCCTGTTACACCAAGTGATTGGGAATGTTTAGACGGAACCTACTATGAAGATGAAAAAGGTGAACGCTGGATGGCGTTTTGTCATGAGTGGACGCAAATTTACGAAGGGAAAATCATGGCGCTGCGTTTGTCTCATGACCTGAAACAATCAGTTGGAGAGCCGATTGAAATTCTTAATGCCGCAAAGATGCCTTGGATTCGCCACTTTGGAGACACTAGAATCGAAAAAATCGGTTATTTGACGGATGCACCTTTTATCTATGAAGCCAGAAATGGTGAGCTCGTGATGTTATGGTCGAGTTACTCGGTGCCCAACTATGGCGATAGCGGGCTCGGGGGATATACAGTGGCGATAGCGAGGTCTACGTCTGGTGAGGTCACAGGTCCCTGGACACATGATGAACAATTGCTTCTCGATCGTAATGCCGGGCATTCCAGTCTTTTTCGCAATCTACAAGGTGAACTGTATATTTCGACCCATTTCCCAGATACTCCCCATGGCAGCGAGAGACCTTTGTTTATTAGGGTCAAAGAAGTGGAAAATGGAATCCTCATTGCGGAGAAGGACGAAAAAACCTTGGTTTAGTTAAAGTGAGAATTTAATAGACTACTAAATTTTATAGTATGGGGAGAGGACGAGAAAATGAACTATCGAACACTTGGAAAAACAGGGATAGAGGTATCTGAAATTGGTTTTGGTGCATGGGCAATTGGCGGGGATGCCTGGGGCCCAGTTGATGACCAGCAGTCGATTAAGGCGATGAATCACGCTTTTGAATTGGGAGTCAATTTTTTTGATACAGCTGATGTTTATGGGGAAGGGCGCAGTGAAAGGTTAGTTCAAGAGCTTTTAAAAGAAAGAAGAGATCGAATTGTTCTTTCAACGAAAGGCGGGCTCATGGGGCATACGCGGAAACTGGAGCCGATTTATGACCAGCCGGAGAAAGTGATTAAGGCTTTTGAAGATAGCTTGATGCGACTTGGGACGGATTATATTGATGTTTATTTCTGTCATATCTGGTGGCATATCGAAAAGGAAACGGAGGCTTTCCTTGAAGCGTTTGACCGCTTGAAGCGAGATGGCAAGGTGAGGGCTGTCGGGGTTTCAACCGACAACTTTGAGTACTTGAAAACATTCAACCGGAATCAATCCATTGATGTCCTGCAAGTGGATTATAGTCTATCAAATCGCAATGCCGAAAAAGAGACCCTTCCATACTGTGAGGAAGAGAAAATTGGCGTTGTCGTACGCGGTCCCCTGCAAAAAGGGCTTTTAACGGGAAAATTCAAGAAGGGAATTACCTTTACTGGCAACGATGTTCGGCAGCATTGGAATCAATCATGGTTTGAAGAACAGGTGGAGAAAGTGGAAAAACTGAAAGAAGTCGTGAACGAGGATCGAACTCTTGGACAATTGGCGTTACAATTTGTCCTCGCTCATCCTGCCGTTTCTACTGCCATTCCTGGTGCCAAAACAACGCTGCAGGTTGAAGAAAATGCAGGTGCTTCTGTTAGCCCTTTATTAGAAGAGGAGGAACTTTTGACTATAAGGGCACTTTTTTAGACATAAAGGAGCGTTGAATAGTTGGAAAAAAGCGTAAAGACCCTTGATTGAAGGTCTTTACGCTTTTTTTAGCATCTAAGGGGAAAAATCTAGGCTGTGTAAAAGGGTGGTTTAAGTGTTTTCTTCTACACTGCGATGTCATGCTTGTCGCTTTGATGTTTGTCCTTCATACGGCTAAAAATATTAGCAAGAACCGAACCAGACAGATTATGCCAGACACTGAAAATAGCGCTCGGTACTGCCGCTAATGGCGAGAAATGTGCGGAGGCGATGGCCACTCCCAATCCTGAATTCTGCATTCCAACTTCCATAGCTACAGCCTTTTGTTTTGCAAGATCCATTCCGCATAAACGGGCAAAGAAAAAGCCAATCAAGAATCCAAGCAGATTATGAAGGATTACCACTCCAAAAATAAGTAAACCAGTTTCCGCAATTTTGGCTGCGCTGCCGGCTACGACCGCAGATACAATTAACACAATCGCAATAACGGATACAAGCGGCAATGCTTTTGCTCCGGCTTGTGCTTGTTTTCCAAAGAATTTTTTAATGAGAAAGCCAACTGCTAATGGAACAATGACAACTTGTACAATCGAAAGGAATAAGGATGAAACGCTGACATCAACCCATTTGCTTGCGAACAGAAGAATGAGCAATGGTGTGACAATTGGAGCAAGAATCGTAGAAACAGAGGCAATGGCAACAGCCAGTGCGACATTTCCTCTTGCTAGAAACACCATAACATTGGAAGCTGTGCCGCTCGGGCAGCATCCTACTAAAATGACACCTACAGCAACTTCCTTCGGTAAATCGAATCCAACTGCTAGTAGAAAGGCAAGCAGCGGCATAATGACGAAGTGGCCAACGACTCCCAGCGCTACGTCTTTCGGTCTTCTAAACACTTCTCTAAAATCTGATAACTCAAGTGTTAATCCCATTCCGAACATAACAATCCCTAATAGAGGAACAATATAGCCTCCCAACCATACAAAATGCTCAGGAAAAGAATAAGCAATTACCGCAAAGATTAAAACCCATAACGTAAATGTTTTCCCTGCAAAGCTGCTGATTTTCTCGATGACCTCCAAAATAAACCCTCCTATTAAACTTTTTAATATTTCTAAATATTAACTATTTTAATATATTAGAGTAAAAATTTCCAAAAATCAATATATTTCGTGCTACTAAATTAAAAGTTTAAAGCTGTAAAGTATGAAAGCGTTTTAGCAAAACTAGCAGACTTTGTTATTACCAAAACGAATCCGTTAAAAGATATTCGCTCTCTAGAAGATGGAATAATATTGTTGTCGTTGGTAAAGAAGGAGTCATTGAAAAAGAAATCCGTGTTGTCAGCAAACAACTGGCAGCACAAAGATAAAAGGTGAAAAGGTGTCCTTGTAGTTGAAGCTAGAGGACACTTCTTTTTATTCTAATTAAAGCCAGACCTAATTTTTTGGAAAAACAGATGGAACATATTGTGGTTCACAAAGTACCTCATGAATAAGGGCCCAATTTTTGTGAATTATGTAACAGTGTATAAGCTTGTTGATAAAAGAAAACTACTTAACCACTTTCACGAATAGAATGAAAACTGAAAGGATGGAATCATTTGAAAAGGGTGTTAAAAATTTGTTTTATTCCATGCCTATTTGTGCTTTTAGCAGGCTGTTTTAATGATCAAGGAAAGCAATCTACAACCTCTCCACCAAAGCAATCTACGTCTAATCCTAGTACCCAATCACCTAATCAAACTTCCCAAAATAATCCACCAAAAAATCCATCCAATAATCAATCCAATTCGCAACAAAACATGAAGGAAAATAAAAATGCAACATTGATAGATGAAATTGTCACACTTGCTAAAGTGGGAACGGTCAAAGATTGTAGTTTTCCTGCAGATACAACGGTTATTGATGAGGTAATCGCAAAATGGGGAAAACCGGATCAAGAAGATTTTGTTGCAGGAAATAGATATTTCACGTATTCCAGCCGTGGAATTGTATTCGGTGTTAATAAGGGCGAACAAATTTTTGATGTACGCTCTTATTCCAAAGAGATTCAACAAATAACCTTTGACGAGGTAAAGGGAGTACTTGGCAAACCAGATGAAGTTCGTTACAGTGGCGGGGACACCATACGGGTGTATAACGTCAATGAGAAATTCCAATTAAAATTCGTCGGTTCAAAATCGACCGTCGACCATATTTCTGTCTTTTATCCGGCAGGTGCGAAAAATCAAATGGCAGGATGATAAAAATATAAATGGTGAAATTTATAAACAATAAGATGGTTTAGCTGATTGAAAGTTAAACGGAATCAAGGAGGCATCTTTGTGAGAAGAAGAAATTGGATCCTTTTTTTTATTTCCATATTCTTTGTAACTGGTTTATTAAATGGAGCTGCTTATGCTGCGAATCCGAATAAATCGGATCGTGTTGCAGCAAACGTTACACCGGACCCAAATTCACTGCAGCGTCAGGTTGAGCTGTTGCAGGACTGGATCGCACCTCAATCTTCAAAGGAAGCTGTTAAAACATGGGCTAAAGCTGTAAAATTGAGAAACGGTGCCGTTCAATTCGCAGTTCTTTCCCCTGATCTGCAGGAGCAGACGAAAGGAACATTTGAAGAGCTAAACTGGGTAACTGGCCTTTCAAGCCCTTGGGTTGATAAGTATCCCATATTAAAAAGAAGTAAAACGGATAAAGAGGTATGGGTTTATACAGTAGAGTTTAGACTGGCTGCTTCTACGGGATATGCAGGATCCGTCAGGGCGTATCTTACAATAGAAAATTTGAACGAAAAATGGGTTATTACCGGAATAAAGGGTGACGGTTCGAACAGCTTGGAAGCAATTACAGTAGTTCCTTCTAATCCTTAATATCAAAAGAGGGCTAATTTTAAAATTAGCCCTTTGTTGTACTTGAACGATCCTCAGTAAGGTTATATGTCAAGGATTGGTTATGGGCGGCTACACTCTAAATTATGCATCAATTCATTTGAATTACCAATGGATTAAACCATATTGAGGGAAATTTTCATTTAACTCAGCACTTGTCCAATCACTTATAATATCTAGTACATATGTTATTACTACACCAGACCAAAGATATTAAGTTTTACCTCCTAAGAACGTTTGCATTTAATGCAGACGTTTCTTGAATTCGTAAGAAAATTGATGAAATTGTCCCAAAAAGTAATGATTGTCCAACCCTTGCGTGCCTTGAGAAATATACATAGAGTGTGAGCGTTAACAACCAGTTTCGGGAAGATTTCCAGTTCATTAGCTTGCCGAAGCTTCACCTGTCGCAACGCCAAACTGCAAGAATATTAGGCGTTTCTCGAACAACTATCTCCAAAGCGTGAAAGTGACCAAGGGGACAGTTCCTCTGGTTTTTGTCCGTTGTTTGATAAATTGACTTTCCCATTCAAAACCATGAGAACCGTCCCTGTGGCTTTTTTCTAGGTATTTTCTCCTTAAATTTTGTATTTTCAAAATAAACACTACATTTTACATATTCTAATATTATAATTTTATTACTATAATTATAGGACCAGGCTTTGAATTTAAGAATGATAAAGTAAAAGGCTTAATGTATTTTTAGATTGGAGGGAATGAAATGAAATTCAAGGCAAAGAAGATCGCAGAAATAGGAGATCATATCCTTTTTAAGAATGGAATCCAAGGAGTCGTTGAGAAGGTCAATGAAAATTCTGTCATTGTAAATATAACCGATAATAAGACGGAGTTGGAGTTTGGAGGAAATAGGACAGTTATAGCACATAAAAATTACAAGGTTATTGATTATGCATGAAGCGAAAAGGAATCATTTATCCCCGATTTTATATGAAACTTTTTTGTACGCATTCTATTAAAATTTAAAAATGTAAACGTTTCCTGTATAGGGAATAAACAAATAGAAAATAACTTAATGTGTTTTGTACTCTGGGGGGGAATATAACAATTAGGGGGAAAAGACCAATGACAAATTATCAATCCTATCTAATGGACGAAAAGGAATTGAAACGATTATCATTAGGGACCCTTACAAAGATACTATTTGATTTACACTTACAAGATCCAAAACAATATTCCGCTGAATTTATCTTGAACGAGTTATTTATCTATTATAGTTACCTGCAATTGGATATGGAGGAAAAATAACAAAAAGCTAGGATCTACTAACGGGATCATTTCAGAGGTGCAATCATTAAAATCACATGGAGAAACACACGGCCTTTCACATAGGAAAATATCGTGTGTTTTTTTGTTATTGGTTATTTTCGCATAGATTGTTGGTTTTCGTATAAGTTCATCAACC
>NZ_JBALOS010000117.1:20804-55928 GCF_036962765.1 Neobacillus drentensis
TTCGTGGCATCTTTTCGTAAGAACATTTGCAAAAATTGCCTAGAAACTTAGTAAATGACCTTTATTTAAACTCCAAAAGCAACAAAGTTTACGAAAAGAG
The DNA here is from genome assembly GCF_036962765.1 of Neobacillus drentensis. GTDB lineage: Bacteria > Bacillota > Bacilli > Bacillales > Cytobacillaceae > Neobacillus > Neobacillus drentensis_C. The sequence goes on from NZ_JBALOS010000117.1 coordinate 20,905, forward strand.
CCTTGTTATTAGATATGCTAAAAAGGGTGGTGATTCAAATGGTCCAATATGTGTTGAGTTTTAATGAAATCGATCAATCAAGTTTGCCTTTCGTTGGGGGGAAGGGAGCCAATCTGGGTGAAATGAGCAGGGCCGGCTTTCCCATACCGCAAGGGTTTTGCATTACGACTTCCGCCTATCGTGCTTTTTTAGGAACAAGCGATGAAATGGATGAACTGTTTAGCCTCCTTGACCAATTGAAACCTGATCAACTAGATGAAATCCGAAATTTAGGAAAACGGATCCGCGTTTCTTTAGAGTCCTTGACGATGCCTGACAATATCAGAGGTGCGATTTTAGAAGCGTGGAAAAGGATTGGAACAGACTCTGCCTATGCCATTCGTTCGAGCGCCACGGCTGAAGACTTGCCCACAGCCTCTTTCGCTGGTCAACAGGATACGTATTTAAACGTCATCGGTGAAGATCAACTTCTCCAAGCGACCCAAAAGTGCTGGGCTTCATTATTTACAGACAGAGCGATTTCGTATCGGATGAAAAATGGGTTCGATCATCGTTCCGTATTTCTTTCGGTTGTGGTACAGCGGATGGTTTTTCCTCAGGTCTCAGGGATTATGTTTACCGCAGACCCTGTCACAGGACATAGAAAAACCACCTCGATTGATGCGAGTTTTGGTCTTGGGGAAGCGCTTGTCTCTGGTATTGTCTCAGCAGATCTATACCAAGTTCGTTCCGGACAAATTGTAAAGAAACAAATTGCAGATAAGAAAGTAGCAATTTATGCGTTGCCAGAAGGCGGTACGATAACCAGAGAGGTCCCTCCGGACATGCGGAATAAACAGGCACTTTCGGATGAGAAAATTTCCGAATTAGCTAGACTAGGAAAAAAGATTGAAGACCATTATCGGACAGAGCAAGATATTGAGTGGGGGCTGGCTAATGGAAAAATATTTATTCTGCAAAGCAGGCCGATTACCTCCTTGTATCCTCTTCCGGACCTTAATGACGACGCAAACTTGCAGGTTTTCTTTTCCTTTGGCCACCAACAAATGATGACAGAAGCGATGAAACCGCTGGCTATTTCTCTTTGGCGCACACTTTTCCCATTTGGAAATAGGAATATCACCTCCGAGAGTGAAGCAATGGCAGCTGCAGGAGGACGATTGTTCCTCAATCCGACAGAAGTGTTGTATTGGAAACCCGCTCGCAAAATAATGCCTAAAATGATCAGTAATATTGATGAGTTAATAAGTAATGCTCTTCTTCAATTCACTCAGCGGGAGCGATTTTTAAAAGAGGCAGTGCCGAATAGGCAGGTCATCAAGAAAGCCCGGCAAATGATGAAACCGATATTAACGAATGTCATCAAGAGCATTCTTTTTCGAGATACATCTAAGTCTATTCAGCAGTGTAATGAATGGATGGAAACCTTGGTTAAACAAAGTAAAGAGGAACTATCTCTTGTATCCGGTTCAGAGCGAATGAAATGGGTTCAGGAAAGTGCAGGGAAGTTAATGATGACATTTTTTCAGGATATGGTGCCCTATCCGTTGTCAGGCATCATGGCTTTTAAAATGATCCAATATTTATCCCAGCGCTGGTTAGGAGACGATCAGGAAGCCTATGTCCTTAATAAATCATTACCTGGCAATGTGACCAGTGAAATGGGTCTTGCTCTAGGAGATGTGGCGGATACAGCCAGACCATATCCTGAAGTGATCCAATATTTAAAAGAGGCAGAAGACCATTCCTTTTATGAAGGGCTCAGTCAAATAGCAGGAGGGGACATTTTTCGGAAAGAGTTTGAGCTTTATATGGATCAATATGGGATGCGCTGTCCAGGGGAAATTGACATTACAAAGCCGCGCTGGCGGGAATCCCCTACCATGCTTGTGCCATCGATCTTGAGTCATATTCAAAATCTAAAACCAGGAGAACATCGTGAGAAATATGACAATGGAAAAATAGAAGCAGAACACGCAGGCCAGTCCATTCTGAAACGGGTACGGAAGACTCGCGGCGGGCTGGTTAAACAAAGATGGATGTCTCGGTTGATAAAGGTATATCGAGACAGAATGGGCATTCGTGAGCATCCAAAATATATGCTTGTGCAACATCTCAATCTTTACAAACAGGCTATTTTAGAAGAAGCGGATAAACTCGTCGATAAGGGGATTCTTCAACATCAGACAGATGTTTTCTATTTAACTTTAGATGAGATACTCACGATAGTGGAAAACCGTTTTGCAGGCGATTTACCTGAGTTGATTCATCAGCGAAAAAAGGAATTTGAATGGTACCAAAAGCTTACCCCTCCCCGTGTAATGACCAGCGAAGGCGAAATCATCACAGGCAGAAGACGCGATATTCAGGCTCCAATTGGGGCTTTGATTGGTACACCTGTTTCTCCGGGTGTAACAGAAGGTTATGCAAAAGTGGTGTTAAGTCCAGAGCAAGGGAACCTAAAACCAGGAGAGGTATTAATCGCACCTTTTACAGATCCGGGGTGGACGACTCTATTTAACTCAGCCCAGGCTCTGGTCATGGAAGTAGGAGGCTTAATGACTCATGGGGCAGTTGTGGCCCGCGAGTATGGAATTCCAGCTGTTGCGGGTGTAGATGAAGCAACCAAAAAAATTAAGGATGGTCAGTATATACGAGTAGACGGAACCCATGGATATGTTGAAATCTTGGAAAGTAATAAGGATACTTAAAATGTTGTGGATTTTAAATAAGGGTAGAGGAAAAGTATAACGAAATCTTTTTTTGCTCTGAGTTTTGTACTCTGAGCATTTTTTTATTCCTTCAGTTTCTTTTTCCGCTTCAAATTTTTTTCATCTCTCGACAACTAGGGTAATGATTAAAAAAGACCCCCAGCCAATTATTGCTGGGAGCTAACTTCACTTACCATATCTCCTTCGAAGTTATTCAGGATGAACGTTTCTTCTTCTGATTTGCTCATGATTCCATAAGCCTTACCGACTGTCCCGCCTTGGTACGTCCAGAAATAGTTGTGGTCATCATCTACTTTAGAAAAAATACCTTTTTTCCATTTATCTAAAATGGCTAGCAAATCATCTTTTTGTTCGAACTCACTGTTCTCCACAATGTTATAAACTTGATTAATCGTATCAGGAATCATAGGAATGGCTCCCCATTTTTCTTTCGCTTTCACCTTTTGATGTGTCATCTTGTGCATCACTTCGATAACAGCATCTTGTGAACTACTGTCATCTATCCCAATATCATATTGAACTCCGCCAATTTTGGCTGTCTGTTGCTTGTCTACTTCCTTTTTCTCTTTATTCACAGTATCTTGAACAGCTTTCGCTTCTACTTTCTCTTGTTTTTTTCCAGATTCGGCTCCATTGTCGACTAATTTAAATCCTCCGTATTTTACGCCTATTAAAACGGTCAAAATAATACCAATTATGATTAATACCTTATTCACTACATTCCCCCCTGTTGGTATTGGATAGCTTTAATTTAACAAAAGATTCAGAATTATTCTAGCTTATTTAAATAACATAATCCCTTCAAAGAAGACAGCAATCGACATATTTTCTTTCTGTTTCATAAACTGTTAGGGTTCAGTTTTCATATCATTTTGCAGTTTTAACCCTGGAAGGGGTGTAAGTTGTCCACGAAAAGAACCTTCCCAATGGAGTCCATATTTTTTGTGAACGGTTGCAATAGCGCCCTTGACGGAGGGATTGAGTGGTGCTATTATGTGTCTGTAATAATCACATATAGGATTTAACATCACATATGTGATTTTAAAGAAGGAGGGAGAGTATGTCGGTAAAATCGGCTGAACGAGTTCTCCAGGTATTTGAATTATTAGCAAATAATCCTGATGGGTTATCGATTAAAGAGATTAGTGAAAAACTTTCATTTCCGCAGAGCAGCACATCGAACCTTATTGGCACTCTTTTAAAACAAGGGTATTTAAGTTTAGACAACATGAAGAAATATAAGCTTGGAGCAAAGTTAGTTCACATTGGCACCATGGCTATGGAGAACTTAGATATTTCTCTTCAAGCGAAGCCATATCTTGAAAAATTAATGCAAAGTGTTCAGGAAACGGTATTTATGGCAACACTGTCTGGGGAAGATCTGGTCTATCTTACTAAAATAAACAGCAATCGATCGATTCGAACAACCGCTCAAACGGGATACAGTAAACCGCTTTATTGTACGGGGTTAGGGAAGACTTTTTTAGCGAATATGGCAGATGAGGAAAGAAAAAGCATCTTAGATCGAGTCGACTTAGTACCGATCACCGCGAAAACCATCACCAATAGGGAAGAGTTAGAGAAAGAACTGTATCAGTATTCATTAATTGGCTACACCATTGACGATGAAGAAAATGAAGAAGGATTATATTGTGTGGCAGCTCCTATTTTTGGTGCAGACCGAAGGATTCAAGCCGCTATTAGTGTGGCAGGTCCAAAAGAACGAATGCTAGCTCAAAAAGCAGAGGTAGTAGAACGCGTCCTCTGGACATCAAAGAAAATATCTGAAAGTATGGGATGTATTTTATAAGAAACAAGGTGAGTACATGGATGTTATTAGCATTGGGGAAACGATGGTTTTACTAACCCCAAATACGCCTGGGAAAATGCGCTATTCCAATCAATTTACCTCGAAGATAGCTGGTGCAGAAACGAATACGCTTATTGGGCTAGCTAAGCTTGGCCATAAGGCGGGGTGGATTAGCCGTTTAGGGAGAGACGAATTTGGAGCTCAAATCTTAACTTCCGTTCGCGGAGAGGGTGTAGATATTAGTCGAGTAGCTTTGGACGAGAATGCTCCAACAGGTGTATTTTTTAAAGAAATTATCAATCAAGATCGGGTTAATATTTACTATTATCGAAAAAATTCAGCAGCGAGTCAGCTCACCCCTGCTGATCTGGATCAGGAGTATATCGCTCAGGCGAAATTCTTATATATATCAGGAATTACTCCTGCTCTAAGTCCATCGTGTAGAGAGACCATCTTTTATGCGATTGAAATAGCTAAGGGTAACGGGGGAAGAGTTGTGTTTGACCCAAATATTCGCAGGAAGCTGTGGGAAGATGACGAAGCAAGGGCAACCATTTTAGAAATTGCAGGGAAATCAGACATTGTCTTACCTGGGATTGGTGAATGTGAATTTTTGTTTGGCACAAGGGATTGTGAAAAAGCAGCTCGTTCCTTACTGGCTTTAGGTGCAGAGACCGTTATCGTCAAGCTTGGCGAAAGAGGTGCTTATTATTCTACTGCAGCTGAAAAAGGATATATTGATAGTTTTACAGTTAAAAACGTAGCCGATCCAGTCGGAGCAGGAGATGGTTTTGCTGCAGGAGTACTTTCTGGATTTCTCGATGGCCTATCTATTGGAGAGGCCGTGAAACGAGGCTGCGCGATCGGTGCTATGGTTGCTACCATAAACGGTGATATCGAAGGACTGCCGGACAGGATTGAATTGAAGCAATTTACTCAGTCAAACTTAAAGGATGAAGTCAATCGTTAGTTTTTAAGAAGGAAGGGAATGTCTAATGAGTACACTGCAAAAAATCTTAGATCATAAATTAATCGCTATTATACGCGGAGCAAACCCTGAGGATACATTAAACATTGTTCGATCCTTATATGAAGGGGGGATAAGAGTCGTTGAAATCACGATGAATTCCCCGAAAGCGCTATCTGCCATTGAGATGGTCGCTGATACATTTGGTAAAGAAATGGCCGTTGGCGCAGGAACGGTTTTGGATCCAGAATCTGCTCGAAGTGCCCTTCTTGCAGGTGCTCAATTTATTCTATCTCCGACGTTAAAGGCTGAAACGATTCGGATGACCAAAAGATATGGTGCGGTGAGTATTCCTGCTGCATACACTCCGACTGAAATTTTGGAGGGTTATGAACAAGGCGGTGATATTATTAAAGTTTTTCCGGCAACGACTTTAGGTCCGAAGTTTATCAAGGATATGGGGGGACCACTGCCGCAAATTCCTTTATTGCCAACAGGCGGTGTGGGCTTAAATAATATCAAGGACTATCTTGCTGCCGGTGCTGCAGGACTCGGAATTGGTAGTTCTCTTGTGAATACAAAAGAGGAAATAACAGAGGAGTATTTAGTGCGTTTAACGGAAAAAGCAAAGCAATTTACATTAGCAGCCAAAAACTAATACTACTAATAAGTGGAGAGTGTTCATTATGAAAATAACAGGTTATGAATTATTCACAGTCCAACCACGCTGGTTATTCTTAAAAATTGAGACAGATGAAGGTATTGTTGGTTGGGGAGAGCCGGTCATCGAAGGTAAAGCGGCAACAGTAAAAGCTGCAGTTGATGAAATGATGACTTATTTAATAGGTAAAGATCCTTTAAGAATTGAAGATCATTGGAATGTTATGTACCGAGGTGCCTTTTACCGAGGTGGCGCTATTTTGATGAGTGCGATTGCTGGTATTGACCAAGCTCTCTGGGATATCAAAGGGAAATATTACAATGCCCCAGTTTACCAGTTACTAGGAGGAGCATGCCGCGATTCGATCAAAGTGTATTCATGGATTGGCGGAGATCGCCCAAGTGATACAGCACGGGCTGCGAAGGAATGTGTAGAACGAGGATTTCAAGCGGTTAAAATGAATGGAACCGAAGAATTACAATACATTGATTCCTATGACAAGATTGATAGAGTACTAGAAAACGTGGCCGCTGTTCGTGAGGCTGTTGGAAGAAATATTGGAATTGGTATTGATTTTCATGGCCGTGTACATAAACCAATGGCAAAAGTATTGGCTAGAGCGCTTGAAGAATTTAATCCTATGTTTATTGAAGAACCAGTCTTGCCAGAGAATAACGAAGCACTAAAGGAAATTGCTTCATTAACTTCGATTCCGATTGCAACGGGTGAGCGTATGTTCTCAAGATGGGATTTTAAACCGTTATTACAAGGTGGGTACGTGGATATTATCCAGCCTGACCTATCTCATGCTGGCGGTATTACCGAATGTAAAAAGATTATTAGCATGGCTGAGGCATATGATGTTGCCGCTGCTCCGCATTGTCCATTAGGACCCATCGCTTTAGCGGCGTGCTTACAAGTAGATGCCACTGCACATAATGCGTTTATCCAAGAACAAAGCTTGGGAATTCACTATAACCAGGGCAGTGATTTATTAGACTATCTAAAGGATCCAACTGTCTTTGATTATGAAAACGGTTATGTGAAAATTCCACAAGGACCAGGTCTTGGTATTGAAGTAAATGAAGAGTTTGTTCGTAAAATGGCAAAAGAAGGTCACCAATGGCAAAATCCAGTTTGGCGCCATCGTGATGGTAGTGTAGCTGAGTGGTAATCCTCCTTTTTTGGTAGGGTGGAAATGTGCTTGGGTTTACCTTTGAACACCGGGGCTATGCAGCGAAGGTAAGTCCTCTAAGCGCATTTCGAAAGTTGTATGGATGGAGCGTTAAAAGGATGAAAAAAATGACTACAAGGGAATGAGAAAAATGAATAATAAAGCGACTAAGGTTCGTTATGGAATTGTGTTCATGTTGTTCATAACGGTCATTGTTAATTATATGGACCGTAGCAATATTTCCATCGCAGCTCCTTTTATAACAAAGGAATTAGGAATAGACTCCGTCACGATGGGCTTAATTTTCTCTGCTTTTGGCTGGACCTATTGTGCCCTGCAAATTCCTGGCGGCTGGGTTTTAGATAAGTTAGGAAACCGAAACACTCACGCTATTGGTATTGCAGGATTTTCTATTATGACTTTATTGCAAGGGTTTGCAAGCGGTTTCTCTGGAATGTTTTTATTACGTGTAGGTTTGGGTATGTTTGAAGCCCCTGCTTTTCCAACAAACAGTAAGGTAGCAGCTAGCTGGTTTCCAGAAAATGAACGAGCTAGAGCGATTTCCATTTACACTTCTGGTCAATTTATTGGACTAGCCTTTTTAACACCAACCCTTATCTTCCTACAGCAATCCTTTGGATGGCGGGGATTGTTCATCATTGCTGGTATCGTTGGTCTTGCTTGGTCAGTCCTTTGGTATATTTTCTATCGCGATCCAAATAAAAGTAAAAAGGTCAATCAAGCGGAACTTGATTATATCCGCGAAGGAGACGGATTTATTGAAGGGTCAGAAAAGGGAGAAAAGGTTAAAATTGGAGCAAAGGATTTCCGTTTAATTTTGAGTAGTAGAAAATTGTGGGGCATTTTTATTGGACAATTTGCAGTAAGCTCCACACTTTGGTTCTTTTTGACATGGTTCCCTACCTATCTAGTGGAATATAGAGGATTAAGTTTTATTAAAACAGGATTTTTATCGTCATTGCCGTTTCTCGCTGCTTTCGTAGGTGTTTTATCAGCAGGCTTTCTTTCTGATTTCCTCGTGAAAAAGGGTGTTTCAAAAGATAAGGCAAGAAAGACCCCTATTATTACAGGTTTATTATTATCAACTTCCATTATCGGTGCAAATTATGTGGATAGTCCTGGATTAATCGTGATGTTTATGTCTATTGCCTTTTTTGGTAACGGTTTCGCTTCGATTACTTGGGTATTTGTTTCGCTTTTGGCTCCAAAACGATTAATCGGTATAGCTGGAGGGGTATTTAACTTCATCGGTGGTACGGCCTCTATCATTATTCCAATCGTTATTGGATTCTTGGTAAAAGGCGGTAACTTTGCCCCTGCACTAACTTTCATTGCGTGTGTAACCCTAACGGGAGCATTGTCATATATCTTCCTAGTTGGCAAGGTTGAACGTGTAAAAGAACCAATCGATCAATTGAAAAAAGTCGCCTCTTAATTCAGGGGAGATTCATTGGGACGGCGTTCACGCTCTTTTTATTCGTATTTTCGGATACTGTGAAGGACATTTGTTGTTTTTAAGAGGTACCTTAATCTTGACCCTTCCGATTTATCGAAGATGGATAGAATGGGTTGAAAAATGTTCTAGTCTGATCAAATATCAAAAACCATGCTGTTGTGCCAGCATGGTTTTAATGTCTCTGGTATTATCCCGGATACGCAGCCATCAAGGTGCTGATTAAAAGTAACCCCTTACTATTGTTGAGGTGCGGAAGGAGTTGAAATACTTTGTAATGCCTGTTCTGCCTCGTTTGCATATTGATTTTGTACTGCTAGATCCCCTAAAGCAACCATTCCCACTATTTGTCCATTTTCAATTACCGGCAAGCGGCGAATTTGCTGCTGTGCCATCAAATCTGCTGCTTGATGAACATCCATATCAGGTGTACCTTGTACAATTTGCTGTGCAGTCATGACTTGAGATACTGGTGTTTGTGCATTTTCTCCCTGTGCCGTCGTACGAAGAGTGATATCACGATCCGTTACAATTCCAACCATTTGTCTGCTGTTATTTACTACTGGGATAGCTCCGACATTATATTCGCTCATTAACGCTGCAGCTTCCTGAACGGACTGTGTTTCGTTAACTGTAACAATATCTGATGTCATGATATCTCTTAATTGTGCCATGAAAATACCTCCAATTATATTTATCCTTTATAGGATGGGGAACCTTGGCGATATTATTAATGGTAATTTTTTTCAAATATAAGTAAGGTTAGTTACATAAGAAACTATATTTGCTGAGTCGATGTTGACCATTATGTACACCAAATCAGTCCTTGTATAGAGGACCTAGAAGGGCATGGCAGAGTTTTACCAGCCATCTATTTGCTTTTAAATACTCGATCATGTATTCCGGAATTGGGTAAAATAGTTGAAATAGGTAATGATATTGTGGTAATATTTATCTCGAACGTATGTTCTTAATTTTAAAATATGAATAATGTTACATTGAAGGCTAAAAGGTAAGGGATGGTGACTAAGCATTATTTAAATAAGTAAGATCATCACTAAAATCATAATATCTGACCAAGCATTTGCTTGAAAAAGAAATACCAAATGTCTTGAAGACGTTTTAATCGATACCTTTTTCACTATTGATTCAACAACACATTAGGTAGACATTTGGAAATGAAAGGAGATAGAATTTGAAGAATCATAACGAATCAGAACAACACGGAGGGACCTTTGGTAATAAAGGCAACTTTTTATTAGTCCTAATAATGATTCTAGGTGTATTTGTAGCCATTTTGAATGAAACGCTTCTTAACGTAGCCTTGTCAAAAATCATGGATGACATCGGAATCGCGCCAAGTACGGCGCAATGGTTGTCAACTGGATATCTGCTAGTCATAGGTGTTCTTATACCAGTCACTGCTTATTTAATTCAGCGGTTCACGACAAGAACCTTATTCCTTACGGCAATGGGACTTTTTTCGGTAGGGACATTTGTAGCTGCAATCGCCCCAGGGTTCGCAGTTCTTTTAATCGGAAGGATGCTTCAAGCGGCGGGAACCGGGCTGCTCTTTCCGTTACTAACCAATGTAGTATTTGCCATGGTTCCTATTGAAAAAAGAGGTTCTGCAATGGGTACGATTGGAATTGTCATTACATTTGCTCCCGCGATTGGACCTACTCTTTCAGGCATCATTGTCGAGCAGTTTAGTTGGCGAGTTCTCTTTTACGGTGTTCTGCCTATTGCACTGCTTGTTATGATATTTGCATATTTTAGGCTCAAAAATGTGACGGAGATAACGAATCCTAAGATTGATCCAATATCACTTCTTCTTTCAACAATTGGTTTCGGGGGGATTGTGTACGGATTCAGCAGTTCTGGTGAAGGCCATGGGGGTTGGTCGAGCAATGAAGTCATTATTTCAATTGTAATCGGCATTGTTTCTCTAGTACTCTTTACATGGAGGCAATTGAAAATTGCACAACCGTTGCTAGATTTAAGAACATTTAAATACAACATTTTTAGGTTGTCGACTTTGATTATGATGATCGTCATGATGGCGATGTTTTCTGCGATGATGTTGTTGCCGATTTTTCTCCAAAATGCGTTAGGTTACAGTCCGTTGGAGGCAGGTTTGGTTATGCTGCCAGGCGGTATTGTCATGGGGATTATGTCGCCGATTACAGGCCGATTATTTGATAAATTTGGTGCCAAGCTGCTTGCGCTCGTCGGTTTAGCCTTGGTTGCAAATACACTTATGCAATTTGCATTTATCACTATGTCAACCTCGTACAGCAAGATTATGATTGATAATACACTATTGATGTTGGGTATTTCGATGGTTATGATGCCGGTCATGACCAACGCTTTAAATGTACTGCCACCTCATTTATACCCACACGGTACGGCTATTATAAGCACACTTCAGCAGGTGGCAGGCGCGGTCGGGACAGCACTGCTTGTATCCATCATGACAACTACCTCAAGGCGTTTTATGGAAAATACTTTACCTACAAATGATGAATCTCCACTGCAAATTCTAGCGATGATTGCTGGAATGAAAAACTCGTTCTTGCTTGCATTCGGGCTTGTAGCTATCGCATGGTTTGCCTCATTTTTTATCAAACGGTCCGTTCCTCAAGAAAAGGAATTGAAGTTAAAAGAAGGTCCTGCGAACTGAGAAAACGTTCCAGCATATATGATTTAACACGAAAACGCGAATCTCTTGAGTGCCAAGTGATTCGCGTTTTACTTTAAGGGAAATCCTGCAGGGAACCTTTGCCCCTTATATTTTCAATAGTCCCCAAGCGAAACAGATTTATAAAGGAAAAGCACTTGCAGATATTTTGAAAGAACTAAACATTCAATAGTTTTTTTATCTTTACATGGGGTGTCTCAAAATTTCGAGGCACCCCTCTTTTTATTACATGTTCGGGCATGAAGAACATATTTTAATTATTAAGAGCTTTTCCCTGCATTATTAGACACTTTTTTATAGTCTTGCCTTCAGAATCTATTACTGTGCTATTGGTATGCTCATTTTACTGTTATAACAGTTCTTGTATTGCACAATATATGTTGTATAGGGGTAGTGACAGCTTCGCTGGTACTACCCCAAATATGCAGTTAATAGAAGAATTGCGGGCAGGTTTTAACTGGCCACTGCTTATGGGCAGTATAAGCATAATCTCTCTTGTAAACCTTCTAAGACTTCTTCTGGAACTTCCCTGACCTTGATATCCCCACCTAGGAAAAGTAGCCAATTTGTTATTTCGGTCAATTCTTCGGGCTTATTAACATTGATAAAGGTCTTTAGAATGGCTGTGGTTTGGTAAGGATTCGTATAGGAAATTGAAACTTTTAAAGGATGGTATTTTTTGAACTGGGCAATCGCTTTTGGACCAAGTTCAAGGACAAGGTTAATTCTTTCTTCCTGCTTACTTAGTTTTTCTAAAATCTTTTTCTTACTTAATCTTTTTTTCGTCGGGTAGGGCTCGACATTGGTGAGATGGTCGACAGGAAAAATATGCTTCTTTTCTTCCTTTAAGTCAAAGCCTTCAATCAGCCAAAGGCTTTTTTCACGATAAAGGTGCAAGAGATAAATTGGATATGACTTTATTACCTTCTCTTCTTGGATGGAAATCAATAAATAGCAATCCAAAAGAAGGATTTGGATAAGTTTTTCTAACATGGGATGGGGGAGGTCTGAAAGATCAAGTAGGTCGGGATTATGGGGGTTGGTCCCTTCAAAAAGCAAGATTTGATTTAAAAGAACAAGGTCATCCTGCTGGTTTTCTGAGAGGAGGCCTAGTAATTTTTCAGCTAAAGACTGACGACTCTTTAGATAGGGGAGTTGTTGATTTCTTGTGGCCATAAAGGCAATAAAAAGAGCTTTGACCTCATTATCGGTAAATCGAACAACGGGCAGGACAGAATTGTGCATGACAAAATAACCCCCATCCCTTCCAGCTTCAGCGACAAGTGGCATCCCCATAGCCTCAATTTCTCTGATATCTCTAATAGCTGTCGAACGAGAGATGTTAAATTCTCGCATGATTTCAGAAATTGTAAAGTGGTTGCGGTTGTTGATATAACGCATAATGATATTAATCCGTTCAACTTTTTTCATCGGGACTCCTAAACAGTATCATTTTTTGACATGATTTAAGGCTATGATATACACATCAAGTGAAGAAAACAAGTCATTTGAAATTTAAAAAAAGAGGATGGTTTTGAATATGGCAGAATATACCCTAGAAGAAAAAGACAGCTTTACCGTTTTAGGTTTAGGAACGGAGCTTAAGAGCCATTACACAGACTTTGCTGGCTTAAGCAAGGAAAAGTCAGACTTTTGGCAGGCCGTCAGCCAAGATGGTAGGTTTGACACTTTAAAAGCTATAGCCACAAATGACTACGTTTTTGCCGTGAACGAAGCGGTGAATAATAAGATGATGCATTATGCTGGCGTTATGACAGGGGAGTCGGCACCAGAAGGAGACAGAGTGATCCAATTTCCTAAGGGGGAATACCTAGTTGTTAAAGGGGAAGGGAAGACGGCTGATGAATTGCATAATAAGCTTGCTGGCATTGCCTTTGGTCAAGTCTTGCCAGAAGCAAAGAACTTTTCCTATGTTGGTGGGCCAAATGCAACGGTTGAGATGGGGCAGCGAAACGGCGTAGTTTTTGGTGAAATGTGGATTCCTGTTGTTAGGAAATAAAAAGATTTAAGGAGGGATGGAAATGTCCTATACCGTAGATTTTAAAAATGTATCTACAGTTGGTTTAGAGTCTTCACCTGTAGTAGAAGCACTTGCTGGTTTACGTGCTAATGAAGCCCGTTACTTTATGAACAAATACAAGCATGAATTTACGGTTGTACCAGCTAGCGAAAGCCAGGAGACCCTTGATTATGTGAACCGAATTTTGAAAGAAGAACGTGATATTGAGTTTGCGGCTAAACCTTTAGTAACGTCGCGTTTTCAGGTGGAAAATATCAAAATGGCCTACGTCTTTTATGAGGATGGTCTTGCGGTCAACGTCATGTATACGGTTGATGACCCTAAGCCAAAGCGGGCCGTTGGTTTTAAGCTTTCTGAGGAGATGGAGGTACCAAAGGAATTAGAAGGGAAATTTAAGTTTGCTAGGCAAAAGTCTAAACTAGCTGGAACCATTCGGGGCTCGTATTTTGTAATTAAAGGAGAATATTAAAGTAAGCAAAAGCGCAAGTGGAGGAATCCAGCCATTTTTTGTATTTGGTCATTCTTTTTCTTCATTTTAAAGGCGCAATTCTGCAGCAAGAATTGTGCTCTTTCTTTATGTTAAGGGACATGATGATCTTTTCTCAATAGGGGAAAAGGTCATTTTTCATTTATATCTAAAAACAGAGAAATAAAAATGCTCGATAGTAAAACAAAACATTGTTTCGAAATGCGTTAGGATATCTTTGTTCGTAAAGTTAGGAGACGTCCCGGGGAGTACAGCCAAATACTTGGGTATCCTGTACGATTTTAGATGGAATAGTCAATAGTTCATTTTCAATTCACAAATGTTTGCTACTCTTTAATGTATTCAGTTATATGAGGAGGAAATGAAATGAAGTATATAAATAAAAAGATAACATTTCCGGAAAATGGAGATTGGGCTGTTGAAGCGCGTGGACTTGTTAAAACGTTTGGCGACAACCGAGCTGTTGATGGGGTAGATTTGAACGTACGTGCAGGTACGATCTACGGTGTGCTTGGTCCTAATGGAGCAGGGAAAACTACCACAATCAGAATGCTGGCGACGCTTTTACGATCAGACGAGGGTTCAGCAAGAATCTTTGGACACGATGTAGTGAAAGAAGCACAGATTGTACGTCAACTAATTGGAGTGACTGGCCAGTACGCATCGGTTGACGAGTCACTTAGTGCTACGGAGAATTTGGTCATCTTTTCTCGACTGTTAGGACTAGGACGTGCAGAGTCAAAGTCTAGGGCAAACGAGTTGTTAGAGGAATTTGGTTTAACAGAAGCTGCAAAACGTCCTTTGAAAAATTTCTCTGGTGGTATGCGACGCAGATTGGATTTAGCGGCAAGTCTCATTGTACAGCCACCGCTTATCTTTTTGGATGAGCCGACAACTGGACTGGATCCACGAACACGTAATCAAATGTGGGAGACCATCCGCCGATTGGTAAAGATGGGATCAACGGTATTGTTAACTACGCAGTACTTACAAGAGGCAGATGAACTTGCTGATAGGATAGCGGTTATCGATCGTGGCAGAGTTGTTGCAGAGGGAACTGTGGACGAATTGAAAGCGTCAGTTGGGAACTCATCGTTACAATTGAGAATAAAAAATACAAAAGATATGGAGAACGCTCGTCAAACGGTTGAACGGGTACTCAAAGTTCAGTCAAATGTGTCGTCCGAAGGTATGAAGATTATTGCACCAATGGCGGATGCTAACAAAGTGACTGACTTACTTATAGCCTTCCGTGAATCAGGAATCCAACTGGCTGAGTTGAGTGTGCAAAAACCAACACTCGATGAAGTTTTTTTGAACCTTACTGGTCATGGTGTAGAGGACACAGTAAAATTGCCTGGTGAATCGGGAGAAGTAAGGGAGGTAGGCGTATGAAAAACAATACGATGAGATCCTTTTCTAATCGCCAATTAAAAAATAACACGAGCTTCGGTCAAACAGTACGTAACTCGTTTACAATGGCCTATCGAGGTTTGTTGAAAATTCGTCGCACACCAGAACAATTGTTTGATGTTACACTACAGCCAATCATTTTCACTCTGATGTTTACTTACATTTTTGGCGGGGCTATCTCTGGGAACGTACAGGACTATTTACCAGTCATTATTCCAGGGATCCTCGTTCAAACTGTGATTTCAACCTCGATTGTCACTGGCGTCCAACTACGTGAGGACATGGATAAAGGCGTGTTTGATCGATTTAAGTCATTGCCAATTGCACGTATTGCTCCGTTAGCAGGAGCATTGTTGGCAGATAACATTCGGTATACCATTGCCACTGTGCTTACTTTTGTTATGGGATATATTATGGGGTATAGACCTGATGGAGGCCTAGGTTATGTCGCAATCGCTGGAATACTTGTGATTGTGTGCTCTTGGGCAATTAGCTGGATTTTTGCCTTCTTTGGTGTGATTGCACGTACGGCTTCAAGCGTACAAGGAATCTCGATGCTAGTACTGTTCCCACTTACTTTTCTTTCTAATGCTTTTGTTCCAGTTGAGACCATGCCTAATTGGCTTCAGTGGTTCGTGAAGTTCAACCCAGTTTCCCATCTTGTGACAGCTGTCAGAGAGCTTGCCAATTCTGGAACCATTGGTACGGATTTCGGCATCTCCCTCATTGGGGCTGCTGTCATAGTAGTGATTTTTGCACCTATCACAGTGCGTGCATATATGCGCCGAGCTTAGACATGAGTCGATTGTAGTGGTTATTCGTTAGATATTACGTAGAGAAGGCACCTCGAAAGGGTGCCTTTTCTCAATAATTGTTTCATTTCGATTTATGGTAAGAGAACGCCATGGGGAAGGTTTACCTTCTATTATTTATATTAATATTACATAATATGAATTTGAAGTTTATAAAATCCATGCTCCCTTAATCCCACTTTAATAACTTTCGATATTTTTGCCCCATACATTCTGCATAACGATAACATTTCATAATTTTTTCATATTTTCTTCACTGAAAGTACACACCAAGTGGATAAATTAGATAGGGAAGTGGTAATGCCATTTGTACAATAAAGGAGGAATGTAAATGAAAGTTAAATCATCTTTACTGGTACCGGCGATCGCATTTGCTTTACTTGGTTCTGCTGCTTCTGCAACAGCAATCAAATCGGACAAGGAAAATACGGATAAAGCAAAACAAGAACAGATCGTATATAAAAAATCCGATAAAAAGGATGAGTTATTGAACAAAGCATTACAATACGCTTCCCCGGCTGTAAAACAAAAATATGAAAACAATGTAAAGACAATGCGCTCATTGAGAGAAAAGCTTGGAAAGAAAGTGGAGTTTGGAAAAAGAGTAAAATTTAACAAAAAGATAGAAGCTTCGCCGGAGGCAAAAGCGATTATCGAGAAAGTAAAAGATGGTAATCTATCGAAAAAGGAAGCGAAACAACAGCTTATGAAACTTCATGGCGGAAGAGTTCGTATAGCAATTTCCGGCGCAGGCAAAGAGCAAGTGAAGGCGATTATGGATAAAGTAAAAACAGGAACCATCACAAAAGAGCAAGCCATGAAAGAAATGGAAAAACTTCCTGGAGCAAAAATGATTCAAATTAACAAAGAAGACCTAGCAAAAGTAAAAGAAAAACGGACGAACTGGGAGCAGCAACTGCAAGAAGCAATCAACAAAAAAGATCAGAAAACCATTGATTCGATCATTACCCAGCTCAATGATAAAATGGAGCAAGGTATAGAAAAAATGCAACAATTGCTGAATGAAGCAAAATAAGAAATGTAATGATTCCTTGCATCTCACTAAAAAGAGCAATATTTTATGAACCCAAAAGGGTTTTTGGTGCAAAGATATGTTGTTGGGTTTTATATTGTTAGCCAAAGAGGAAAATAGTAAAGATAACTTGGAAGGGGAGGAATGAAAAATGGATGTTCCATTCACATCAAAGGAAGTCATTACTCAGATCCAGAAGTTACAGAACCAAGGTAATTCTCTACGTAAAAAAGAGGTAAAACAACTTTATCCTGATTTAATGCGGAGTGCTTTGTATTACTACCCAAGTTGGCAACATGCCATAGAAGAAAGTAAAGTAGGTTAGAATATTTCATTTACATCAATACATTAGAATAATATGAACTCTATTAACAAAAAGGTTTCGCTCCCCGTGAAGCCTTTTTGTTATGCTTAAAGTTCCTTTAGAGCAATACTAAAATGCGTAATGGTACTAGTGTTCTTGCTTAAAAGAGGTCTACGAAAGTAATAGCCGTCTCTTGTTCCAACGGAATAACATAAATAATATTTTAAATAATTTATAATAATAATGATTGACATAATATTTCTATAGGTGTAAATTACACATATAGAAGAACTAAGGAGATAATCCCATGGCAAAAGATAGCGACAATCAAACCATTCAACCATCAAAGAGTTTTGTTCTGCCTTTTATATTATTAATTCTTAGTAAAATGTCACTTCATGGATACGAGCTATTTCAAAAGCTTGAAACATTTGGGTTTCATACCATTGATCAAGGAAACTTATATCGGCTCCTTCGTCAGATTGAAAAGGAAAACCTTGTTTCATCTGAATGGGATACTACTGGAAATGGTCCTGCAAAGCGACGTTACAAAATCACAGAGGTAGGCGTTACATACTTAAAGGGATATGCACATCAATTAGAAACCTACCAATCCATGTTAGACCAATTCTTCACAATGTATTCTAATTTACTAGAGCTCTATATCCCTTCATTTAAAAGGAAGGATCCAATAGAGAAAGGCACTAATGACAAGAGGAGGAATGAAAATGAGTACAACGACAAAGAAAAGTGAGCAAGCAAAGAAAGCTGCTGAAGTTAAGGAAGAAGGACATCAAGTCATGCCATTTGTAGACTCATTATGGAATCAATTCGAGCTATCGTTGGATTGGGCAAAGGAACTACAAGAAAGTGGAGAAGAAGCTTATCTAAAGACTGTAAAAGAAACGATTAAGTTCAATAAAGACTTTAGAAATTCTTTTTTAAATCTTTATCAAGAATCTAAAAAGACCAACAGTGAAATCGTTGATAGTGTAAGCGCCCTTTATAAAAAAAATGATGCCTTACAGATTGATTTTCCGGAGCTTACAGACCAATTTCGAGATGTATCTGATCGTGTAGAGAATCTAGCGTTAACTCCAATTAAATTATCCTTTGATCTAATGGATCGATTTGATAATAACACTGTGGGAAATAGTGAGAATTATGTACACTATGTAAGAGAGCGTCGTAACGACTTGCTAAATGTTACAAGTGCTTATGTTGAAATTGCAAAAAACAACCATAAAAACATCTTTTCCATGATCGAGAAAAGTGTAAAAGTATATGTAAATAATTAATAAGGATTAATCATTAAGATTCATCCTTAAAAAATAGTAAAGAGACAATCGTTCGGGCGATTGTCTCTTTTTTAAATTCAAAATCTATTACTTGGATTATAGTTTAAAAACAAAATGCGACCGATTTCTTCAATCTAGAAAATGAACAATTGTAATAAATGCTGATCTATCAGTCATTTTATAATTGTTCATTTTTTATTTAATACAGCAAATTTTATTTATGCGCCAAACTAAGTATCCTTTGTTTAAAGGTGGGAAAAATAAAGAAGCGAAAACAAGATTTTCCAATTTAAAAACAAATACTCGCATGAATGTCAACAAAATGATGATTTTAATGCCTATTGAAAATGATTTTGTTATATAGGAGATTGATCATGGATTTGTATAAAAAAATGTTAATAAAGAAGATGAAGAAAGGAGGGTCTCAAGGTCCTGATCAAAATCAATGGATGGATTCTCAGTCTCTCTCAAAACATGATCCTCTAACGATGAGTCTAGAGACAAATTTACATATTATGCAATCCATTTATACTAAATGCCCCGATGTCTATTTTCGCCTGTTTTTAATTGGCGGAAGAACAAAAGCCGTCCTTATTTATATTGAGGGTCTATCTAATACTGAAGAAATTGATAAAAGCGTACTTTCTCCGCTGATGCAGCAAACAACAGCTGATACCTTGAATATGTATACGATATTTGAACAGAATTTAACGGTATCTAAGATAAAAGAGATCCGAACGTTTTCTGAAGTGATTGAGCAAATTTCATCAGGAAATCCTGTGATTCTCATCGATCAACAATCATTTGGCGTTTCTGTGGGATTGGCTAAGTGGGAGAAGCGATCGATTGAAGAACCGATGTCCGAAGCCGTCGTTCGTGGTCCTCGTGAAGGATTCACTGAAACTTTGACGGTTAACACTTCATTATTAAGAAGAAAAATTAAAAATCCCAGTCTTAAAATCACCTCCATGAAAATCGGCCGACACACCCAGACTCAAGTCATGATTGCTTATATGGAGGGCATTGCCGATCCTACCCTAGTGGAGGAGATAAATAACCGGTTACAGCGTATTGATATCGACGGTATTTTAGAAAGCGCCATTATCGAAGAATTTATTGAAGATCATCCTTTTTCCCCCTTTCCACAAGTCTTAAATACAGAACGACCCGATGTGGCAACATCCAGTCTTCTTGAAGGGCGAGCAGTCATTTTAGTAGATGGAACACCTTTTGTCATGATTGTTCCAACGACATTATTTTCCCTGCTTCAATCTCCAGAGGATTATTATCAGCGTTTTATGATCGGGACATTAATTCGATGGCTTCGATATAGCTTTGTCATGATTGCATTACTGCTGCCCTCTATATATGTGGCGATTCTAACCTACCATCATGAGATGATTCCGACTAATCTGCTGCTCAGTTTTGCAGAAACCAGGGAACAAATTCCTTTTCCTGCTCTTGTCGAGGCGCTCATCATGGAAATCACTTTCGAAGTGCTTAGAGAAGCTGGAATTCGGCTGCCCAAACAAGTCGGATCAGCGGTCAGCATCGTTGGTGCGTTAGTTATCGGACAAGCAGCCGTTTCTTCTGGACTTGCTTCAGCACCAATGGTTATGGTAGTGGCGATTACAGGAATCGCATCCTTTGCCATCCCTCGGTATAATGCTGCGATCGCAATCAGAATGCTGCGCTTTCCCATCATGTTGTTAGCAGGTACATTAGGTCTGCTCGGGATTATGCTTGGGATTATTGCCATCCTTATTCATTTGTGCACGATACGTTCCTTTGGTGTGCCGTATTTGTCGCCAATAGGCCCGATGAAAGGTCCCGAATTGAAAGATGTACTGATAAGGGCACCATGGTGGTCCCTTACTTCCCGACCACGTCTAACGGGAA
This sequence comes from Neobacillus drentensis, assembly GCF_036962765.1. Lineage (GTDB taxonomy): Bacteria > Bacillota > Bacilli > Bacillales > Cytobacillaceae > Neobacillus > Neobacillus drentensis_C. The sequence continues at coordinate 41,711 of NZ_JBALOS010000117.1, forward strand.
ATTATAACAAATATCGACAGGCCTCTGGACAAAAACCGGATCCTACGAAAGGTACCGAGTAGGAGTTGAAAAAAGATGATTGAAAAGGGGAAAATATCGGCTGTTCAGATGGCCATTATCATGAACCCAACTATTTTGGCAACCGCATTGCTATTAGTTCCAGCAGTTACAGCGAGACATGCAAAGCAAGATCTGTGGATATCCCCTATTTGGGCATCCATCATTGGGTTAATAGTTGTTTATGTGGCCTTTCATTTAAACCGTTTATACCCTAAAGAAACCATCATTGAATACAGCGGTCATATCCTTGGCAAGATTCCAGGGAAGGTCTTAGGTTTTTTTTATCTATTTTTTTATTTGCATATCAATGGCATCATCATTCGAGAATATGGGGAGTTTGTTATCGGAACTTTTCTTATGCAAACTCCGATGATTATGGTGATATCCGCTATGATTTTTGTCAGTGCCTTTGCAGTATACGGCGGAATCGAGGTCATCGCTAGAGCTGCTCAAATCATTGTACCAGTGGTAATCATTCTCTACCTATTAATTTCATTCATGCTTATGAAGGACTTGGAAGTTAAAAATATACTACCAATTATGGAGCATGGAATGAGGCCTTCCTTTATCGGCTCCATTGTTCCGCAAAGTTGGCTTAGTGAATTTCTTCTCATTACCTTTATGCTGCCATATTTGAAGGACAGACAAAAAGGCTTCAAGTGGGGAATTATTTCAATATGCAGCATTTTGTTTATTTTGGTTCTAGCGAATATATCCACGTATATGTTATTTGGAGGTCTTACAGGAACTTTTACTTATCCAGTAATGGTTGCCGTCCGCTACATCAGTATTGCTGATTTTCTAGAACATTTGGAGGCAATTGTAATGGCCATCTGGGTCACTGGTGTATTTGTGAAAATAACCATATTCTTTTATGCCCTTGCTCTTGGAACAGCCCAGTGGCTTAATCTTTCCGATTATCGCCCGATTATATTGCCGATTGGCCTCCTTTTAGTCATCTTTGGTTTATGGACAGCACCCAATTTGCCAGAACTAGAACATTTTCTAAGTACGTCAGCTCCTTTTTACTTTTTAACCCTGCAGCTAGGCATTCCATGTGTTTTGCTTCTTATCGCTATGTTAAGAAAAAAAGTACAACAGAATAAGGGTGAAATAAAATGAACTCTTCTTTCTTTTTATCGAATCGAAAAAGAATAATCTTTATAATCTCCTTAATTTTGACTGTTTTCTTTCTAGCTGGCTGCTGGGATCGAAGAGAAGTGAATGATTTGGCCATCATTACTGCCGCTGGTATCGATAAAAAAACAGATAAGACGATTGAGTTAACCGTTCTTGTCTTTGTTCCAAAATCATCTGGCGGGCAGCAGATGGAGGAAACAAGCGGGGACGGCGGAGCAACACAATTAGTGCGATCAGCAGAAGGGAATACAATTGCTGACGCGATGTCTAAGCTTCAGCAAGAATTCTCACGCAAGTTATTTTGGGGGCACGATGATGTGTTTATCATCGATAAGGAATTATCTAATGAGGATTTACGGCCGCATCTTGATTTTATCCTTCGTCATCCACAGCTTCGTGAACGTTCCCACGTATTTATTAGTCAGCAGAAAGTAAAAAAAATTCTGAGCCTTGAACCCCCTTTAGAACGAAGTTTATCAGAAGTGCTCCGAAAATTAGCTGCTGTGAAAATTGGAATGGATATAACCGTGAAGGATTTGGCTGAAATGTTAATCAGTGATTCAAAAGCTGCTACTGTGCCCTATATCAAAATATTGCCTCCTCAATCAGGTATGGGAAAAAAACAAACTATTGCCTATATTGTTGGTACAGCCGTGTTAAAAGAAGGAAAAATGGTTGGATATCTAGATGAGTCAGTGACAAGAGGAGTATTATGGCTAAGAAACGAAATAAAATTAGCAGTTGTCACGCTTAAACCAAAGGATACGCAAGGCTTCATATCGTTAAATTTGCGTAACAGCCACTCCAAGCTGGTACCGAAAATTAAAAATGGAAAATGGAAAATCACATTGAAAATAAATACTGAAGATGACATTATCCAAAACGCTACCAAATTAGCCGTATTGAATCCTAAAGTGATCAAGATGCTAGAAAAAGACTTGGTAGAAAATATTGATCAGAGAGTGGAAGAGGCGTTAAGCCCGGTTCAGAATGACATGAATGCCGATATTTTTGGATTTGCTGATGCTTTTCATCGTGCCTATCCTGAAATTTATGAAAAACACAAGAACAAATGGGACGATATTTTCCCAAATATAGAGGTAACGATTGAAACCAGAGCGAGGATTCACAGACCTGGTATGGTTACCACTCCCTCGGCAATTCCAAATGAAGAGGTGAAGAATGAGTGAAATGGGGCATGTTCGCAGGGAATAGCATCATTGTAATACTGATCGTTTTATTCGAATGGCTAAAAATGAAACCAAACCAGAAAAAGGAAAGAGCTGCCTTAGTTACCCTTTCTGTTTTAGGATTGCTCCTAGCTCAATTGTTGGTTTTTTTTCCTGATCTACCAGGCCCGACTCAGTTCATTGATAGTCTATTTAGACCGTTAGGAAAATTGCTCGAGGAATGATTCGGGTGATGGGAGGCATGCCCTGGTTGGAACAGATAAAAGAGTCATTGATCATGTCATCTCTCGACATTCTTCTCGGGTATTTAGAAGGATAAACTTAGGAATGGAGCACGCTGAGCCAATTTTTAATCAAACGTTTGGTTAGTTTCGAAAAGGCGGGGTTTTAATAGAATCATGGAAGTTTGCGAGAAACCCATCTGATTCTGTAAAAAGATGGGTTATTTCCTGCGGAATTTTCCAGCGAGTATCGACAATCTTCTTGCTCTCCTTTTAGGTGAAGTTCTTATCCATCAGTACATGCAGCTGTTTCAATCAAACGTTTGAATAGTATAGCCTATTTGGAATATGGTCGAAAATGAGTCGGTACGTGACGAAAGTAGATTAAATCCTGTTTTTCGACTATTTTTTGTTTATTTTTCAACCATTTATTTATGGGCAGGGCGGGACTAACCCAGAAATATCAAGTGCTGAACTGAAACTAATCAAACGTTTGATTAGAAGGGAAACTGGTTGATTTTTGTCATAGATCCTAATGAACATTCAACTTGTATGAATTCAGTTCATTGCAGCTGGTTGGCTTTCGTTCTCGGGCACATTTTTACAAAAAGTTTTTATAAACCCTTCTTATCGCCCTCTTCACTGTTTTATTAGTCAAGTCCCCCTTATAGGGGAACAATAGATTGAATAGTAAAAAGCAGGGATTAACTTTGGTTTTGAAATGGAAGAAGTTTCGAAGGAAAATTCCGTATTAAACCTTACTCATATCGGTCTATCAGAAAAACTGGAATGTTATCAGGCCTGTGAAAGAGGATGGACTTCCTATTTATCTAGCCTGCAGCAGCTATTGGTAAGCGGGAAAGGAAATCCTTATAAAATCCTTATATGGCTGATTCTGAAAACTAATATAAAGGGATGGAGTTTACTTTCATTAATACCTTTTTATTGGGGGAGTACCTATGAGTTATTGTGAAGTTATGAGACAAATGATTGGGAATTCTCCATTAATCATTGTACGTCCAAGTGTAGCCATTCTTAATCATGATGGACAAATTTTATTGAGTAGATATTCAGGTACTGCTTGGGGGATTCCTGGTGGAATATTGCAGTTAAATGAATCTGTTGAAGAGTGTATTTCACGAAATGTCCTTGAAGCAATAGGATTAAAGATAAATAGGTTGTCATTATTGGGTGTCTATTCAGGCAAGGAATTTATCAATCGAGTCGAGGAAAGTGGTGATGAGTACCATACTGTTGCCATTGGTTATGTATGTACCGAATTCGAAGGAGAAATAAATCCTGATAAGAATCAAGGAATAGAAGCCCAGTTTTTTGGGTTAAATCAATTACCTCAAGAAATCGATCCATTTATTAAAAACAAGTTAGTGGAATTAAAAGGACAACTTGAAAAAATGAATAGCACAATTTAAGCGGGTGCTCTTACTCAGCGTTCAACCAATACAAGGTTGAACGCTGAAATAGGGGGGGCAGAGAGTTCCAACCAAGCCCCCGTTTCCTCAATTAACAATAATAACCTATATCCTTCCTGGTCCTAAGCAATCGTTAGTTTAGAGAGTCATCTGAAAATGATGGCAAGTAATATCTAGCCCACCTATTCCATCTTCTTTTATTATTCCACAAATCGATACCCAATCGAGGAATAAGATAAAAAAACCATGCTGTCGTTCCAGCATGGATTCTATATTTCTGGTGGTTTATCCCTCAAATTCTTTCATCAATTGCTTTAAATCGCGGACAGCTAGTTTGGTACTCTCTTTTTTATTATTATGAAATCCGGCACCTGTTAAAGCATCATGGCTTGGAAAGGAATTAGTAGCAAAGCTTTTGTAGCCATCTGAAACTGTGAAAATTTCTACCGTAAGGGTAAAACACTTGCCTGTGTAGATTTTAATAATCTCTAGCTCATCACATTTGAACTTTGTTACCACTCTCATAGACTAATCCTCTCTGCCTTGAAGGCTGCCGAATTCATATTTCTATAAACAAGTATACGTTAAACTTGAGCTATCATGATGTGACAATAATCAAAAATATTTGAGTCTTTAATGCAGTTCCCTCTGATATCACCTAGTAAGCAAAAAACACCCACGCGTTGTAGGGAAATAAATGTCTACAAGCGGGGTGTTATCATTATGGCTTAGTGTTACTAAACTATTATCTCTTTTCAGCAGAAAATGTTTTCTTCACTTTAGAGCTTTCATGCATTCCGATTCTTTTTACTGTGATATAGACACTTCCGGATTTTGTGCCAAGTTGTTTCGTACTAATCGTTGCGGAAGTAGATGTAACCGATTTAGATGTTGCAAGTAGTTTTCCTTTGGAGGTGTATACTTTTACAACATCACCTTTTTTCAGGCTGCTTACGTAAATTTTATCGTATTTCCCTTTATAATTCGTTATTTTTATTTTCGATGTGGATGGTTTAGGAGTGATTGGCTCCGCATAATAAGATACCTTTACTTTTGCACTTTCTGACATACCGCTTCTAGTAAGGGTAACATAAAGATATCCTGACTTTGTTCCAAGCTGACTTACTGCCACACTAGTGGCAGTAGAAGTTGCTGGCTTAGAAGAAGCAAGGTACTTTCCAGATGCTGAGTAGACCTTTACAGTATCACCCTTCTGGATAGAGCTAGTTGTAATGATATCAGATTTACCAACGTAATTCGCAACTTTTACTGACGAGCTTCTTACCGTTGGGGAAAGTCCTTTAATAAGAAGATTGTATTCTTTATCGCTAGAATTGTAGTCATCATCAATAGAAACATAGTATTGGCCGGCTGGTAAATTTAATCTGGCCGCTTCCCATCCCTTTGCAAATTGGTCATTCTTTGTTGTGAATGCCCCTTTTTCATTTCCATACCGATCATAAATGGTCACGTCCCAGGATACATTCGGCATTCTATTCAAGTAGATATCCACTGAGGATGAACTCGCTAACTTAAAGGTATAAAAATCAACATCACCAGAAGATTGTAGGTACCCCGTGTATGTGGTACCGATGGTAACAGGATTAGCTGATTGGGAATCATTGTTAAATTCTTTCTCGAACACTTTCGATTTTGTATAATTGACTCTAAATTTATAAGGTTTTTGACTAGAATTATAATCATCATCGATGACAATATAGTATGTACCTTTTGGCAGCCCGACTATTGTTTCCATTGGGAGCATTACATACGAAGAGGAGTTAGTGGTCATTTCCTTATAAACTCCACCGTACTGGTCAAGGATTGTTACATCCCACTGTACATCGGACTTTTGATCCATTTTTAACGTAATCGCTCCATCTTCAGGCAGAGTAAATTTAAAATAGTCATAATCACCTGATGATTGCATTTCACCAATTATGTCTTGGTTTGTATTGATAGAATTTGCTGAGGCCAGGACATTATTAAATTCAAGTTCGGTATTTTGCAATGCATTAAAGTATAAGGCAAAATAATAATTTTTATTATAAGAGTTATAATCATCATCAATCTTCAAATAATAAGTTCCTGCAGGTAGTCCGACCCGTCTTTCTGTCACTCCTAGCGCCGTATTGCTGTAATCTGTTGTACCATCAGTATAAACATTGCCATATTGATCCGTAAGCTGAAAATCCCAAGACATATTACTATAGTTATTGATATTAAATGTTACTTGTCCCCGCGTTGTTAAGGTAAATTTATAATAATCCTCGTAGTCTTCATTTCCCTTTAACATGCCGTTATAAACGGTATTAACATTAATTGATTGTGCTGATTGGTAGGTATCATTCCCTACATTCGCAAAAGCACTCGTGTTACCCATCAACACGGCAAATAATAAGAATAATACTGATGCTATCTTTCTCTTCATTTCTACTTTTATCCCCCTACTATTATGAATTACAGGTATATTATACCATACTCATAATATTGTAAACTTGGAAATGCTTAGGGGTCTATTGCGGTATTCACTAACCGAGGCAGCCAGAATAAGAAACCGTACATTTTCACTTGATCGTGCATGTTGAATGCAGTCGGTAAGAAATAGTTGGTGATGGGTTAATATTTAAAGTGCAATCATGTGGAGGGGGATCTTTTTGATCATAATGACTAATATAATGGGTGCCAGAGGCGGAATGAGGGCCGATATTGCACCTAAAATCAGCATATAAATAATCATGGTTTTAAGTAATTTAAGTGATGTTATCAAAAAGAAAACGATCATTCCTATTACAGAAATCCCTGGATGAAAATATCCTAGGAAAAGAATAATCGGAAAAAGAAATACAGCTGTCTTGTGATGGCCTGATTCTTTTTGAGTTTGAATCCAATCTTGCATGTATATAATTCCTTTCTTAGTAAAATGATTAGGAAAGCCCTTTACTCGGTGTGCCGCCTTAGTTGGGTTTTTCTGTGCATAGTGACTTCGTAAGTATCATTTTCTACACAAGAAAGGGAAAGCCTGTACGATTCCATCAGACTTTCCTCTACTAAGTATAAATCACGCAATCATTAAATTATTGGCCCATTTAAATGCTTCATGATAGCAATCGAGGGCGGCTTCTTCAGGTAATTGCAATTTCTCACACCAACCGCTAACGTCTTCCCAAGCTCCTCTTTCAATCGCAATCGTTAATTCCAATGTGCCTTTCATTGGATTCGGTTGGCCCAGCAAGGCTTCACAAATGTCCTCTTGGAGTGGTATTAACTGTAAAATCTCCTCCATCTCCATCCCTAACAATGCATCCATAAGAGAAAACAAACCGGTTAAGAAATAGGATGAGGATTCCTTGCGTTTATTTTTATGTAAAGAAATAAGGTCACACACTTTTGCCCGAATGAGACTATTGTTAAACAGTTCGCGAGACCATTCGTTCTTACCCGTGATCGTTCCCCTGATGGAGAGAATATAGAGCCACTTTTTGAGTTCATTCATTCCCAGACGGACAATGGCCTGCTTAATCGAATTGATTTTACTTACGGAACCATATACAGGGGAATTACTCAGTTTAAGCAACTTATAAGTGAGCGATAAATCTTGTTCGATTAACTCGGTAATCAAACCGAGATCCGGTTCATTCTGAGACATATGACTAATGATGACAAAATAATTTTGAAAATACTCCGGTACATCATGGGTAGAGAGGATGACCGGTTTAGAAAAAAAGTACCCTTGAAAATATTCATATCCACTTGCTATGGCCGATTCGAATTCCTCTTGCGTCTCGACTTTTTCTGCCAGCAATGTATAGTTATATTTTTTGGAAAGCCGTTCAATGATTCTTCTCATATAAAGGGAGGTATCACGATAATCAACCTTCACAATATCTGCGAGCTCTAATAAAGGATAGGAATAGGGATTATCCTTATTTAACACAAAATCATCAAGTGCTAGTTTATAGCCCTTACATTTCAGTTCTTTGCATAGCTCCAATATTTCTTCCGTTAGTGTCACGGTTTCTAGTATTTCGACTACAATATCATTGGGGTTTAGATAGGTCGGAAGTCTTGATTTTAGTAGATTTTCAGTAAAGTTAATAAAGCAAATTTTGCCATTGGAAAGTTCGTCCACTCCTATATTAATAAAACTATTAATAATGACATCAGTCGTTGCGGCATCGCCGCTAATGTTAGGAAAATAGTTATCTGGATTGTTACGATAAAGCAATTCATAAGCGAATATGTCTTTCGCTTTGGTGAATATTGGCTGTCTTGCGACAAAAACCTCCATTATACTACACCCCAATATCTAGCATTATTTACACGCAAAGGTCTATCCATTTCAACAACTCATTTAAAATAAATATATAGGAAAAATACTTGCCACTCAATAGATTTGTAAAAATTTTGAAACTTTTCGTCTAAAAAAATCGGAATAATCAATTATTGTCGAATTTTAATGTGAAAATAGAAGGGGGAATTCATAGGTCTGTTGAACTATTAAAAGATCATATTTATTTACCTAAGGAGTTACAAATATGGAAAATAATTTACGCGTTCTAATTTGTGATGATTCTTTATTAATTCGAAAAAAATTTAGAGATATCTTGGAAAAATGTAAATGTGCTGAGATCTTTGAGGCGGAGAATGGAATCGTAGCGGTTGAATTAGTGAAAGATCATAACCCGGATTTAATCTTCATGGATATTGTGATGCCAGAAAAAGATGGGATTGAGGCATTACAAGAGATCAAGGAGATCCAACCTAATGCTAAGGTGGTCATGGCTTCGTCTGTCGGGACAAATGAACTCCTTAAAAAAGCACTAGAAAATGGAGCTTATGATTTTGTTCAGCAGCCTGTCAATCTTGAATCGGTTACGAATTTAATCGAGAAGGTCTTGAAGGAGGGAAGTGTGCATGTTTAGTCAGTACTTTGGCCATTATTTATTAAACCGCGGACTCATCACAAGAGAGCAGCTAGCAGATGCATTAGAATTTCAGAAATCTGTTCATGTGAAATTTGGGGTGATTGCGATTGATGAAGGGTATATGACTCCTAACCAAGTAGAAGCCGTTCATTTGATGCAAAAAAAGGTAGATAAACGTTTTGGAGAAATCGCGATGGAATTGGGCTACCTAACGGATGAACAAGTGCAATTGCTTGTTTCCAAGCTAAAGCAGAATCATTTATTCTTAGCACAAGCCCTTGTGGACCGTGACTATATGACGATTGAACAATTTGGCACTGCTCTAAATGACTATAAAAAAGAGTATAGCCTGTCGGATGATTAATTTGAAGCCATTAAGAGCGGAAGTATTGAAACATTCGTGGAAAATCTTTTGGATTCTAAGGATTTCGTGAAACAAGCTGCCTACGGAAAGTACCTTTCACTGTTTGCGAAAAATGTAATCCGCTTTGTTGATGAACAAGTGTATTTAGAGGTAGCAGAGCAAGGAGTTGCACAGGAAGGGAATTGGTTCGTTCATCAGGATATCATCGGCGAGTTGCCGCTTTTCACAGCAATCTCAGCGAATAAAGAGGTATTTCTTCATATTGCTTCCCAACATGCGGAGGAAGAATTAACAGAAGTAGGACTAGCAAAAGCATCGGTTTGTGAATTTTTGAATCTCACGAATGGAATTTATTTGGTGAATATGTCAAATTGGGGTATCGAGCTCAATATGAAGCCTCAAGGGATTATGGAAAATACTGCAGTGTCTGGGGAGTCATTTGTGGTAACGGTGAATACGTCCAAGGGTCCGTTCCAATTAATTCTCTCTGACCAGCCTGCAACGATTTCTATCGAGCAAAAAGCGAATAGTGAACAGCCAGCATAATCAAGATATCAAGACATACAAGGGATCGTTTCCTTGGTATGTTTTGTTTTTAGTAGGTTCATCATGCGGAAATAGAAAAAGCACCTAAAAAAGGTGCCTTACATCAAGAATTGTTTATGGTAGGAAATCTTCTTTTGGATTTTGCTTTTTAGTTCGTGATCCAAACAGCCCTCAAGTAATAATTCATTGTAACGCATACGCAAAAAATGCCATTCCAATTTGAATTTTGAAAAGGACAGACTGGTATTCATAAATATCACTCCTCTAATGGTTCACAAATCGTAGGAGTCCGTATTCGGAAGCTGGCGAGCATAGTCAAAAGACCTTAGCCCCTATAGCTTTGCGTCACCATTTTTCAATGGTTTTGCCATTATCGTACGATTTATGGAATATAAAACCTACTATAGGTTAATATACCTATTGTTTTCAAGTACTATTTTCATATTTTTAATAGGGAAATTAGCTCCGGAGAGAGGCTATCATACCAGCTCTCAAAATAAACTCGAATAATTTTTGTTCATGATGCTTATTCGGACAGCATCAACGGGAAAAAGCCAAAGATTGTCTGAATGCGTGGCCTATTCGGACAGCATTGTAATCATGAAAGAAAATAAACGCTCTTTTTTCAAAGAGTGTGTCATCTTATATTCGCCCTTAAAAGCCCATAATTCGCTCATTAAGACTCCGGATTCGCTCATAGAACTTAAAAATTCGCCCATTCTATGGATAAATCAATAAATAAATCATCAATATCCAAATTATAATTTTCCGCAGAAAATCATTTTTATGAGCTTCTCCTAGGGGAATAACACAAAACAGGCAAAATGAAAGAGGACTATAAGTGAGTCCCATAAAGATAATTTTCCATTAATGTAGCTAACCACTATTAAACCGAAACGGCCCCTATGGAGAGGCTAATGTGCTTTTTTTTGTTGACGAGCACCCAAAATAGTTAAGAGGATCCCAACAATTGTTACCAGTGATGCCACCCACGGGACAGCCGGGAGGCCACCACCAATTTTCATTTCAATTACTACTCCACCAATATAGGCACCAAGTGCATTGCCAAGGTTGAAGGCAGCAATGTTTAAGGTAGAGGCTAAGGTCGGCGCCTCTTTAGCGGTATTCAACATGTGCAGCTGCAATCCAGGAACTGTTCCAAATGCGGCAATCCCAAATAAAAATACCGTTACCAGCGTCAATAGTTTAGATTGATCGGTTAGGCTGAAGAGAGCAAGGACAAGGGCTAATAGGATAAGGATTCCAATAAGTGACGGCAATAACTTTCTATCGGCCCATTTTCCTCCATAAATATTCCCGATGGTAATACCAATGCCGAATAATACGAGAATGTATGAAACGGATTTTGGTGAGAATCCTGTGATATCTACCAAAATGGGAGTGATGTACGTAAAGGCCGTAAAGACTCCTCCAAAACCAAATACCGTCATCAAGAGTGCGACATGAACCGTTGGTCGCCGTAAAACCCCGAGCTCCTGGCGTAAACTAGAGGCGGACATTTTCACTTTTGGTACCATTAGAGCGATTCCAACCAGAGCGATAATACCAATGATGGTAATCGACCAAAATGTTGATCGCCAGCCATATGCCTGTCCTAGGAATGTCCCAATCGGAACGCCTAAAATATTGGCTAACGTTAACCCGGTAAACATAATCGCTATCGCCCCTGCACGTTTTTCTTTCGGAACCAGTTCTGCAGCGATCACTGAACCTACTCCAAAGAAAGAACCGTGGGTTAATGCTGCCAAGATGCGCGCCACCATTAAAATAGAATAATTAGGTGCTAGAGCCGCTAACGCGTTCCCTGAAATGAAAAGGATCATAAGGAAAAGTAAAAGTTGCTTCCGTTTCATTTTATGAGTGGCTACGGTGATGATGGGAGCGCCGATTGCAACTCCTAACGCATATCCAGTAACAAGCATGCCAGCCATGGGGATGGAGACGTGCAGGCTAGAAGCCACATCTGGGAGCAATCCCATAATAATAAATTCAGTTAATCCAATCGCAAATGCACCTAGAGTGAGGGCATAAAGCGCCGCTGTTGAGCTGTTGGATGTTGAAGCATTTGTTGTATCGTGGCTAATGTTCATTGAGCCCATTTGGAGCCCTCCTTTTCTAATAGAGAAGGAGACTGACATTTCCTCTATCAGTCTCCCTATTTATTAACCTAATTTTTCAATTACTGCTTTTGTTACAGCTAATGTAGACTGCGGGTTTTGCCCAGTAATTAAATTCCCGTCTACCTCGTAATGAGTAGACCAGTTTGGAGCAGCCACAAAAATAGCCCCTAATTCACGAAGTTTACTTTCCAAAAGGAATGGAAGTTGCTGGGCAAGGCCAGTATCTGCCTCTTCTCGGTCTGTAAAGGCGTTCACTCGTTTACCAGCAACAAGAGACTGCCCATTCGATAATGTCGCACCAACCAATCCGGCAGGTCCATGACAAACAGCAGCGACAATCTTATTTCCTTCAAAGAAGTCACGTAGCAATTCTTGAAGTTTCTTGTGATCAGGAAGATCGAACATGGTTCCATGACCTCCTGGCAGGAAAATAGCATCGAAACTTTGGTGAGAAATTTCATCCAGTTTCAATGTGTTCTGTAAATACTTTGCTGTATCTAAAAACTCTTGCGGTGTCGTTGCATCTACACTGCCCGGGTCGACTGTACTTTTTCCTCCAAGGGGACTTGCCACGGTCACTTCGTACCCTTTCTTTGTGAACTCGATATATGCTTCAGCAAACTCGGATAACCAAATACCCGTCTGCTTTTCTTTATTTATTTCTGTATGGTTTGTGACAACCATTAAAATCTTTCTAGACATAAGTGATGACCTCCATAAAGTATTTTTGTTACATTTGCTATTCTAATCCCGTTGAATCTATAAAACAAATTATGTTTTTATGGATTATATATAAATAAATTTATAGATGAGGCGATAACAAAAAAATCATTCAGAAGTAAACTGAATGACTTTTTATGGTTATTTTTCACCCAGTAATAACTTCTTTATATGATTTATTTCAGGGAGATGTTTATTTTTGGTTTTATAGGCAATATATAATTCGTTCGTTACTTTGAGCTCATCGAAAATGATTTTTGATTTTTCCTCATCCATGGAATTCCTTAAGATATAGGTTGGAATTAAACTAAGTCCCGCGCCTTGTTCGATTGTCTTGAGAATAAGATGTAAATTAGGAATGACATGAGTTGGTTTTATGGAAGGTCTTTTTTTAAAGTGCTCTCGCCATAGTCTTCGTATAATAGGTAAATCCAGTCCATAACTAATCCATTTTTGAGAAAAAAGCCATTGTTCTTTCCATTTCTGGTCATCATGATGGGGGATTTCCATTTGTTTCGGTGCAACAATGACAAATTCCTCATCACATAATTTTATATACTCAATGCCCGGCGTTTGCGACTTTTGAGAAGTAATCAGGATATCGATGGTGTCTTCCTTTAATAGTTCTAACAATTGATCAGCCGTTCCAAAGTGAGAAACGGTACAGGTGTTGTATTCGGGAAGTTGTGGAAGTATATTCTCGTAATAATATTCAATGGCAGACCCAATCCTGATAATGGAGAGAGTAGGTAACGAAGTAGAATGAAAACGTAAACTAGTCTCCTCTAAAGACTCAATAAGAGGTGCTACTTGTGAATATAATTCCTTTCCCCTTTCAGTAGGAACCATTTTTCGAGAAGTTCTAGTAAATAAGGGCTCTCCAACTTCTGCTTCTAATGAAGCCAAGTGCTGACTCATTGCTGGTTGCGTCATAATGCGCGTTTTCGCTGCTTCCGAAACCGAATTGTATTTATAGATATAAATAAAGCTTCTATACCATTCAAAATCGACCATATAAAAAATCTCCTTTATTTCTAAGTGGGAGGATAACGAGAATTGTTTTTTGATAATCCTATACTAAAATCTTCTGGGTGTCACGCTTCGATAGCATAGTTTCTTTTTAAAAGAGGCAGGTTGTAAGAAGACAGCTGTCGACATTCTTTTCCCGCATTTGCATGGGAAAAGAGAGGAAAGGAACGAGCCGAGGCTGTTTTAATCAAACGTTTGGTTAGTTTCGAAATGGCGGGGGTTTAATAGAATAATGGAAGTTTGCAAGAAACCCATCTGATTTTGTAGAAAGGTGGGTTATTTCCTGCGGAATTTTCGAGCGTGTTTCGACAAGCTTTTTGCTTCCTATGCAGGTAAAATGCTTTTCCATCAGTACTTGCATTTTTTTCATCTCTCGACAACTAGGGGAATGATTAAAAATATTGGGGGTTTTATTCAGTAGCTTTACGATAGACATTTTTCTGGATTTC
>NZ_JBALOS010000118.1:0-2178 GCF_036962765.1 Neobacillus drentensis
ACCCGCCGCGACCGCCACAATATCATGCCAGCCGCTTACATTGCATTCACCTTCATTATTTCGGCCCACAGCAACCACCGAACCATCCGATTTAAGCCCAATGGTACGACGCCAACCCGCCGTAACCACTACAATATCGCGCCAGTCGTTTACATCGCATTGGTCATGCTTATTCCAACCCACAGCCGCCACAGTACCGTCCGATTTAAGAGCGATTGTATGAGCATTACCCGTGTTCGTCGCCATATGAACATTACCAACCGCGACCGCCACAATATCGAGCCAACCGCTTACATTACATTGGCCATATTTATTATCACCCACAGCCGTCACCGTTCCGTCAGATTTAAGACCAACGGTATGACGACGACCCGCAGCTATGGTATCTTTAGGCCACCGTTTCACCTTTAACGCCGCTTCTTTCGGTGAAATGTAATCCATGTTTTACCTCCTTGAAAACAAGACCTATTTTATTATTGTATCACTTTCGCTTGTTATACTAACCTGCTTCGATAGTTCAAGAACAAAAAAGCCACCGAATTGGCAGCTGGATCTTGTACTCTTGCACCCCGTTAGTTCAATCAGGATTCGATTTATTTAATATTCTTATCCTTAAACAAAAACCTCTCATCTAAATCTGAATGGGACCCGTTCATTCCTGACGGGTTCACCCCCTCGAATTTACCATATTTATCGATTTCCCCAAGCATTGTTTCTTTATCGCTAAAATCCATAACTTCTATTACATCGCTGCTTATTGACCATCTTTGGTGTGATTCTGGCTTATTCATACCCGGCTTTATTTTCTGAAACACATTCATATAAATATTAAAAGATGGATTTTTTTCTGGTCCTGCATTGGGATGTGGGTCTACCGAATTTACCCTCACCGAACCTTCGGGGAGTGATTCTTTAATGAGATGTGGTTTTGTTAATCCGCTGGATTGTAAATAATGTAGAAAATCAATCATTTCCATACGAGTGTCTAACCCGGGTTTCATTGCAATATTGAAATATATATTTTGATAAGAATATGGTTTATCAGGATAATACTTCAAAGTCTCACTTGGCGGAAGATTTTTAAATTCGTAGTAACCATTAAGGTCATATTTTATTTCGCCGTCAAAAAAATCTTTAAAGGAAGTACTATTAGGGTCTCTTTCAGGATCACCATCCTTAAAGTCGTCAAATAGACGGTCTTTGCCAAAAATACGCTCATATGCTTCTTTTACAGAAGTTGCCTTCTCCATGCTCTCTATGTCCTGAAATTGATACGATTTGTTGCTACCATCAGACTTATCTTCTTCCGCTGTCGCAGTTTTTATATCTTTTCCCATTTCTTTCGTTACTTCCCCATTTTCGTAAAAATAACCAAAAATAAAGCCTATCCCTAAACCAATCACTTACGCTATAAGAATCCCAACATATTTTTTCAATTTCTTTTTCCCATCCTACTTCTTTAAGTATAAATATTAATTGTTTTGATAAAAAGGGTGAATTTTTTCCCATTGTATATCTGGAAAACCCGCTATATTGCTACTTTTAATACGACATCAATTATTTATTACCTAAAAATCAAAAAATACCCTGTCAAAAAACACCAGCGACTCAACCGTAATGATGTTTTTTGACATTTTATTAAAGTAATTTTCCTAAATAATACGGCATTTGGCGTCGCCACCAAATCCAATCATGCGAAACATCTTCGCCCCACTCATCAAACCATGCTGGAATTTGTTTTTCTTCAAAGGCCTCTTTTAATGTATAGTATGAAGGCAGCCCATCCTGTTCCCAATCACCCAGCCCGGTACAAATAATGATATCTGCTGAACGATATCGATCAATAAACCAGCCGTCATTTTGATTCCATATGTAATCACTCGGTGAATTTTCGTATACAAGCGGATCATTTCCGTAATCCCAAAAAAAGAAACGCACATCGTAAACACCGCTTAGTGCAATGGTTGTTTGGAAGACATCCGGATGTCTCAAGAAAAAGTTCAACGCATGATATGCCCCCATACTACACCCCGTTGTCATCATGGGATCAAACCAACCTGTTTTATGTTTAATAAATGGAATAGCTTCTGAAATCACATAACGATCATATGCCTCATGAGCTAATGCACGGTCATGCGCCGGTTTTGAGTCTTGCAGCCAACTTTCGCTATCTATACT
>NZ_JBALOS010000119.1:0-3469 GCF_036962765.1 Neobacillus drentensis
AGGATTCCTGTCTTTTTTAATTAATTCTGAATAATAAAATAGATTTGGCATAAAACTTGCTACTTAATGATTATCAAGAAAGGAGGCATTTTATAGAATAGGAGGTTAGAATTTTGTAAACGTTTTCTGTTTAAAGGTTGTTACACTTATACATGTCGATAAATGAATATGCTTTCGGAATAGGCATCAACTTGTTTCGGAGGCATGATTCTATAAAAAAGGGGAAAACAGAATGAAGAATGGAAAAATAATGGATTCGTTTGAAAAAGCCATCGATGATATCCATGACGGAGCCACGATCATTGTCGGAGGGTTTGGCCTTTGCGGCATTCCCGAGAAGGCTATTCTGGCTTTAAGAGATAAAGGAGTTAAAGACTTAACCGTTGTGAGCAATAATTGTGGTGTCGATGATTGGGGACTTGGACTTTTACTTGCAAATAAACAAATTAAAAAAATGATTTCCTCCTATGTTGGAGAGAACAGGATTTTTGAACGACAATTTTTAAGCGGGGAATTAGAGGTTGAGCTCGTGCCACAAGGTACTCTGGCTGAACGAATCCGTGCAGGCGGTGCCGGCATTCCCGGATTTTATACAGCAACCGGAGTTGGAACACCGATCGCCGAAGGAAAAGAACATAAAATTTTTGACGGTAAAACCTATATCCTTGAAAAAGCCATTGTTGGTGATTTTTCCTTAGTAAAGGCTTGGAGAGCGGATTCGTTAGGGAATTTAGTTTACCACAAAACAGCCAGAAATTTTAACCCGTTGGCAGCAATGGCTGGAAAAATAACGATCTCAGAAGTAGAAGAAATTGTCGGTGCTGGTGAACTAAATCCCGACCACATTCATACACCAAGCGTCTATGTCCAGCGACTTTTAGCAGGGGAAGGTTATGAAAAGAGAATGGAGAGACGGACGGTTATTCAAGCATAGAGAGGAGAAATTTCCATGGATGTACGTCAAAAAATTATCAAACGGGCAGTGCAAGAAATACAAAATGGGATGAATGTCAATTTAGGTATAGGGATCCCGACGCTATTAGCAAATGAAATACCTGCAGAATACAGTGTTTTGCTTCAATCAGAAAATGGTCTTTTGGGAATCGGGCCCTATCCGGAAGAGGAACATGTGGATCCTGATTTAATCAACGCTGGGAAAGAAACGGTCACAGCGGTTAATGGCGCTTCTTATTTTGATAGTGCCGAGTCATTTGCCATGATCCGCGGCGGCCATATTGATTTAGCCATCCTTGGCGGTATGGAGGTATCAGAAAAAGGAGATCTTGCTAACTGGATGATACCCGGGAAAATGGTAAAAGGCATGGGCGGTGCGATGGACCTTGTTAATGGTGCTAAGCGCATTGTTGTGATCATGGAACATGTCAATAAGTATGGCGAGTCTAAAATTAAAAAAGAATGCACACTTCCTCTAACAGGGAAAGGGGTCGTTCATCGCTTAGTTACTGATTTAGCTGTATTTGATTTTACGCCTGAAGGAATGGTCTTAGTGGAAACACAAGAAGGGGTTACACGAGAGGAAGTTAAGGGAAAAACAGAAGCCTCCTATACAATTTCTCCGGAATTGCTCGTTAACACTGTATCTCAGTAAAAACAAGACTAAAAACGAAGATGCAAAACATCAATGAAGGAATGAAATGTGATTCTCTCAAACTATAAATTAAGAAAACCATTATTTTCAGTATTAAGAATTGGAGGGGATTTTTTGGTTAAACGTAAAGTCTTAGCGATAGCTGCTGCCTCTGCATTAATGTTTCCGCTTGTCTCTCAGAATTTCTTGCAAAAGAGTGTCTCCGCTGCCTATTCGCCAGAAGTATCGGGGGCACAAGGCGTTACGGTAAGCATGTTTGATGGGACAAACGGAAATTGGTTAACAACGAAAAACCCGTCACAATATGCAGCCGCAACTGCCTTTGGGAATATAGGACTGACTCCTTATAATTGGGGGAATAAGGAAGATGGAACTGGTTGGTATAATATGTACAACCCTGCGGCAGTAAGCGGCGTTCAAGTAAACGGTATATTTGACGATGCGAAATTTGTCATTCGTGTACCAGACAACTGGAATGGAAAATTAGTTGTGGCCGGAATACCCGCGACTCGAAATGAAACGGCGACCGATTTACTGTTTAGTGATTATGTTTTAGCAAAGGGTTATGCGTTTGCGGCTACGGATAAAGGGACACAAGGGGAAATTGACCCTAACGATTCACTCGCAAAAGTAAAGAACGCCTTAGTTGCAGAAGATGACAGTATCTCTGAATGGAATCAACGCTTTCGACAATTGACCATAGCCGCACAAAAATACTTAACTGAAAATTATCCAGATAAACTCATTAAAGAGAGTGATAGGAAAAATCCAGCTAGCAAGTTGATTACAAAAAAACACAAAGTTCCTACCTATGCGATGGGAATTTCAAATGGCGGTTATGTCGTCCGTTATGCACTTGAACATGACGGCCTAGATAAGACAGGGGAACCAGCTTTATATGATGGTGGAGTGGATTGGGAAGGCGTGTTATGGAGAGCGAATGAACCGAATTTAATTAGTTCGTTAACTCCAGTCGTCAATAATGCTGAGAAGGCCCTTTACGGTACTGATGAAGAAAAGCAAACAGCAGTGGAAAAAATGTATAAAGCCGGTTTACCGAAAGGTTCTGAAAAACTGTGGGGTTATCATGACCAGGTCTACTGGTTCCTCACATTAAATATTTATCGGGATGAACTTGATTCAACTGCTCCAAACCAAATTGATTGGAGAAACTATTTAAACTATAAGGATGGTATTCGTGATCGTACCTACGATACTATCTTTAAAGATTATAATTATATGTTACGCCCGAGCGAAGTCAAACAAAATGTAAAAGCGATTGAAAATACCGGCGATATTGATGTGCCGTTGATCAGTATAACTGGTTCTTGGGACTCTTTAATTTTTCCGTCCATCCATGCGGATGCTTACGATAAGCTAGTAAACCAAGCAGGAAAAGGCAAATTACACCGACTCTATACCATTGAAAAAGGAAACCATGTCGACAGCTTGGTCTGGAATAATCCAACGGATCCGAATAAAGAGCTGCAGCCTTTACTTCCGTATGCCCATCAAGCTTTTGACTTACTCGAGGACTGGGTTGAACATCATAAAAAAGCACCTAAAAGTAAAGTCATTACATCCCCGCAGGATCATACAAAAGTGTTAGATATTAAGTCAGGTAAAGAAGTAGATCCGAAGTAGAGCATAACTTGCAGAGACATCAAAATGATACATCTAATAATCTGTCTCTATTTAAGTAAAATCACTAAAATAGTCTTAAGAGAACCCATCTTTGACAACAAGATGGGTTCTCTTTTTAGGTTTTGTTAAAGCTTATTGTTGATTTTGGCACCCTGTTGATCTACGTTCCAGGCGCGAAGACTCCTGCGGGAGGACGGGGCAGGGGAGACCCCGCAG
>NZ_JBALOS010000119.1:3486-5831 GCF_036962765.1 Neobacillus drentensis
AAATCAACAGGGAAGTTTAACAGAGCCTTTTTTAAATAAGAGTCGATTACAAACCTAAATAAAATTTTTTAGATTGATTATATCACATTTATAAAAATTACTTTGACAGATAGAGTAATTTCAAGTAGAATTACTCTATCAGATAGAATAGTGAGTGATATAAGGAAGTGATTACGTGCTTAGAAGCGATCTTATCCGCGGTCATTTAGATTCGATTATTTTACGCTTGATTTTAGAACAAGACAGGTATGGGTATGAAATTTCGAAGGAAATCAGCCTGCGGACAAACAATCGATTTCAAATTAAAGAGGCGACTCTTTATGCGGTGTTTCAGCGGCTGGAGAAAAAGGAACTTATCGAATCTTACGTGGGAAGTGTTAGCCAAGGTGGGAAAAGGAAGTACTACCGAATCACGACCCTCGGAAAAGCCTATTTAAAAGAAATGATTAAGGAATGGATTGAAACAAAAGAAGTTATCGATTTGTTTATGGAGGGATTAGAGTGAAAAAGTTAAGAAATCATGTCGATGAGTTGTTTAAGGATGTTCCGGAGAGTGAGCAAAAGCAGGCGATTAAGCAAGAGGTATTGGAAAACCTGGAGGAAAAAGTGTTGGACTTAATGGAACTTGGTAAGGAGGAGGAAGATGCCATTAATAAAGCGATCGTTGATTTTGGCGATATTGAAGATTTAAAGAATGAGTTGGGAATAAAGAAGCCAGTGAAAAAGAATATGTCTAAAATTAATTTGGGCTTTTCCATTTGGGGGAGTATCTTAATCATTGCCCTATTTGTGTTTATCAATTTTGCTTATTCACCTGGGACCATTTGGTTTGTCTATCCAACCTTTGGGGTATTATGGTGGCCTTTGTCCATGTATTTTCATTGGCAGCGTTCGAAGTAAGGAGGGGAACCATGAAGAAATTTGATGCAGGTTTTGCCGCAGCGGGAAGTGTAATGAGTATTATCTTTTTTATACTAGTTAATTATTTAACTAGCCCCCATTACCCGTGGTTTATTTATCCTTCCTTTGTTCTTTTACTGTGGCCAATAGGTTTGTATTGTTTGAAGAATAGGAAACACAAACACCTTTCACTTTCCTATTCCGCACTTATTATCGCTTTTTTGACTGTTGAGAATTATCTGTATTCGCCATACTCACATTGGTCTCTATATGCAATTTATCCTATTTTCTGGTGGCCCATTCTTGTTTATTTAGGAAAGCATGCGCTAACGCTAAAGGTTGCATTGGCAGGGAGTACCAGTATCATTTTATATTATGCCATTCTTAATGTGCTGCTATCACCTGGTTATCCATGGGTGATCTTTCCGACATTTGCAATTGTTTGGTGGCCGCTTGCCATCTATCATACTAAGAAAAAGGCCTTTTTTGAATTCTCTATTCATGCTACTCTAATAATCGCGGTCTTTTTTATCATCGTAAATGCGATTTCTACACCGCATACCGTATGGGCCGTGTACCCAATCTTTTGTATACTATGGTGGCCGCTAAGTATGTATTATTTCGTCTATAAAAGAAAACTAACAAAGTAATTTATGGTGTCAGGCACCGTAAAAAGACAAATGTCTTTTTGCTGTGCCTGACACCATTTTAATAGCGGGCGAAGTATGCCTTTTCCTTCCATGTCCACATCTTATAGTAAAATTGAAGTTTTAATATCCGTCTTGTCCTTTTGGGGCAGGGCGTTTTTTTCTAATGCATTGAGCTGCCAACTGAGGCACTTTTTTTGATGAATATGCATGAATAATGGAATGGATTAGGTTAGTGAAAAATTTGTCGAAATTTCACGAAAAATATCATTTTAATGTATTCGCTTTCAATTGTTAAAATCATTCTATCTAAATGAATATTTGAAATATTTATATTTTTAATGAAAAATGTTCCTGTTTAGTTCAGAAAGGCAAGGGGGTATTAAAAATGAAGCAGATACAAACAAGGAAAATAACAAGGGGTAGAAGGGGAAATAAATTACATGTAAAAACCACTCGATTATCGATCGAAGTTCCAGAGTGTATTAAAGACGATTTTCGGGAGGCAGTTGAAAGAAATGGAAAGACTATGAAGGATGTTTTATCATTATATATGCAAAAATACATATGGAAACAAGGAGAATTACAAAGAAATAGGCAAAGACGACGCGAGGATATTGGATCAAGAGGCTGACCTTGGTAATTGCTAAATTAATAAATTTATGCTCTTCTCGACTGAGAAGGGCTTTTTTCTGCTTATTGAGATGCATTACTCTTTTTGTACTGCAAAATTGATTCCTAAAAACACGAAAATGAACAATTTTCAAGTCACCAAGAATAATCCCTTCACTATATTTC
>NZ_JBALOS010000119.1:5875-9554 GCF_036962765.1 Neobacillus drentensis
GAAATATAGTGAAGGGATTTAAACCATGAGAAAACATTTGGTGATTGTATGTAGTTTGTTTTTTAGCATTCTTTTAAATAGTATTCCTGCCCATGCAGCTGGTTATAAGCCGAGTAATATTTATATTGTTAAGCAAGGCGATTCGTTGCCGCGAATTGCTACTAAATATGGAACTAACGTCAATGTCCTAAAAGTGACCAATGGATTGCAGTCCAATACATTATTAATTGGCCAAAAATTATGGGTTCCGACCACGTATGAAGTGGTTGCTGGGGATACTCTGAGAGGCATCGCGTCTGCTTTCCATTCTTCCGTCAATCGGATTAAAGTAAACAATAAACTTTCATCTAATCAACTATATATCGGGCAAGTGCTCAAGATTCCACCTAAAAAAATGACGATGCAAGGGCAGCATATCTTAATGACGAGGGAGGAATTTAGGGTTTGGTTATTTAACGCTCAGATTAATAGGAACGTGACTCTCATTCAACAACATCACACCTATTTACCGTCCTACAAGCAATTTAATGGATCCAATCATTTTCAAATGTTAATGGGGATGGAAAATTTCCATAAAAGAAGAATGGGCTGGAGTAATATCGCTCAAAATATTACCACTTTTCCAGATGGAAAAATAGCCGTTTCAAGACCCTTTAACATCGCCCCCGAAGGCACCATTGGACCAAAGGTGAACGCAACAGGGATCGCCATCGAAAATGTTGGCAATTTTGATAAAGGTCATGATGTTATGACTGCGGAACAAAAGGAAACGATTGTTTATATTACGGCCGTGCTTTCTTTAAAATTCGGATTAACTCCATCGATTGACAGTATCACCTATCATCATTGGTGGAATTTACGAACAAAGGAAAGAGTGCTGGATAGAGGTCCAGCTTACAATGTAAAAACATGCCCCGGAAAAGGATTTTTTGGAGGTAATTCCACAACCAGTGCCATTAATCATTTTTATCCCCTGGTATCACGTAAAATGCAAGAAATTTCAGCCTCAACGCATTAAACAAAGCATTCATGAGGGCAAATATTAAATTGATTTATGGATATTTGTCCTCATGAACGACACATGAGGACAAATTTTGTATTTTATTTAGGGTTTCTGTCCGCATGAACGTTCCATGATGAAAATTAATGCATTTTGAAATAGCCATTAAAACAGGTAGATTTTCTATTATAATATGTAGGTAAATTTTAATAAATATTTGTGGAATTACCAAGTTAATAAGTAATTAGTCCTATTTTTCAATGATTTTCCTTTTAAACACGAACATTAAGATTAATATTTGCAATAACATTCACCTTTTTGTTGTAATTCCATTATAAGTTTGTTATATTAAGAAAGTAATAAATTTCATATCGTTACTCGTATATACTCGGTAATATGGTCTGAGTGTCTCTACCTGGTTCCCAATGAAAGAACTAGACTACGAGTTAAAGTATTCGGCTTCTTTTCGGCATTTCGTGCTGCAGCCATTTTATAATTTTGCATAACTGCTTAATTATCAATACTTTGACTTTCGTACGTCTAGAGGGGTAGAGTTCAATCTACATTTCTAGACTTTTTTTATTATCGAGTGTATCCTACCATCCAAGAAAAGGGGCGCTTATCTATGAAAAACAACATGCTAAAAAAATGCACGCTATTAGCAGCGATTGCTGTACTGTTAATAACTGTATCAGTAGGAGTTAATAAAACTTTCCTACATGAAACAAAAGTAGAAGGTGCCGGGAGACCCATTCTTATTGAAGGTCCAATGCCTATTGAAGCAGAACATTTTGCACAAAAGTTAGAAAAAGTTAAAGTGGAAAAGTCAGGAACCTTTGTGTTTTACAAAGGAAAGTTAAATAATTATCCTGTTATCGTCGTTAAAACAGGTAAGGGAATGGAAAATACAGCTGCTGCTACAGCAGTAGCGATTGAAAAATATAACCCGATCGCCATTATCAACCAAGGAACATCGGGCGGCCATGACCCAAGTTTGAACGTGTTTGATATTGTTTTAGGAAAAAGAACGACAAACATTGGTTCATTAAAAACAGGAAATATGGAAGAAAACCATGGGATGGACCCAACTAATTGGAAACCAATGGACTTAATGGCTTCTGAAGGAAGTGGATCAGATCCGAACGCTGAAAAAGTCCGTTACTACGAAGGTGATGAAGATCTGCTTGCAGCTGCTAATGCCGTAAAAGATCAATACACCAAGGGTAAGGTAGTTGAAGGTACAATCGGTTCAGCCGATGTTTGGAACAATGAAGTGGATCGTATTAAATGGTTCCATACAAATTATGGTACATCGGTAGAAGAAATGGAAGGTGCCGCAGCAGCACAAATTGCCCAAGCATATGACGTTCCATTCTTAGGAATTCGTATCCTATCTAATAACAAAACAAATGGCGGAAAGTACGACCCAAATACAGGACCAGCAAATCAAGAGTATGTATATGAAGTCGTAAAAAAATATATTGCGACCATTCAAAGCAAATAAGTAGTAAGAAGTGCCGATATTTCGGTAAAGTTACCAAAGAGCTGTTTACACAGCTCTTTTTTTAATCGGACTAGAGTTATTGCAAATATGGGATGTTTTTGGAAAAATACCACCATTATTCAACGATCATTTACATCGTGATCACCACTTTTCCCTGTGCGTGTCCTTCTTGAAAATATCGGAATGCTTCGGGTACTTCGCTTAACTTATAACTCCGATCAATGACAGGTTTGACTTTACCCGCTTCAAGTAGCTCTTTCATATAAATCAAATCATCGCGATTCGGTCTTTGTAAAAAGGTACCCATTTTCCTTTTTCCAGTCATTGAAATCCAAGGACCGAGGACCATGGCTTGGAACATTTGTGAACCTGAACCCCCAACATGCACAAAAATTCCATCCGGACTTAATATCCGCTTGTAAGCTGAGAGTGGTTTATGTCCGTTAACTCCCAGTATGAGGTCATAAAGCTGTGGTTTTTGGGTAAAATCTTCCTTGGTATAGTCAATCGTATGGTCTGCTCCAAGCGATTGCAAAATGTCTACATTTCTTGTACTGCACACACCGGTTACTTCAGCTCCGAATGATTTTGCGATCTGGACTGCGAAAGTACCGACACCACCCGACGCACCATTTATTAATACCTTTTGGCCTGACTGAAGCTTACCTTTATCCCGTAGACCCTGTAGGGCTGTCACACCCGCCATAGGGACCGAAGCGGCCTCTTCATAAGAAAGATTAGCTGGTTTTAATGCTAGTGCACGTTCCGGAACTGATACATATTCAGCAAAGCCTCCCCAGCCAAAACCTGATAGATCACCAAACACCTCATCACCTGGTTGGAACTGCTGTACATCTTTGCCAACCGCCTCAACTTGACCTGCTATGTCACCTCCAGGTATGCCGTATTTTGGTTTAAAGAGTCCGAACGCAAGACGGGCTAAGAACGGTTCTCCTTTTAAAAGGACCAAGTTACTAAAATTTACGGAAGCACCCTGTATTTTTACCAGTACCTGATTGTCCCCAGGGATAGGTTTTTCTACCTCTATTAATTCAAGCACATCAGGGGGACCATATTTGTTAGAAACGATTGCTTTCATTAGAACCTCCTCATTTCCTTTCATGTGTTCCATGTAACTTATTGCCTTCAAATTAAAGGATATTCCAGTTTAAAGA
>NZ_JBALOS010000120.1:0-22669 GCF_036962765.1 Neobacillus drentensis
AGCAAATGCCAGCAGGATACGGCCAAATGCCACAAGGCTACGGTCAGCAAATGCCAACTGGTTTCCAACAAATACCACAGGGCTATGGTCAGCAAATGCCAGCCGGTCTTGAACAGATGTCAGTAGATTACGGCCAAATGCCAACTGGATATCCAATGGAAAGCCCTTCTGGATTTGAAACTGCAGAAAATTCAGGTATGGGAAATCCGTATGGTATGGGAGCACCATATGGACAAATGCCTTATGGCTACCCGCAAATGAGTGGTCCAATGGGAGTACCAGCTCCAGAAATGACTGGACCGGGTTCATTCATGCAGCCAACTCAAGGATTACCTGTTGGAACTAGTGCAATGGGCGATTGTGGCTGTGGAGCACCAACTACTATGCGACAGCAAGCACCAATGCCAACGGACTTTGTCCCGCCAACTCCGCCAATTTACAGTGCACCATATACAGGACCTGTTAATACTGCACAGCCTCCTTATATGAATCCATATGGTATGGGTCCGGTCGGGTCAAATCCTTATGGTATGCCGGGTTACCAAGATGAGAGTCTATAATACGAGAAATCAACAAAACGGAGACGATGATTATTTTGATCGTCTCCTCTCTTATTTTCAAACACAGTTCTATGAAAGAATCATAAAGATGGTACCGATTCGAAAATCTGTTATTTATTTAAGGACGGAGAAAAATACTTATGTCATTAAAGGGTATCATACCAACAGTAGACTTAGACTCCAAGAAGCATTTACCACCACTTTAAAAAAAGAAGGATTTACAAAGACCTATTTATTTTTAACACCCTCTGTAAGAGAACAGCTTTTTTTTGAAGGAACTTACTTTGGAAGTATGGAGTACATACCTCCAAATAAATCCGTATTTTCTTTCCACTCTCATAAGAGTCGCCAAGAAGGGATCGAGTTATTAGAACAATTTCACCAAACCACAGCTTCGTTCGAGGCACGCTACCGCACGTTACTACCAAAAGGTCACCTCATCGAAAAATGGACGGAAAGATTAAATGTATTTTCAAATAATCTTCCCCAACTGGGCTATTTTATCAATGAGCCATATATTGCAGATATGCTTTCTTGGGCAAACTGGTCATTAGAAGGGATGGAAACTAATCGAAGTTTCTTTCAAAAAGAACCCACGCTTATTCTCCATGGAGACGTAGCGCATCATAATTTTTTAAGGGATAGAGAGGGGCAGTTGAATCTAATTGATTTTGATTTAATCAGTATTGGCCCGGCTTCATTTGATTATTTACAATATTCCAACCGGATATTACCTTATATTGATTGGTCATTCGAAAGACTTTCTAGCCTTAAACAAATAAACAAATATTTACAGGAAGCGGCTTTTTTATATGCCTTAGCTTATCCCGCTGATATTTTTCGGGAATGGAATCGAATGATCCGTGAAAAATCGTACACTGATCATATAAAATATAAACAAGTAATGGATCTAAACACCAGTCAATTTTATGCAAGGAAAAAATTTATTAAACATTTACAGAAGTTATTAGATTGAATTTAGTTGGAAGTATCCGTCTGAATGAAATCCCCTCAAAAATAACACCCTAATAAAGAGCATGGCTAACATGCTCAGGATGTTAATGGAGGGGGTTTTTTCGCTTGAATAGGAAACAGTGGATGATTCCTCTTTCAGCCACATTAATGATAGGGCTGGCTGGATGCGCAAGTAATAATGATCGTGCAGGGGTTAATGATACCAATAATAATTCATTAAGACCTGTCGGATATTACTCCAATGAAAACCACCCCAACTCTAATAATAATCTCTTTAGAGATGATGACGGGGCATTTACGGAAATGATGGACCATACCCTTGGGGACGAGGATCAAGCTACTTACGAAAACAGAAGAAGACAGTTTCAAACAAGGGATGAAAATGGGAATCCAAAAAATCCGACAAAACCTTTAGCTTCCAAAGACCGTAATTTCTTCCAACGTGATAATCGATTTAGTACAAGTGATATGAATTATCACGGTCATCTGAATGTAAATACGAGAAATACTGGGGTGACTACCGACCCAGACTTTCAGGATAACGTTACCAATAAAATCAAAAACGCGGTCGCTGCGGTTTCAAAAGTACAGTCCGTAAGATCCGTCGCTTACGGAAACACGATTATTGTTTCTGTGAACTTAGATGATACTGACAATGTTTCTGCTACTAAAAGTGCGATTAGGAAAGCAGTCAAGCCATACGCAAATGGAAGAACGGTCAAGGTCATAGTCGATGAAGGAACGATTGGCCGCGACAAAAATATCTACAATGACAGTCAGCAGGAAAAAGGCGGAAGGTAATTTGTTCTAAAGAAGGCAAAGTTTTTAAACTTTGCCTTCTTCCATGCGTAAAGGGTAAAGTTATTTGGGCTTTACCCTTTTTAAAATGGCCTGAAGGATAAAAAGGCAAAATAAGGCTAAACTAGTACTGCATAGAATGTTTAATTTTTAACAATAAGAGGTGAGTCGCATGAGGTATCATTGGATGGCATGGTATCGGTATATTTTCGCCGGATTCGCTGTTCTTCTCTTCATGTTTATATTGAATGCTAAGGGAATGACCATAATTGGCTCAGCCTCCCCAATGGAAAACCATCAGAACGAGGAAACAAACGAACCAATTAAAATGGAGGTTATTTTGGAACGGGTCTATTTGGACGGGGAAATAAGTCAAGAAGTGATCCATGAGACATGCTGGTCCTTGGAGAATTTTTGGGCAAAGTATGATCAATGGCAGCTTATAAACATTGCCGACTCGACATTTGTATTTCGAAAGCAAGTCAATGATATATCCCCCTTGCTAAAAGCAAATGGCTTTTTTGGACTTACAGAAGATGGTGTCTTGAGCATTTTCAATGGAAGACCGGACCAATTAAGAATCATTCAATCATTTTTTCAAATAGATATTAAGAAGTTGGAAAGTGCCAAGCAAGAAGAATTGATTCAAGGCATTCCAATTAAAAATAAGGACCGCTATGTGGAAGTTTTAGAAACATTTAAGCCATACTCTTTAAAAAAAGAATAGAAATTCAACGAATCAGACTGATGCGATCATTTCAGCCTGGTTTTTTTTTGAATTTTTGTCGTTGGGAGTTAAAAAAAATGATGAAACAACGGAAGATAGAACTATATTAGTTAATTTGAGGTTCAATGGGCGACCCCAAGTTCAATCAGCGGATTCCGAGGTTCAATCGGCGAATTCCAAATTTCTTGAATAGTTTGATGTTTCTCTAAACTGCTATTTTCTACAACTATCATAAAATTGTATGGTAGAATGAAATTCAGTGTAAAACTAGGGGAGAGAATTCAAGTGTATGAATTTATTAAGGGGACCGTCGAATTTGTCGGACCAGAATATATTGTGATTGAGAACAACGGAATCGGCTATCAAATCGCAACGCCTAATCCGTTTATCTATGCAGGTAAAATGGAAACAATGGTAACCGTGTATACATATCATTATGTTCGTGAAGATATAATCGCCCTTTACGGATTTGAAACAAGAGAAGAAAAAAAGCTGTTTACGAAATTATTAAATGTCTCCGGAATTGGTCCAAAAGGTGCCCTTGCCATTCTTGCTTCAGGCGAAGTCCAACAAGTAGTGACGGCTGTTGAAAATGAAGATGAAAGCTTCCTCGTAAAATTCCCTGGGGTTGGCAAAAAGACTGCCCGTCAAATGATCCTGGACCTAAAAGGAAAATTACAGGACATCGTTCCAGATTATTTCCCTAATTTATTTAATAGTGACCAACTTCAACTACAAACACAATCTGGTAACTCGAACTTAGAAGAAGCGATTCTTGCCTTGAAAGCATTGGGTTATTCCGAGAAAGAAATCAAAAAGATTACTCCTGAATTAAGAAAAGAACAAATGTCTACTGACCAATACATTAAAAAAGCGCTTCAGCGGCTTTTAAAATAGGTGATAATTCATGGAAGATCGGATTGTTTCTAGTAACGTCAACGAGAGCGAGATGAGCATAGAACAAAGCCTTAGGCCGCAAGTTCTAGGTCAATATATTGGACAGGATCAGGTAAAGGAAAATCTTGATATCTATATAAAGGCGGCAAAAATGCGGAATGAAACATTAGACCATGTTCTTCTTTATGGTCCGCCTGGATTGGGGAAAACGACCCTTGCCGTGATTATTGCTAATGAAATGGGTGTAAACATCCGCACCACTTCAGGACCTGCAATTGAACGGCCAGGTGATTTAGCAGCGATTCTTACTGCGCTCGAGCCTGGAGATGTTTTATTTATTGATGAAATCCACCGCTTGCAACGGACCATTGAAGAAGTACTATATCCAGCGATGGAGGATTTTTGTCTTGATATTGTTATAGGGAAAGGACCAAGTGCGAGGTCTGTACGTCTTGATCTCCCACCGTTTACACTTGTGGGCGCGACAACGAGGGCTGGTTCATTATCGGCCCCATTACGCGACCGGTTTGGAGTTTTAAGTCGTCTCGAGTATTATAAGGAAGACCAATTGAAAAATATTGTGCTTCGGACTGCTGAAGTGTTCGGTACCGAAATCGATGACCTCTCAGCAGCAGAAATAGCAAGGAGATCGCGGGGAACCCCGAGGATTGCCAATCGTCTCCTTCGCCGGGTGAGAGATTTTGCTCAAGTAAGAGGGAATGGGACGATTGTTCTTGCCCTTGCACGAGAAGCTCTAGAACTCCTTCAAGTCGATAAACTTGGGTTAGATCATATCGACCATAAACTGCTAAAAGGCATTATTGAAAGATTTCGCGGTGGACCCGTTGGCCTTGATACCATTGCCGCTTCAATTGGGGAAGAATCTGAAACGATTGAGGACGTGTACGAACCATATTTACTGCAAATTGGTTTTTTACAAAGAACCCCACGCGGCAGGGTAGTAACTCCATTGGTCTATCACCATTTTGGGATGGAAGTACCTCCTCACAACTAAAGTATTGAACGCTGCTGAAATTCCAACAAGTATAGGATTTCGCTTTTCTTATTGGCTCTGTTAAAGCCGCCCGCGAACCGCACGCGCCTAGAGCGGAAATCAACATGCTAGTTTAATACAGCTTTCTTATTAAAAAATAGATTAGGGTGTCATAATATGAAGGTAGATTTATTTGATTTTCATTTGCCTGAGGAATTAATTGCACAAGTTCCGCTTCATAATCGGACTGACAGCCGATTAATGGTCCTTGATAAACAATCAGGCGAAATCAAACATGAAGTATTTAAAAATGTGATTGAATATTTGCGTGAAGGAGATTGCCTTGTACTAAATGATACAAAGGTACTTCCAGCACGTCTTTTTGGTGTCAAAAAAGATACAGGTGCCAAAATAGAGGTTTTACTCTTAAAGCAACTGGAAGGTGACCGTTGGGAGACCCTTGTCAAGCCGGCCAAACGAGTAAAAGAAGGAACAGAAATTGATTTCGGTGATGGCCTGCTTTCAGCCATTTGCACAGGAACTTCGGACCATGGAGGGCGCGTTCTAGAATTTAAATATGAGGGCATTTTTTATGAGGTCCTTGACCAATTAGGAGAGATGCCGCTGCCGCCTTATATTAAAGAGCAGCTTGAAGACAGAGATCGATATCAGACTGTATATGCACGTGAACCTGGATCAGCTGCAGCGCCTACCGCAGGTCTTCATTTTACAGACAGCTTATTAGAAGAAATAAAAGAAAAAGGAGTACATATCGCCTTTATTACCCTTCATGTAGGACTTGGGACTTTCCGGCCTGTAAGTGTCGATGATGTATTAGAGCACGATATGCACTCCGAATTTTATATGGTTACAGAGGGGACAGCACGGCTGCTTAACGAAGTACGGAGTAATGGGGGCAGAATTATTTCAGTTGGGACTACCTCCACACGAACCCTCGAAACCATTGCTTCAGCAAATGATGGACATTTTGTTGAAGGCAGTGGCTGGACGAATATTTTTATTTATCCAGGGTACGAATTTAAAGCGATTGATGGGATGATTACCAACTTTCATTTGCCAAAATCAACCTTAATTATGCTAGTCAGTGCGTTAGCAGGCAGAGAACATGTGTTACATGCCTATCAAACTGCTGTTACTGAGCGGTACCGGTTCTTTAGTTTTGGTGACGCAATGTTGATCATCTAACGTTATGCATTAGGAAGGAGAAAAAATATTGACTGCAATTCGTTATGAATTAATTAAGACATGTAAACAAACAGGGGCCCGGCTAGGCAAAGTACATACCCCGCACGGATCGTTTGACACCCCTGCATTTATGCCTGTAGGTACACTGGCAACGGTTAAAACAATGTCACCCGAAGATTTAAAGGAAATGGGTGCTGGGATCATTTTAAGTAACACCTATCATTTATGGCTCAGACCTGGACACGAAATTATCAAGGAAGCTGGCGGATTACATAAATTTATGAATTGGGATCGAGCAATCCTAACAGATTCAGGTGGGTTCCAAGTTTTTAGTTTAAGTGAATTCCGTAAAATTGAAGAAGAAGGTGTCCATTTCCGTAACCATATGAGTGGTGAAAAATTGTTTTTATCACCAGAAAAGGCGATGGAAATTCAAAATGCCCTTGGTTCGGATATTATGATGGCTTTTGATGAGTGTCCGCCTTATCCTGCCACATATGAGTATATGCAAAAATCTGTTGAGCGAACATCACGCTGGGCGGAGCGTTGTTTAACTGCCCATAGCCGTCCAAATGACCAAGGCTTGTTTGGAATTGTCCAAGGAGGAGAATATGAGGAACTTCGCAAACAAAGTGCGCGAGACCTTGTTTCCTTAGACTTCCCAGGTTATGCTGTAGGCGGGTTGTCAGTAGGTGAACCAAAAGATATCATGAATCGTGTCCTTGAGTTTACGACACCACTTTTACCAACTAATAAGCCACGCTATTTAATGGGAGTGGGTTCACCAGACTCATTAATCGACGGCTCCATTCGTGGAATTGATATGTTTGACTGTGTATTACCAACAAGGATTGCTAGAAATGGTACATTGATGACCAGTACAGGCCGCCTTGTTGTAAAAAATGCACAATATGCTCGAGATTTTGGTCCTTTAGATGAAAATTGTGATTGCTACACATGCCGAAATTACAGCCGTGCATACATTCGTCACTTAATAAAATGTGATGAAACGTTTGGAATTCGCTTAACGTCTTACCATAATCTCTATTTTCTGTTAAGATTAATGGAGAAGGTCAGACAAGCCATTATGGAAGACCGGCTTGGTGATTTTAGAGAAGAATTTTTTGAACGTTACGGTTTTAACAAACCGAACGCGAAAAATTTCTAATAGATGTTTATTGAAAGGAGGGAAACAGGATGTCTGGAGGAATTGGTACAATCATTCCATTAATATTAATGTTTGTGTTATTTTATTTCCTTTTAATTCGCCCGCAGCAAAAGCGTCAAAAAGCTGTTCAGAAAATGCAAAACGATTTAAAAAAGGGTGATAAAATCGTCACGATTGGTGGACTGCATGGTTTTATAGATTCAATTGATGATAATAAAGCCGTAATTAAATGTGGTGACGGAAGTCGTCTTACATTTGATCGTAATGCTATTCGTGAAGTCACAGCTGATGCAGGCGAAAGCAGCGTTAGCTTAACAAAATAGTAACAACAAAAAAGGAAGTCATGATGCATGGCTTCCTTTCATTTTTATATTAAGCAGATCTCCGAGAATTGTTTGTCGAAATGTTTACCCCTAAAATGCCACCCATCATCGCAATTAATGTGTAGCAAGTATGATAAATTACTTGTTCGGAGTTAAACAAGCGATCATATCCTAAGTATTGGAATAAAAAGACAATGAGCGAGTAGATTAATCCCGTTAACCCACCAATTAGCCAGCCCTTTTCTTTTCTTTTTCCACCAGACAGAAAACCGCCTCCGAATAGCCCGATAAAGGATAATGCAGTAATTACGTATTGTAATGATACTTCACGTGCAGACGTAAACCTAAGTATAAAGGCAAATATTAGACTGCTAATTACAGCAAAAACAAGGATAAAAATTAATCCGTACAGAATGGAAGTACCTAAGCTTTTCGATTCGATTTTAACTCTCCCCCTTCAATTACCCTTTAGGTCGGCATTTTTATTGATTAAATTCTATACTGCCAGAACCTAGATAAGTTTCTTCCTAGTACAAGCGTATTCGTGGAAGGGGAAAAGTAGAATCAAAATATCATTCCTTTTCAAGATGAAGAAGTTTTTGGTAATTTATTCCGCTCATTATTTATCCCAAAATGCAAACACTATCATTGAATGTAAATAAAGGGGCGACGGTTGTGGAGGATTATGTAACGATAATGTTACGAACGCTAGTATTCTATTGCTTAATCCTAATCATTTTTCGTGTGATGGGGAAAAGGGAAATTGGTGAATTAAGTATTTTAGATCTTGTGGTTTTCATAATGATTGGCGAGATGGCCGTAGTAGCAATTGAAAAACCAAAAACACCACTTTTCCATACCATAATCCCTATGGTTTTATTGATGGTAATTCAAATATTGTCTGCATTTATTTCTTTGAAAAATAAAAAATTTCGTAATCTTATTGATGGGCAGCCAAGCATTATTATTAATAGGGGGAAAATAGATGAGACAGCAATGCGGAAACAGCGATATAATTTTGATGATTTAATGACCCAGCTCCGTGAGAAGGACATTCGTAGTATTGCCGACGTAGAGTTTGCGATTCTAGAATCATCAGGTAGTTTGTCAGTGATTGAAAAATTAAAGAATAATGACAAAGACTCTAAGCAAGGTGATATTACGATCCCATTAATAATGGATGGAAATATTGAAGAAGAAAATTTGAAAAGAATTAATAAAACAAATCTTTGGCTTCGGCAGGAGCTAAAAAAACAGGGCTATCGAGATGTTAAGAAGATCTCTTTTTGTAGTTTCGAAAATGGAAAATTCTTTATCGACTTAAAGGATGAATAAACTAAAAGACACGCGAGAGCGTGTCTTATTTTTATGGTCTGGTTTTAAGCAAATATGTTTCCGACCCATGGAATCCGTTTTAGCTCATCCCTTTTAATCAAACCTAACAATAGAACCATCATGATATAGGAAACGGTCATGGCTAGTAATGAAACTAAGACCCTAATCGATAACGGTTCTTGTAGGAAAAGATGTGCAAATACCCAATAGCCAAGCCAGGCAGTGCCACCCATAACCAAAAATCCTTTTACATAATCGCGAACATAGAAGGAAAAGGAAATCTTTTTTAATACCGTAGCAAAATGAAGAACTGTTACTAAGACAAAGCCGACGATTATCCCTAGTGCAACCCCATTTATCCCAAATGTCGCTTGCGATGCCAGTAAAAAGATAACTGCTGTTTTAACGATAGCGCCGATAAGGCTGTTAATCATCGCCGCTCGAGCAAGATTTAATGCCTGTAATACTGCTTGCAATGGTCCTTGATAGTAATAGAAGATGAAGAAAGGAGCCATCAACCGAATGAAATAAGAGCCTTTTGCAGATCCATACATAAGTTGCATTAACGGGTCAGCCAGCACATAGAGAACAACGACGGCCAATCCACCGGATAAAAACGCAAACCTCAGTGCTTGCTGTAATCGGTATTCAATTAACTTTTTGTTGTTTTGGGTATTGGCTTCACTAATCGCTGGGACGAGTGAAGTAGCTAAAGAAAAGGTGATGAAAGATGGTAACATCAACAGCGGCATGGCAAAACCAGTTAAGGCACCGTATTGTTTTGTGGCTTCAACGGCAACAACACCTGCAAGGGCTAAGCTATGGACAACAACAATGGGTTCAAAAAACCATGCCACCGATCCTATCATCCGGCTTCCCATGGTTGGTATGGCAATATCCATGAGATCCTTGAATGTTTGTTTTCCACTGTTAACAAATTGAAAGAAATTTTTCCGCAATTTAAATCGTTTTTTTAATTTAAAGGTAGTCATTAAATAAACGAGTGAGACAAGTTCGCCGATTACAGAAGACACCATGGCCGCTGCCGCTGCATATTCGATTCCATAAGGCAGGAACGCTTTTGTCATGACAGCAATCAGTGAAATCCGAACAAATTGTTCTAAAATCTGTGAGATTGCGGAAGGACGCATCTGTTGTCTTCCTTGAAAGTAACCTCTTAGCACCGAAGAAATCGCAATCACGGGAACAACTGGAGCTATTGCAATTAAGGGATAAAAGGTCCGTGGGTCAGTAAACAATGTTTTTGAAAGCAGTGGTGCAAGTAAAAGTAGTGCCGGGGTAAAAATAAGGGACAGTGAAATCGTTGTCGCAAGGGAGACGACAAGGATTTTTTTAATCTCTGCGAAATTTCCTTTGGCTTCTGCCTCTGCCACATTTTTTGAAATAGCTACTGGCAGCCCCATTTGAGTTAACGTTACTACAAGGATAAATGTAGGAAACGCCATCATGTATAAGCCGACGCCTTCTTCCCCGATACTGCGAGCTATAACAATCCGATTAATGAAACCCAGGACTCTTGTGACCAGGCCTGCAATTAATAGGATAAAAGTCCCTTTTAAAAACTTCGACATACTGATTCCCACCTTCTCAAATAAGAAGAATTCATATACAATTAACTATATGCACAAGGGTGGACAAAGCATGACAAGTAGTAATAGCTTTTTGCAAGGATCAATTCAAGGGGATATTTTCCAAGGAGGCAATCATAATGGATGATAGTCACAGATTCGAACATTTACGCACCCAGGTCCAACCAGCCGTAGCGAGTAAACTTATGGAGTTTCAGCTGCTAGGGCTTGATTCTGTATCGGAGCAGGAATTTTGGGATTTTTTAATTAAGAAAAAGTGGAGAAAAAGGAAAGAAGAAATGAAACTGTACGAAATGATCCAAGAAATACTATCTGTTAAAGCTAGTGATTATATCCACTTTGCGACAATTGAGGCATATAAAACTTCCGAATTCTCCTTGGAAGATGAAGATGAATGGAAAGAGCTTTTAAAATAGAATCCTATTTATATTCATAATTATTGTAAATTGACAGGCAATCCAACTTCT
Organism: Neobacillus drentensis; assembly: GCF_036962765.1. GTDB lineage: Bacteria > Bacillota > Bacilli > Bacillales > Cytobacillaceae > Neobacillus > Neobacillus drentensis_C. The sequence goes on from NZ_JBALOS010000120.1 coordinate 11,061, forward strand.
TTCATAATGAAGGAAGTGACTTTTTTCTTATTCATGTATAAGGTTTAGACGGAACAGTGCGATTGCACATGCATTAAGGAGGAACAATACATAATGGTAAAGCGTAGTAGAATCGTTGCTTTCCTTCTTGTGGTTCTAATAATTGGAAGCACAATGGGAGCAACAACCAAGAACATTTTAAACAATATTAAACTAGGGTTAGACCTGCAAGGTGGATTTGAGGTTTTGTACGATGTTAAGCCTGCTAAGAAAGGCCAAAAAATTGACAAAGAGGTATTGGCCAGTACTGCTGAGGCACTTGATAAGCGTATAAATGTCCTTGGTGTAAGCGAACCGAATATTCAAATTGAAGGGAATAACCGGATTCGAGTTCAGCTTGCAGGGGTGACTGACCAGAATAAAGCCCGTGAAATCTTATCTACTCAGGCCAATCTTACTTTCCGTGATGCTAATGATCGTTTGATGATGGATGGCGCTGATCTGAAACAGGGTGGTGCCAAGCAAACTTTTGATGAGAGCGGAGCACCAAGTGTTTCTTTAACATTAAAGAGTGCGGATAAATTCCGTAAGGTGTCGGAAGAGATTATGAATATGGCTCCAAATAATGTTCTTGTTATTTGGCTTGATTTTGAAGAGGGAAAAGACTCTTTTAAAGAGGAAGTAAAAAAAGAGAACCCAAAATATTTGTCAGCTCCAACTGTTAGACAAATATTTAATCAAAATACGGTTTCGATTGTTGGTAGTTTCACAGCGAAAGAAGCTCAAACCTTGTCATCTCTTTTAAACGCAGGGTCGTTACCAGTTAAACTTGATGAGGTGTACTCCACTTCCGTCGGAGCCAAGTTCGGAGAACAGGCATTACATGATACGATCTTAGCTGGAATCATTGGTGTCATCATTATTTATCTGTTTATGGTTTTCTATTATCGTTTTCCAGGTCTCATTGCCACCGTTACTTTATCGATTTATATTTATCTCGTTCTCTTAATTTTCGATTGGATGAACGGGGTCCTGACTTTACCGGGAATTGCTGCGATTATTCTCGGGGTTGGTATGGCTGTCGACGCCAACATCATTACGTATGAACGGATAAGAGAAGAATTAAAGGTCGGCAGAAGTATTAAATCAGCGTTCCAAGCTGGTGAGCAGCATGCTTTTACAGCTATTCTTGATGCAAACTTAACGACAATCTTAACTGCAGGCGTACTATTCTTTTACGGGACAAGCTCTGTAAAAGGGTTTGCAACTATGTTAATCGTGAGTGTTCTTATGAGCTTTCTCACGAATGTTTATGGTGCACGACTATTGCTTGGGCTTTGGGTCCACAGCGGTTTATTAAATAACAAACCAGGATGGTTTTCTGTACGCCCATCTCAAATTAAATCCATTAACGATAACGTTGATACAATCGATCTTCCTACTCGTTTTGATAAAATTGATTTTGTTAAACTTAGGAAAAAAGTTTTTATGCTGTCGGGTGTTCTCATTGTTGCGGGTATTATCATTATCGCTATTTTCCGTATGAATTTAGGAATTGATTTTTCAAGCGGAACGCGAGTAGAGGTTCAATCCAAAACACCGTTAACAACTACCCAGGTTGAAAATGCATTTACCAAACTACATTTAACTCCAGATGATGTCGTTATTTCGGGTGATCAAAAGCAAATTGGGGCAGTCCGAATGATTGGGGTACTGTCAAAAAATGAAATTGCTACATTAAAAGCAGATTTTAAAAAGCAATTTGGCTTTGAGCCGAATGTCAGCACCGTTTCTCCAACTGTTGGAAAGGAATTAGCGAAAAATGCCTTTTTTGCTGTCTTAATTGCATCAATTGGTATTATACTCTACGTTTCCATTCGATTTGAAGCTTATATGGCAATTGCAGCGGTTGCTGCCATCCTTCATGATGCATTTTTTATGATTGCTATTTTTAGTATTACAAGACTTGAAGTAGATTTAAACTTTATCGCCGCGATTTTGACCATTATTGGTTACTCAAACCATGATACAATTGTTACTTTCGATAGGGTTCGCGAAAATATGCAAAAGAAAAAAAGGCTTAAAACAGTTCAGGATATTGCTGATGTAGTAAATGTAAGTATTCGTCAAACGTTAACTCGGTCATTTAACACCGTATTAACAGTTCTCATTACGACAGTATGCTTAATGATTTTTGGAAGCCCATCAATTCGTAATTTCTCCATTGCCTTATTCGTTGGATTAATTGTCGGCGTATATTCCTCCGTCTTTGTCGCAGGTTCTTTATGGTATGTGTTGAAATGTAAAGAGTTGAAGAAGAAAGGCGTTATTAAAACGGTAAAAGAGAAAAGAAAATACTCTGATCAACCACAAGTATAATATAAGAGCGGACGATCCTTATGGGGGCGTCCGCTTTTCTTTTGATTGAATCCTTTACCACACTCCTGTATAATGAGAAGGTCTGAGGGGTGAACATACACATGTTAAGTTCCAAAACAAGATGGATTGTTCGTAAATCCGATGAGCAACTTATCAAAAAGCTAGAAACTGAATTAAATATTACGCCTCTTGTCGCTTCACTGCTTGTCAAACGTGGCTTTGATACCGTTGAATCTGCACGGTATTTTTTATTTGGAAAGGAAGAGTTTCACGATCCTTTTCTTTTAAAAGGAATGGACATTGCAGTTAATAGAATTCATCAAGCCATCGAACAGCAAGAGCAGATTCTTATTTTCGGTGATTATGATGCAGATGGAGTAAGCAGTACGTCGGTATTAATGATCACGCTGCGTGAACTTGGAGCAAATGTACAATTTTATATCCCAAACCGCTTCACTGAAGGTTATGGTCCGAATGAGACAGCCTTCCGTCAAGCAGCGGAAAACGGAATAAATTTAATTATTACGGTGGATACTGGAATATCAGCCGTCCATGAAGCAAACATTGCCAAAGAGCTTGGACTAGATCTCATTATTACAGATCATCATGAGCCAGGCCCAGTATTACCGACGGCGCTTGCCATTATTCATCCAAAGCTCCCAGATAGTACCTATCCGTTTCGTGAGTTGGCTGGAGTGGGTGTAGCCTTTAAATTAGCCCATGCCCTTTACGGAAAAGTACCAGTGCATTTGTTGGAAATTGCTGTAATTGGGACGATAGCGGATTTAGTTTCTCTAAAAGATGAGAATCGCCTAATCGCCAAAAAAGGACTCGAAAATTTAAAAACAACCAAAAATATTGGCCTTAAAGCCATATTGAAACTGGCAGGGGTTGATCCCATGTCAATAAATGAAGAAACGATTGGTTTTACCCTCGCACCAAGGATTAATGCCGTGGGTCGTTTAGAAGATGCTGACCTTGCCGTACAGCTTATCTTAACTGATGATCGAATCGAAGCAGAGAACCTGGCGGAGGAAATGGATGCCCTTAATAAGTCAAGACAATCAATTGTCAATGCGATTACGACTGAGGCGATGGAAGAGGTTGAACAGCATTTCCCAATCGAGACAAATAAAGTCCTTGTCATCGGTAAAGAAGGCTGGAATGCCGGTGTCATCGGTATTGTTGCCTCAAGGCTGGTTGAAAAGTATTATCGGCCGGTGATCGTTTTAAATTTTGACCCAGAAAAGGGGGTCGCAAAGGGTTCTGCCCGTAGTATTGCTGGATTTGACCTCTTTAAGAATTTATCAACCTGCCGTGAAATTTTGCCTCACTTTGGGGGGCACCCAATGGCAGCCGGTATGACCTTAAAACTAGATGATGTTGCTGAACTTCGCACAAGATTAAATATACTGGCAAAAGAGCAGCTTACCGACGAAGATTTTGTACCGGTGACATTTCTTGATGAGGAAATCCAACTTGAACATGTTAATTTATCCGCATTAGATGAAATGAGCCTGTTAGCTCCTTTTGGCATGGACAACCCTAAGCCAAAGGTGTTAATCAATAATGTTGACATTACCAGTATCAGAAAAATAGGCAGTGAACAAAACCATTTAAAGCTGCTTGTAAATGAAAAAGATGCGAATCTGGATGGGGTAGGCTTTGGCTTAGGCCACTTGGTAGACCATATCTCACCTGCATCAAAAATTTCATTAATCGGAGAATTATCGGTTAACGAATGGAACAATATACGTAAACCACAAATTTTCATCCATGATATCGCAGTAGAGTCATGGCAATTATTTGATTATCGCGGCCAGAAGCGAATCAACAGTCTTTCTCATACAGTACCGGCAGAAAACAGGAAATTTATTATTTTCAATAAAGAACACCTTGAAAAAATAAATCCTATTTTGATGCCCGATACGATTCTGATTCAAGATATCGATGAAGCCAAAGCCTTTAATGGAAGTATGGAAAATATTGTTTTAATTGATTTTCCAACATCAAAAGAGATCCTTAAGTGTTTATTTAAAGGGAAACAACCGGCGAGGATTTATGCCTATTTCTATAAAGAATCCAGTGATTTCTTCAGCACCGTTCCGACACGTGATCATTTTAAATGGTTTTATGCTTTTCTCTTAAAGAAAGGGCCAATTGATCTGAAACGTGATGGCGATGTCCTTGCTAAACACCGAGGTTGGTCGCAGGAGACCATAAACTTTATGTCAAAGGTGTTTTCTGACCTAGATTTTGTTACAATAAACAATGGATTTATAACTTTAAAAACTGAAGCGCAAAAGCGTGACTTAACAGACTCTAGAACCTATCAACTAAAACAAGCACAATATGAGCTTGAAAGAGAGTTATTATTTTCTTCCTTTCAAGAATTAAAAGGCTGGTTCGATCAAGTAATTCAAGAGTCGGTTGAAATTGAGGAGGCAATTACAGAATGGACTTAAAGGATTTTATTACTATCGTGCCTGACTGGCCAAAAAAAGGAATTAAATTTAAAGATATTACTCCTTTAATGAATAATGGTGAAGCATATAAATATGCAACAGACCAAATCGTTGCTTACGCCAAAGAACGTAAGATTGATATTATCGTTGGACCTGAAGCCCGCGGTTTCATAATTGGCTGTCCAGTGGCATACGCTTTAGGCATTGGTTTTGCCCCAGTCCGTAAAGAAGGTAAGCTTCCAAGGGAAACCATTAAAGTGGGTTATGGCCTTGAATATGGGAAAGATACACTAACAATCCATAAAGACGCGATTAAGCCAGGACAGCGTGTCCTTATTACGGATGACTTGTTAGCAACTGGCGGAACCATTGATGCTACGATTCAATTAGTGGAACAACTTGGCGGTATCGTTGCAGGTATTGCTTTCTTAGTTGAGTTAAGCTATTTAGAAGGCAGACAAAAACTTGATGGTTATGATGTTTTAACATTAATGCATTATTAAAACCATTGATGAGGGCACTCGGGAGGCGAGTGCTCTCTTTATATAATAAAAAAAACATCTCAATCCCTTTACATCTTGGCTATTTTTTTCGATAATAGTAACAATCATTCATATTAAAGAACAAATTTTTTGTGAATGACATTTATATAAATAAATTGAGACGAAAATAAAGGTGATTTCATGGCGAATGATTTAGTGTTGACAGCCGACCAAGTCATCGACAAGACTCGGAACTACTTAAATGAGGATCATGTTGAATTGGTGAAAAATGCCTACGAATTCGCAAAACATGCTCATCGTGAACAATATAGAAAATCGGGAGAGCCCTACATTATTCATCCCATCCAGGTTGCTGGCATTTTAGCAGACTTGGAGATGGATCCTGCCACGGTCGCTGCTGGTTTTCTTCACGACGTCGTTGAAGATACAAATGTATCCTTAAAGGATATTGAAACAGCTTTTAATGACGAAGTGGCGATGCTTGTCGACGGCGTAACAAAATTAGGGAAAATTAAATACAAATCTCATGAGGAACAGCAAGCGGAGAACCACAGAAAAATGTTTGTGGCCATGGCTCAGGATATCCGAGTTATTCTTATTAAGCTTGCCGACCGATTGCATAATATGAGGACGCTTAAACATCTTCCTTTAGAAAAGCAGCGTCGGATTTCAAACGAAACACTTGAAATTTTTGCACCTTTGGCACATCGTCTTGGTATCTCTAAGATTAAATGGGAACTAGAAGATACAGCATTAAGATATTTAAATCCGCAGCAATATTATCGAATTGTAAACTTAATGAAAAAGAAGCGAGCCGAACGCGAGCAATATTTAGTGGATGTTATTGAAGAAGTAAAGAGCCGAATGGGAGAAGTAGCCATTAAAGCAGAGCTTTCCGGCCGTCCTAAGCATATTTATAGTATTTATCGAAAAATGGCTTTGCAAAATAAACAGTTTAGTGAAATATATGATTTGCTAGCAGTTCGTATTGTCGTGAACAGTATTAAAGATTGCTATGCCGTTTTAGGGATCATTCACACTTGCTGGAAGCCAATGCCTGGTCGATTTAAGGATTATATTGCCATGCCGAAGCCTAATATGTATCAATCCTTGCATACAACCGTAATCGGTCCAAAAGGAGACCCACTTGAGGTTCAAATTAGAACGAATGAGATGCATCGGATTGCAGAATTCGGGGTTGCTGCTCACTGGGCGTATAAAGAGGGTAAAGAGGCGATTAACGAAACCACTTCCTTCGAACAAAAATTGACCTGGTTTAGAGAAATCCTTGAGTTTCAAAATGATACCGCCAATGCGGAAGAGTTTATGGAGTCATTGAAAATTGACCTATTTTCCGATATGGTGTTTGTTTTTACGCCAAAAGGTGATGTGATCGAGTTGCCATCTGGTTCTGTTCCTATTGATTTTGCTTATCGTATCCATTCTGAAATCGGCAATAAGACGATAGGTGCAAAAGTGAATGGCAAAATGGTTACCCTTGACTATCGACTCAAAACTGGAGATATTATCGAAATCCTTACATCGAAACATTCTTATGGTCCAAGTCAAGATTGGTTGAAGCTCGCGCAAACTTCGCAAGCGAAAAACAAGATTCGGGCCTTCTTTAAGAAGCAGCGCCGTGATGAAAATGTAGATAAAGGTAAAGAGTTGGTAGAAAAGGAAATCCGTAATATGGAATTCGATATTAAAGAAATATTAACGTCGGACAATCTGAAAAAGGTTACTGAGAAGTTTAATTTTTCCAGTGAAGAAGATATGTATGCAGCGGTTGGTTATAATGGTGTATCCGCCTTACAAGTGGCCAACCGTCTAACTGAGAAATGGCGCAAAAAGAGAGATCAAGAACAGAGTTCGAATATTACGAATGCAATTACGGATCTAAAAACCTTCCCAGCGACGAAAAAGCGAGAATCCGGTGTCCGTGTTTCTGGCATTGATAATTTACTCATTCGATTATCTCGATGTTGTAACCCAGTGCCAGGAGATGAGATTGTTGGTTTTATTACCAAGGGTCGTGGGGTATCCGTACATCGTTCAGATTGCACGAATATCGACTCAAATGATGCTCAATCAAGGTTAATTCCGGTCGAATGGGAATCTTCTTTAAATGACCGGAAAGAATATAATGTTGATATTGAAATTAGTGGATACGACCGGAGAGGGATTCTGAATGAGGTACTTCAAGCGGTTAACGAAACGAAAACCAATATTTCAGCTGTTTCTGGTAAAACGGATCGAAATAAAATGGCCACGATTAACATGTCGATTGCCATCCACAATGTGGCCCACTTGCAAAAGGTGGTCGAGCGAATTAAACAGATCCCAGATATTTATTCTGTACGTCGTATGATGAATTAAGGAGTATCGAAATGCGTGTTGTAGTTCAACGAAGTAAAAGTGCCAGCGTAACTGTTGCCGGGGAAGTAACAGGTCAAATTACAAAAGGGCTAGTCTTACTTGTCGGTGTGACCCATGATGACAAAGTAGAGGACGCCGCCTATCTTGCTGATAAAATTGTCAATCTCCGTATTTTTGACGATGAAGATGGAAAAATGAATCTGTCTTTACTGGATGTTGGTGGAGAAATTCTCTCTGTATCGCAATTTACACTTTACGGTGATTGCCGAAAGGGAAGAAGACCAAACTTCATGGATGCCGCACGCCCAGAACAAGCTGTTGAACTTTATGAGGTTTTTAATAACTTGCTGCGTGAAAAAGGTATCTGTGTGGAAACCGGCAGATTCGGTGCCATGATGGATGTCGAACTAATTAATGACGGTCCGGTGACGTTGATTTTAGAAAGTAAATCATAATAAAGGCTTGGCACTTAAATAAGTGCTAAGCCTTTTTTTATCTAGTGCCATTATGGGTTTTCTTTAAAATATCTGGCTAATCCATCATAAACACCATCAGTGGCATTTTCTTGGAACCCTCGTGATTTTATGGACATTTCTTCTTCTGGATTGCTTAAATAGCCAAGCTCCAATAAAACAGCTTTTTGACTATTTTCACGAATCACATAGAAATCGCCAAAACGAACGCCGCGACTTTTCATTTTCGTTTGCCCAATTGTGGAAGCGAAAACCGATTCAGCCAAGGCTTGTTGATAGGAATGATAAAAATAGCCAGTCATTCCCCGGGCACTTGGGTCTAAATTGCTGTCGTAATGGAGGCTGATAAAGGCATCCGCATTGTAGGTACGTGCTAAGTTCACTCGAGAGGCAAGTTGTAAATAGGAGTCATTTTTTCTCGTGATGTAAACAGTAGCTCCTGCGGTTGTTAATTTATCTGCTAAAAGCTGCGCAGTTCGGAGAGTAAGATCTTTCTCATACATTCCGCTGACTCCTGTTGCCCCTTTATCAGTGCCGCCATGTCCTGGGTCAAGAACAATCGTTTTATTTTTAAGATATTCTTCGGCACCAGGCTTTTGAATCTGTGGTTTGGTTCCGTTTATAGAAACAAGCCAGCCGGCAATATATCCTGTTTGTCCATTTTTTAATTTAATCTCATACCAGTCGTTGATGACCCGTTTAACGGAATAAGTACCTCCTTGATTGGCACGCTCGACAACATCTGTTTGGACATCTGGTCCTTTTCGGATATTTGTGCCGTTATGTACAATCGTAATGATACTTTCCTTCACGGCTTGTCCAATTTGGGATTCCAAAGCTTTTTTCTCAAGAAACCAACCAGCTACCCATCCGAAACTACCAGACTTAAATTCTATTTTTGCCCAATTATTCTTTTCTTCTACAATCGTAAAACTCTGTCCCATGGTGACAGAACCAATAAGGTTTGAATTTAATGAAGCGCTTGAGCGGACACTAAGACTGTTAGCTGTTACTGTTCCAGTGTAGCGATTCTTTTGGGGAACTGAGGATGGGGCACCTGTTGATTGGCTGTCAATAAACTCAGAAAGAACCCATCCCCTTAAATTAGAAAAGCCAACTTCAAACCAATTATTTTGCTGCGAATAAATATTTATACTTGTCCCATTGGTAAGTTTCCCAATAACGGGACTTGATGTGGATGGTTCCTTGCGCATATTTAAGGTATCACCGTTTACAATACCTGTAGTATTTTTTACTGTAGAATTTGTTAGGACATCCATCTTAATTGAATCTGTTTCTTTGGTGACTAGCCAATTAACTAGCCATCCCGTTTGACCATATGCTAATTGAATTTCAATCCAATCACCTTGTTCATTCACAATCGGATACTTTTCGCCCCGATTTACCGTTTTTATGAGGGGGTAGCTAAGGCCAGGACCGCCGCGAACATTGATAAAATCAGTGGAAATAGTAATCGACCCCGTCGATGCCACACTTTTCCCTTGAGGCATGAAAGCGCCAAAAATAAGAATAATAGATAATAGCAATAAACTAAATTTTTTGACCATAACAACCTCCTTTTCTATTTATTTTAGCGTATAAAAAGCTGAAAATCATTCCTTAATTGCTAATTTTGTCCAATTTAGTGAGAAATACTTATCCATATGCAAGTTTTTCACTAATGGTGGAGATACTATCAATATCGAAGTAAAGGCTGAGGTGATTAGGAATGAGAGCAAGTGAAAAAGGAATGAACATCCAATCAATGGATGGACGGCTTTTCGGTGTTGATTTTCATGATTTTATTCAAAAGGAACAGCATGCAACCTCGTTTGAACTTGCATCAGAATTTGGAATAACGATGGGTGATGTCAGAAAGTTAAAAAAACATTTAGAAAGATCATAAATGGCTATTGACAATACCAGCAATGCTCCGTAATATTAATTAAATAAAATGACATATTGTGATATACCAATGATGGAGCATAGTAATTAAGCAAATTCATGAAAAGAGAGGAAATGTCCCTGGCTGAAAGCATTTCTACATGAAACTTAATGAAGGAACACTCCGTAGGCTTCTCTCTGAAAAAGGTTTCCCTCTAGTAGGAGATGAACGTAGCAGGCGTTAACTGTTAAAGAGGAAGTGCATATTGTTTTATGCCTTCAACTAGGGTGGCACCGCGGGATAAATCAAACTCTCGTCCCTTGTATTTCATACAAGGGATGGGAGTTTTTTGTTTTTTAAAGGAAATGCGGAAGCGTCCTGTCTATTTACATAAGAAAAAATAAGGAGGTTTTCCACTATGTCCATAAGCATTCCTCGAGGAACGCAAGACATTTTACCTGGTGAGGTAGAAAAGTGGCAATTGATTGAAGCAAAAGCCCGTGAACTATGTGAGAAATTTCAATATAAAGAGATTCGTACGCCAATATTCGAACATACCGATCTTTTTTCAAGAGGCGTTGGCGATAGTACTGATATTGTTCAGAAGGAAATGTACACATTTGAAGACCGGGGCAAACGCAGTCTCACACTAAGACCAGAAGGTACCGCAGCGGTAGTTCGTTCTTATGTGGAGAAGAAAATGTTTGGGCTCGCCAGTCAGCCAGTGAAGCTGTATTATATGGGACCCATGTTTAGATATGAACGTCCACAAGCAGGCCGCTTTCGTCAATTTGTCCAATTTGGCATTGAAGCATTAGGCAGTAATGACCCTGCCATAGATGCAGAAGTCATTTCGCTCGCAATGAACTTGTATAAAGAAATGGGCTTAAAAAAGCTGAAACTGATTATTAATAGCCTTGGAGATAAAGAAAGTCGGAATGCCCACCGTGAAGCGCTTGTCAATCACTTCAAACCAAGAATCGGTGAATTTTGTCATGACTGTCAAAATCGTCTTGAAAAAAATCCGCTCCGAATCTTGGATTGTAAGCAGGACCGCGAGCATGAGCTAATGAAGACTGCACCATCCATTCTTGAATTCTTAAATGATTATTCTAAAACCTATTTTGAAAAATTACAGAAGTATTTAACCCAATTGGATATTCCTTTTGAAGTGGATCCCAACTTAGTCCGCGGGCTGGATTATTATAACCACACGGCATTTGAAATTATGAGTAATGCCGAGGGATTTGGCGCCATCACCACGTTGTGCGGCGGCGGTCGTTATAATGGTTTAGCAGAAGAAATTGGCGGACCTGAGACACCTGGTATAGGCTTTGCGTTAAGTATTGAACGCTTTATTGCGGCTCTTCAAGCAGAAGGGATTGAGCTTGCGGTTAACGAAGGCATTGATTGTTACCTTGCCGCACTCGGGGAAGAAGCAAAAGATTATACCGTTGGATTGTTACAACAGCTACGACGAGCAGGTTTTTCAGCAGAAAGAGATTATTTGGATCGAAAAATTAAAGCTCAATTTAAAGCAGCTGAT
>NZ_JBALOS010000120.1:22725-29525 GCF_036962765.1 Neobacillus drentensis
ATCGTCTAAAAGCTAAGTTCGTAGCTGTTTTAGGTGATGAGGAACTTAAAAACAATAAAATCAATGTAAAAAATATGGCTACAGGTGAGCAAGTAGAAATTGATTTAGCAGCTTTTATTACACAATTTAAAGAGTTGCAGGAATAAGAGGAGGATAATTATGTTTGGCAGATCATATTTTTGTGGGGAAGTTCCTGAATCAGCTGTCGGTGAAAAGGTAACATTAAAAGGCTGGGTCCAAAAAAGACGCGACCTTGGGGGATTAATTTTTATTGATCTTCGCGACCGTTCAGGTGTTGTTCAAGTAGTTTTTAATCCTGATTTATCGAAAGAAGCATTGCAAATTGCTGAAAGAATCCGTAATGAGTTTGTTTTAGATATTGTTGGTACTGTTGTAGCGCGCGATGCGGCGACCGTCAATGAAAATTTAAAAACTGGGAAAATTGAGGTACAGGCGGAAAAAGTAACAATTATAAATGAGGCAAAAACACCGCCGTTTATGATCTCTGATAAAACAGATGCGTCAGAAGATGTCCGTTTAAAATACCGCTACCTAGATTTCCGTCGTCCTGTTATTTTTGAAACCTTAAAGATGCGTCATCAAGTGACAAAGCAAATCAGAGATTTTCTTGATGGTGAAGGCTTCTTAGATATTGAGACACCAATATTGACAAAAAGCACTCCTGAGGGAGCACGTGATTATTTGGTTCCAAGCCGTGTTCATCCTGGTGAATTCTATGCCTTGCCGCAATCACCACAGTTGTTTAAACAGTTGCTTATGGTGGGCGGAATTGAACGCTATTATCAAATTGCACGCTGCTTCCGCGATGAGGATTTACGTGCAGACCGTCAGCCAGAATTTACCCAAATCGATATCGAAACAAGCTTTTTAAGCCAAGAGGATATCATGGGCATGATGGAAAAAATGATGACAAAGTTAATGAAAGAAGTGAAGGGTGTTGACCTGCCTGACGCTTTCCCGCGAATGACCTATGACGAAGCCATGAGCCGCTATGGTTCTGATAAACCTGACACTCGTTTTGGATTAGAGCTTGTTGACCTTTCCGAAATCGTCAAGGATTCTGGCTTTAAAGTGTTTGCTTCAGCAGTGGCAAATGGTGGTCAAGTAAAAGCAATCAATGTGAAAGGTGCAGCCGACAACTACTCACGCAAAGACATTGATGCCTTAACCGAGTTCGTGGCTGTATACGGCTCGAAGGGGCTTGCTTGGCTTAAAGTAGACGATGAAGGGCTAAAGGGCCCAATCGCTAAATTCTTCTCTGAAGAGGACGCTCAAGCCCTTAGAGCGACACTTGAAGCGGCTGAAGGAGACTTACTTCTATTTGTTGCAGATAAGAAAAAGGTTGTTGCCGATGCTTTAGGCGCCCTTCGACAAAAGCTTGCTAAAGATTTAAATTTAATTGATCCTAGTTTGTTCAATTTCTTATGGGTAACTGACTGGCCGTTACTTGAGTATGATGAAGAAGAAGGCCGTTATTACGCTGCCCACCATCCATTTACGATGCCGTTTAGGGAAGATCTTGAATATTTAGATTCTGATCCTTCCAAAGTACGTGCGCAAGCATATGACATTGTCTTAAATGGATATGAGTTAGGTGGAGGCTCACTCCGTATTTTTGAACGGCCGATCCAAGAAAAGATGTTTAACATTCTTGGCTTTACACCTGAACAGGCAAATGAGCAATTCGGTTTCTTATTGAATGCATTTGAATACGGTACACCTCCGCATGGCGGTATTGCACTAGGATTAGACCGATTGGTTATGCTTCTTGCTGGCAGCACCAACTTAAGAGATACTATTGCATTCCCGAAAACTGCAAGTGCCAGCTGCTTGTTAACAGAGGCTCCGGGTGAAGTTTCCGAGGCTCAATTGAAGGAATTAAATTTGTCACTTAATGTAAAAAAATAGCAGGAAATCGCTTTCATGATTCCTTGAATCCCGATTTCTAATATGCTATTATAAGAGCAACAAAAAGAGTCCTGAAATGTACGTTGCGTTGCCTGAAGTTTTGACCGAACATTATTTATTCGGGAGTCTAGAGTTTCCTGAATGCGTAAATGCCTCACCCAGCTACGGGTTAGGGGACTTACAATTTCGGGAACAGGACACCCACCTGCTAGATGCGGGATCAAAACTAGGGAATTAAAAGTGACGGCATCATTGGGACTCTTTTCTATTGCTTACCTCAACCTCCTGGCTGTAACAGGAGGTTTTATTTCGCTTTGAACACTATAATTCCTATCAAGATACTTGTTTTTGATGGAGTGTATGATATATTTTTAATCGGGAAAAAGAAACGTAACGAAATTAATAAATTGGAGTGAACATAATGCTGCATCAATTTTCACGTAATGAACTTGCCATCGGTAAAGAGGGCCTTGATATTATGAAAAATAGTACGGTCGCTGTTTTAGGAATCGGTGGAGTAGGTTCTTTTGCTGCTGAAGCGTTAGCCCGTTCTGGAGTAGGCCGGTTAATTTTAATAGATAAAGACGATGTCGATATTACCAATATCAACCGCCAACTGATTGCCTTGCTTTCCACAGTTGGAAGACCGAAAGTAGAAATTATGGAGGAGCGGATTAGAGATATTAATCCAGACTGCGAAGTCATCTCTTTAAAAATGTTTTATACCGAAGAGACATATGAACAAATTTTTAGTCACAATTTAGATTTCGTCGTCGATGCTTCTGATACAATCGTTTATAAGATTCATTTAATGAAGGAATGCTTAAAAAGAAATATCCCGATTATCTCAAGTATGGGTGCAGCCAATAAAATGGACCCTACCCGTTTTAAAATTGCCGATATTTCAAAGACTCATACGGATCCGATTGCGAAAGTCATTCGTACGAAACTGCGTAAAGAAAGAATCCACAAAGGTATTCCGGTTGTTTTTTCCGATGAAAGCCCAATTGTGATTCGTGAAGATGTTAAAAAAGAAGTAGGAAATGAAAATGCACCCATCCGAAAAGCTCAAATGCCGCCAGCATCTAATGCCTTTGTTCCATCAGCTGCCGGTCTAATCATGGCAAGCTATGTGGTGCGGCAATTATTAAGCAGCATCAAAATTCAACGTGTATCGGATGAAAAATAAGTGTTTATCGGGCCCTGAATCTTTTGGTTTGGGGTTTTTCTTTGGCACAAATCGTTGATTACAAACATGTCACTTTGCAGTTGTTCAGTTAGTTGATCAAACATTAATTCACCCTGGTAGCCTTTTTCAAGCTTAAAATAGTACTTCTTTTCTTTTGGAGATAAATTGCTTCGTATGCTTAGTGATCTTATAATTTTTAATTCAACAGACTCAGATCGAGATTTTAATAGCATGGTCCACTTCCTTTCATTAATTAGAACTCTAATCATATCTTACAAAAAAATAGGTATCGTTCCGCGAGAAGCGTATGAATATTTTGTTAAAATTTACTAAAACCATCATTATTGAGAGTCGAAATTAACCGGTTAATCAATTATTTAGGAAGTTATAAGGAGGAAAATTTTTCTGCAATAAGATAAACTAGATAACGATACATAGAGAGGAGAGAGAGTTTGGAAACTATTGTTGAATTGAAAAATGTAACGAAGGTAATTAAAGGCCGCACTATCATAGATAACATAAGCTTTCAAGTTAACAAAGGAGAGGTCTTTGGCTTTTTAGGCCCAAATGGAGCTGGTAAAACAACGACGATTCGAATGATTGTAGGGTTAATGGCCATTACTTCAGGGGATATTGAGGTTGGCGGTTCCAGTATAAAAACTAATTTCGAAGACGCAGTTCGTCATATCGGTGCAATTGTAGAGAACCCAGAAATGTATAAATTTTTGACAGGGTATCAAAATTTAATTCACTATGCAAGAATGGCAAATGGTATATCAAAAGAAAAGATAGCCGAGATTGTGGAACTTGTAGGTCTATCTGACAGAATCCACGATAAAGTAAAAACCTATTCCTTGGGAATGAGACAAAGATTAGGATTGGCTCAATGTCTATTGCATGACCCTCAAGTTTTAATTCTCGATGAACCTACCAATGGATTAGATCCGGCAGGTATTCGAGAAATCCGCGACTATGTCCGCCTCCTGGCCCGTGAAAAAAATTTGGCCGTTATTGTTTCAAGCCATCTGCTTTCAGAAATGGAAATGATGTGTGACCGAATTGGCATTATTCAAAATGGCCGTTTGATTGATGTCCAGCTTGTCCAAGAGCTTGTTCACGGAGCTGCTGGTATGACCTATGAACTAGAAGTAGTCCCGGCAGATAAAGCCTTGAATTTGATTGAAGTTCACTATCCTAATGTTCGGGCAAATCGGTCAAGGAATGGGATAACAGTTGAAATTCCAAAAGAACAAATTCCGTTGTTAATTAAAACGTTTGTTAGTGAGGATATTCAAGTTTTTATGATTAGAGAAGTTGCGAAGACGTTAGAGGATCGCTTCCTTGAATTGACAGCTAATAAGGGGGTGCCTAATCGTGGTTAATTTAATTAAAAATGAGTGGATGAAAATTTTTAAACGTCCTGGCACCTATGTAATGATTGCGATTCTTATTGTCATCACATCCATCTTTGGGGTTTTTCACAAATACCAGGAAAAGGATTTCAGCCTAGATAAAAACTGGGAACAAACATTACAACAGGAAAATGAAGCGTTGAAAAAGCAGATGAAGCAAAGCAATTCAAAGCTCGAGAAGCAATATTTCAAGGAAGAAATCGCCATTAATGACTACCGTATCAAGCATCATATTCCCTTCAATGAAAAATATAATGTCTGGACGTTTGTAAAAGATACATCTCAACTTATTATCCTTGCAGGCCTTTTTACCATTATCATTTCGGCTGGAATTGTTGCAAGTGAATTCAACTGGGGAACAATCAAATTGTTATTAATTCGACCGATAAACCGGAGCAAAATTTTGACCTCGAAATATTTGACTGTCCTATTGTTTGCGGTATTGATGCTGGCAATTCTCTTTGTTTTCTCAACCCTGATTGGTGCCATTCTTTTTGGATTGCCAGACCATCCGGTTCCATATTTGAATTATGCCAATGGCCAGGTAACCGAACAACCGATTGTTGTCCATTTGCTGGTCTATTATGGATTAAGTTCGATTGACACGATTATGTTAGCGACAATGGCTTTCATGATTTCATCCGTATTCAGGAACAGTTCCTTAGCAATCGGCTTATCCTTGTTTTTATTGTTTACTGGTGCCCAATTTACTGTATTGTTGTCCCTGAAATTTAGCTGGGCTAAATACATCTTATTTGCCAACACAAACCTAATGCAGTATGTAGAAGGAACACCAATGGTTCAAGGAATGTCAATGTCCTTCTCAGTCATCATGCTGCTCATCTATTTTGCTATTTTCCAACTATTAGCATTCGTTGTTTTCAAAAAACGGGATGTAGCCTCATAAAAAAGAAAAGGGTGTCAGGCACCATGTGAATTTTTCACATGGTGCCTGACACCTATTTTTTTCTTGTTAACTTTTCGTAGACGATGGCGAGGGCTTGTTCGAATTTTCCGGTTTTTTTGGGTTGATAGTATTGTTTGTGTTTTAGTTTGTCGGGCAGGTATTGTTGTGGGACCCAGCCGTTTTCGTAGTCATGTGGATATTTGTAGCCGATTCCTCTGCCAAGTTCTTTTGCCCCTTTGTAATGAGCATCCTTGAGATGGTCAGGTACTTCGCCGACGATGCCTTTTTGGATATCTTCGAGTGCAGCCTGTATAGCTAGGACTGCCGAGTTAGATTTTGGTGACAGGCATAATTCTATCACAGCGTTTGATAGGGGTATTCTTGCCTCGGGAAAGCCGATTCTTTCTGCTGTTTCAATCGCTGCTAACGTGCGGGCTCCAGCTTGTGGATTAGCTAACCCGACATCTTCATAGGCGATCACAATTAATCTTCGGCTGATACTTGGCAGGTCTCCAGCCTCGATTAATCGCCCTAAATAGTGTAGAGCGGCATTGACGTCGCTTCCGCGAATCGACTTTTGAAAGGCAGATAGAACATCATAATGCTCATCCCCGTCTTTATCAGCAACGAGGCTCTTTTTTTGCAAACATTCTTCAGCTGTTTCCACATCGATATGTATGATGCCATTTTCACCTTTATCCGTGGATAATACGGCTAATTCTAAGGCGTTTAAAGAACTCCTTACATCCCCATTTGATCCTTGGGCAAAATGCAGTAATGCTTCCTCTGCAATTTCTACTTTGATTTTCCCTAATCCCCGCTCCTCATCCAAAAGGGCCCGATTTAATGCTTGTATCACTTCATCAGGAGTTAACGGCTTTAACTCAAAAATCTGACAGCGGCTCCGGATAGCAGGATTGATGGCATGATATGGATTACTAGTGGTAGCGCCAATTAATACGATCATTCCGTTTTCTAGATATGGTAATAAAAAATCCTGCTTCCCTTTATCTAAACGATGGACTTCATCGAGGAGCAAAATCACTTTTCCCGACATTTTTGCTTCTGCTGCAACAATTTCCATATCTTTTTTATTATTTGTAACAGCATTAAGAGTTCGAAAGGCATATTTAGTGCTGCCTGCAATCGCACTGGCAATGGACGTTTTGCCAATTCCAGGCGGTCCATATAATATCATCGAGGTCAGCTGTTTCGCTTTTACCATTCTTGAAATTATTTTTCCATCGCCAACCAAATGCTGCTGCCCGACAACTTCTTCGATCGTTCTAGGCCGCATTCGGAATGCTAAAGGCTTTTGCTGCTGCATATTACATCTCTCCAAAATTTATTCACAATCTGACTT
>NZ_JBALOS010000120.1:29541-36780 GCF_036962765.1 Neobacillus drentensis
AATATAGCCTTACTTTATCATTTTCTGTTGAAAAAGCATATTAAAGAAGAATATGATATAATCTTAATGCCTATCAAATTACTATGGATTTTGTAGAAATCGGGCGGAGCGTCGCATGACGAATCCGTAAATCCAGTTTGAGTGAAAATAGTCAATCACTTAAAATCGGTGAATCCTAGCTCTGCTCACACTGCCATTATTATGTTAGGATGGTGTTTTATAAACTTAATTGTGGTTCCATTGTAGGTACAGCAAAGAACGTCATTTTTTTATAAATAGATATATATACGAAATAGAGGTGCGATATGAAAATTTCAACTAAAGGGCGCTATGGTTTAACGATTATGATTGAACTTGCCAAAAAACACGGTGAGGGTCCAACTTCATTAAAAACGATTGCACAAGCGAATGACCTATCTGAACATTATTTAGAACAATTAATTGCGCCATTGCGTAATGCAGGGTTAGTAAAAAGCATTCGTGGAGCATATGGCGGCTATATCTTAACTGACGCTCCATCAAAAATAACAGCTGGAGATGTAATTCGTGTTCTCGAAGGACCGATTACACCGGTTGAAGGGATTGAAGATGAAGAACCTGCCAAGCGGGAATTGTGGATTCGCATTCGCGATGCGATTAAGGACGTTTTAGAAAACACTACGCTAGAAGATTTAGCGAATCATAGTAATGATGAAGAGCCAGAAGGATATATGTTTTATATTTAGGGTAAAAAAGGAACATTGAGAATTATTTTGATAGAAGGTGTAATTGTGGAACGAATCTATCTCGACCATGCTGCAACATCGCCTATGCATCCAAAGGTTATTGATAAAATGATCGAGGTGATGCAATCAACTTTCGGAAATCCTTCCAGTATCCATTCTTATGGGAGGGAAGCCCGTCATTTAATTGATCAAGCACGCTCCGTTTTAGCGGGCAGCATTGGCGCAAAGGATAACGAGATTATTTTTACAAGTGGTGGAACAGAAGCTGATAATATGGCGTTATTTGGAGTGGCTGAAACCTATCAGCATAATGGCAAACATATCATCACCTCTAAAGTGGAACATCATGCAGTTCTTCACGCTTGTCAAAGATTAGAAAAAATGGGTTATGAAGTCACTTATTTACATGTTGATGAAAAAGGGCAAATTTCATTGGATGAATTACGTGCGGCCTTAAGGGAAGACACCATTTTAGTTTCCATTATGTATGGAAATAACGAGGTAGGGACGCTTCAACCGATTAATGAAATTGGACAGTTATTAAAGGATCATCAAGCTATCTTCCATACCGATGCGGTCCAGGCCTATGGCGTTGAAAAAATTGATGTCGATCAAAGTTTCATTGATTTATTATCTGTGTCTGCTCATAAAATCAATGGACCAAAAGGAACAGGCTTCCTATATTCAAGAGCAAACGTAAAACTCTCACCACGGTCCTTCGGTGGTGAGCAAGAAAGAAAAAGACGTGCAGGGACAGAGAATATTGCTGCCATTGTTGGGTTTCATGAAGCTGTGTTCATTTCAAATGAACATCGGGAGGCCAAGCGTGAGCAATTCATGGAATTGAAGCGAACGTTGATCGAACGGCTACGTGAACTAGATGTAGAATTTGACATAAACGGATTACTTGAAAAATCCTTGCCGCATGTATTAAACTTAAGCTTTCCTGGGACAAGTGTGGAAGCAATGCTAGTCAATCTCGATTTAGCAGGAATTGCTGTATCAAGCGGTTCAGCCTGTACAGCGGGCTCCATTGAACCATCCCACGTGCTTGTTGCCATGTTTGGTAAACAATCAGAGCGTTTAACCAATTCCATCCGTTTTAGCTTTGGCTATAATACCACTACTGACGACGTAGTAAAGGCAGCTGAAGAAACGGCAAGAATTGTTTCACGTTTGAAAAAATAAATCGAATGTTATTTTTGGCAAGGCGATGTTAAAGCCTATTGTTGATTTGGGCACCCAGTTGATCTACGTTCCAGGCGCGAAGACTCCTGCGGGAGGACGGGGCAGGGGAGACCCCGCAGGAGCGCAGCGACGAGGAGGCTCCCCGGACCGCCCGCGGACCGCCCGCGAACCGCACGCGCCTGGAGCGGAAATCAACGGCCAAGTCTAACACAGCCTTTTTAAAAGGACGACAGTGTGAGGAATATTTGAAAGAGGTGGGGTCGAATGTTAAAGGGGATCAATCAATGGTGCTATCCAGAAGGCACCTCGCTTGAGAACGTTTTTGCCTATAGTAAGGATGCAGGATTCGATGCAGTGGAATTAAATTTATATCGTCCAGATGGAATCGGTTTAACATTGGATAGCTCCTGCAAGGAGGTGGAAGCAATCTTAAGATTGGCGGAAAGCTATGAGCTTAAACTGCGCAGTCTCTCTACCGGTCTTTTGTGGGAAGCCCCTCTCTCCTCAAATGATGTTAGCACGAGGGAACGAGGAAGAATGATTGTCAAAAAGCAGCTTGAATTAGCCAGTGTCATGGGTATGGATACAGTTCTAGTCGTACCTGGAGTAGTCGATGAGAAAACTTCCTATTCGGATTGCTATCATAATAGCCAAACGGAGATTCGCGAACTAGCTGATATTGCGGAACAAACAGGAGTTCACATCGGAGTTGAAAATGTCTGGAACAAATTTTTGTTATCACCTCTTGAAATGAAGCGGTATGTTGAGGAGATTCAGTCTGATTTTGTCGGCGTCTATTTCGATGTAGGAAATGTGCTTCAGTTTGGTTACCCTGAACAATGGATTCGGATCTTGGGAAATCTAATCAGGAAAGTCCATGTGAAAGATTTTAACAGAGGCGTTGGAAACATTTCAGGATTTGTTCCATTATTAGCAGGCGACGTAAATTGGAAAAATGTCATGATGGCTCTTTATGAGACCGGATATGATGATACGATCACCGCAGAAATTCCGTCTTATCTTATTTCTCCCTATGCATTAGCAAATGAAACTTCACGAAATATGGATGTCCTATTTAACTGCCTAATTAGAACAGAAAGGGCGTAGACAGCATTTATGGAGAAAATAAGAGTTGGTTTTATCGGTGTGGGAGGAATTGCCGGAACTCATCTGGAGAACGTCAATAAAAATGAGCATGCTTCTATCGTTGCAGTATGTGATATTGATCCCAACAGAGCCCGGCAAGTAGGAGAACAATATGGAGTCCATTCCTATATAAGTGTAGATGATATGCTTCATCATGAATCTCTGGATGCGCTGTTCGTTTGTGTTCCACCATTTGCTCACGGAGATATGGAGGAAAAAGCGGCAAAGCGAAGAATCCACTTGATGGTCGAAAAACCTCTTGGACTGGATCTGTCGAATGTTAGGAATAAGGAAAAAGCGATTGTCGATTCAGGCATTATCTGTGCGACTGGGTATTGTTTACGCTACCTTGATACAGTAGCGAAAGCTAAAGAGTTCCTCAGGGGAAAACAAATTGCTATGATCAGAGCCCATTATGTTACCAAGTTTGTTCAAACACCCTGGTATAGGAAAATGGCTCTATCGGGTGGTCAATTGGTTGAACAATCCACCCATACGGTAGATTTAATTCGTTATCTAGCTGGAGATTTCCGCACGGTCTATACCAATACGGCCTTGCAGGTCATGAGTGACATTCCAGATATAGATATCCCGGATGTTACCTCTGTTAACTTCACGATGGAGTCAGGAACGATTGGAAATCTTTCAAGTACATTTACTCAAGCAGACCATCATACGGGAATTGAAATAATGGGCCGTGATTTCAGAGTGGTATTGGATGGGACGTCCTTACATCTCTTCGAGAACGGAAACAAAGTTTCTTTTGAAAGTAAAATCGATTTTTACAAGGAACAGGATCATGCTTTTATTGAAGCCATTCGCTTAAACAAAAAGGAATTAATCTTGTCGCCGTATTCCGATGCTGTAAAAACATTAGCTGTTACCTTGGCAGCTAATCATTCAGCGAATACAGGTCAGCCCAAACAATTAGAGGATTTTTTACTGGCAGCTGGTAAATAAAAGAACGGGTTGTCCTTGTGATCAAGACTAGATGGAGGGGGTATCCTGGGGATCATCCCTTCATTGGTTTCAAGAAGTTCACCTTATGATCATATTGTTAAGATTGGGATTTCCCACACTAGAATAATCATTTTAAACCCGCATTATGCTATTGATACCTCTAAAAGAAAAAATGGATGACCTTTTCCCATTATCGAGAAAAGGTCATCCATTTTTCTTATTAATGCCCTGCCATCATGGCGACTTTCGCATCATTTGAATCATCATCTGATGCAGGGGCCGGCTGTTGTTTTGGTCTGCTAAGGATGGTTCCTAGAAGTGCACCAGCTAACGCAATCCCTGCAGCTAGAAGGAACGTGTCACCATAGGCAGCAACTGCTGCTTCAATGGGGTTGGTTGTTGCTGTCATATGATCAGTGATTCTTGATGTTAGGAACCCAGTCATACCTGCTACTGCAAATGAAACCATGACCTGTTGAGCCGCTGTCGTTAATGGTGTGACACGACTAACAAGATGTCTTGGAGCGGATTGAAGAACATGGGTATTAATCGCCATCATGGATAGTCCCATACCTGCTCCCATCATCACTAAACATGTAATGATAAATCCAGTAGTTGTATCCATAGTAATTCGTGAAAGCATAAATAGCGCTGCAGTAATAATAGACAAGCCTGTTATGGCTAAAGGACGAGCACCGATTTTATCATATAAACGCCCTCCGATTGGCATCATAACACCTGATGCTAGAGCTTGTGGTAGTAGAATTAATCCAGTATCTAAAGCACCGTAACCTCTAACGGTTTGCAAAAATAATGGGACAATAATCATAACCCCAAATAATGCGATTTGGGAAATCCATGTGATCACAATACCTTTTCTAAAGTCAGATGATCCAAAAACTCTCAGCTCTAATAAAGGCTGTTTTTGACGAAGTTCGACGAAAATGAAAAGGAGGAGAGCCGTTCCACCTACAATTAATCCAGTCAGAGTTTCCGATGAAGTCCAACTCTTACCCCCTTCACTTACTCCATAGGCAAGCATGGAGAAGGCAATAGGTGCTAAAAGGATTCCTAAAAAATCAAGTGTTGGAACTGTTTTACGCTCAACATTCGGTAAAAATTTTATTCCAACCAAAATGGCAATAATACCGATTGGCAAGTTTATAAGGAAAATCCAGTGCCAAGTAACGTATTCTACAAGATATCCTGCTAAAACAGGCCCTAATGCTGGTGCTAATAGCATCGGAATCCCAAGTGTTCCCATGACAGCTCCCATTTTTTCTGGAGGAGCAAGTCGGAAAATCATGGCCATTCCTATTGGAGCAACCATTCCTCCGCCCAGACCTTGAATCACCCGATAGAGGATTAGCTGTTCAGGGGTTTGGGCCATAGAACATAGTACGGAACCGAGCGTAAACAAGGCAATCGTAATTAAAAATATCTTTTTTGCCCCAAATCGGTCTGTCATCCAGCCAGCTAAAGGAATGACAGCTGATAATGCAAGAGTATAACCTGTTATGGACCATTGCATGGTCGAAACATCAGATTTAAAATCTTTTACTATGCCAGGAAGCGCAACATTCATCGCCGTACTATCAAGAATAACCATGATCATCCCCACAATGACAGCAAGCATTGGTCCTATGATGGTTTTAATAGAAAAGGCTTCATTATTATTTTCTGTTTTTGTTGACATGCGAAATTCATCTCCTTTTCTAAAAACGTAATCTTCAATCTATGCTATTAATTAAACAGCGTTTAAAACAATGTTTAAACAAAAATTTATCTCTTTTTCACCGATCTGTCAAGAAAAAACTTATTCATGGGAGATTCAAATGGTAAAATAATTAAATAGAACCTTGACACAGAAAGATCATGAGTATTAGTGTAAAATTAAACAAAGTTTAAATTTACGTTTTTAACAAATAAATTTTCAAAACAAGTGTATTAGGGGAGTTATAAGATGACCAAAAGCTCCGAAAAAGATAGGACTACAAGGGAAAAGATACTGAATTCAACACTTGAACTCATTACGACAGAAGGTCTTGAAAATGTAACCCTGCGTAAAATCGCAGCAGCAGCGGAAGTTAATCTTGCGCTAATAAATTATTATTTTGGGTCAAAGGATAAATTGATCAATGAAGCTTTGAAAGTGTTACTGGCTTCCTTTCGAGAAGCTTTTCTCATTTTAGATGATCATTCTATTCCTCCAAAGGAAAGATTAAAAACCTTCATGATTCAATATGCAAATTCAATTATAAAGTATCCTGAACTCGTCCGGGAAATTCTCGGGAAGGGCAATATTTCATTCGAGTCGCAATTTGAATACAAAGATTATATGCAAACAATGGGACTCACCAAAATTATTGCTACGTTACAAGAAATTACGGGAGAGAAAGATCATGATGTTCTTGTCATGATGATGATGCAAATCCATGCAGCCATCTTTTTTCCGTCTCTGATGGCTTGCAAAAAAAACGTGCCCATAGATTGGAACCCAATTCCCATAGGCGAGCAAATTGATTATTTTTTTCAACATTATTTTTCTGAGTAGTCCTAAGCATCAGAAATTGAACAGGGCTAACTTTATATTCCTTTTGGGGGTTATTGCACTAAGGGTACAGGTTTGTGGAAGAAGGGGAGGGGAAATCTGGAATATAAAAAGAAGAAGGATTCCCTTCCTCTTTCTTCAAAATACTGCGGTAAACTTAAGCGAAACACATAAAGTTTCTTATCTGCGAATATCTGTAACTTACTTTTTGGCGTCGTCCTAATCTCCAGGTATATCCGGATACTCCATTTTTTCTAATCTCCGTTGGATAAAACCAAAAATCTCTTCCAAAAGGACCTGGCATTCTTAGCCCGATTAATCCCCATTTACCTAAACATTGACACATCCAGGATCTCATTTGACCAGTTTGTGCAGTTCCAGAAAACGTTGCAGGTACTGTTGGCATTTGTACAGGTGGTGGTGTGGGTGGAGCATCCTCAGCATCGTCAGGTCGATACACTTCTTCATCAACATCTCTTGTTTCATCAATAGATTCATAACCAGAATTTTGTAAATGATGATAAGGTTGCAGATTGTAATTGATATATGGAAAGTACGGCGGCTGATTATTCATTAAAAAGATCCCTCCTTTTCTAGGCTATGTTAAAGCTTATTTGTTGATTTTGGCACCCTGTTGATTGGAGGGGAAGGCGCGAAGACTCCTGCGGG
>NZ_JBALOS010000120.1:36795-44439 GCF_036962765.1 Neobacillus drentensis
AGCGGAAATCAACAGGCAGGTTTAACAGAGCTATTTACTAAAATAAGCACCTAAGATATGTGTATGTTGCACCGTCAGTATGTGAAGCTTATTCACAGCCCAAAAATACAGAGTGGAAAAGTCACAAGGCAGCTAATGTCCAATTCGTCACGCCATAGCCAAGTAATCGATTAGCTGATCAAAGGTTCCGCCAAAACCTTGCTTCATTGATGCATACTCTTCCATAAATCTCTTACGTTCTTCCTCTTCGCCCCCGCCAAGGGAATAAACGATTCATTCGGGGCTTACTACCTCGATGTATTCGATCTTATTATCATAATCGACACCATCGGGACTCATGACAGGATGAAGAAGTTTCCGCTTAAACCCTAATACACTTGTCCATTACGAAATGTAATTCAATACATATAATGTCGTATGGTTCATAAGGAAATGGGGGTGAAAAAATGTCAATTGAACATTTTCATGGACTGTGTCACAGACATATGGGGAGAGCTGTTGAAATCAGAACCCATGACGGGAGAATTCATAGGGGAATCATTCATCGAGTTTCCAACGACAGAGTTTTCCTTCAACCACTGGGGCGTCGCAGAAACCTAGGCGGTTTTGGTTATGGAGGCTGGGGCTGGGGTTGGGGCTTTGGCGCTGGAATTGCGTTTGGTGCTATTGCTTCATTAGCTGTACTATCTCTATTCTTTTTTTAGTTCAATTTTATTATGTTGAAATGTTAAATGAGTTAAAAGCATAAATCACAAGAACCTTGTTCATCTCCAACAAGAATGAGAAAAACTGTAGGGAGGTGGCTCCTTAGTCTTCTTGGCGCCTCGATGAGCTAGGCGATAGAGTCGGACTCCGATATACTCCATTCAAAGTGATCAACAAACGATAATTTGAATATTTCTTGATCCAAAAAAACAGAGGAGAATTTTTTTTCTTCTGTTTTTTTCGTTTCATACTACTTTTACATAATTTGAGTAATGGTATCTGTATGGATATTTAGTAGATCCTTACTTGTTTTGTTCGTTGCTTCAAGATAATTCTTAACCAAGTAATACCCAACACAATACCCTAACATTTTCGGATAGAAACGTAATCCATATAAGATGTTTTGATGCTTTAGGTCATTTTTTAGAACATTTTTATTTGGGAGCACTATGTTTTTCCACATTTTCTTTAGCTCTTCCTTGGAATAATACGAAGTCCAAGTAGCTAAGAATTCTTCACCCATTCTTTCACGTACGGCATTTTCAGCTAATCCTTCTAAAATGATCGTGTCCAGCAATAGGTAATCCTCTTCGTTTTTTTGAAACTTGGATAACCGACAAACATGGTTATACTCATGTGTAAACAATGCCCTTATTTCCTTTTCCATGTTATCCTCTGAAATAAATAAAAGTAGTTTATCCTTGAAGGCCAAACCTGATTTTCCATTAAAGTCCTGTTGTAATATTCGATTGTTCTTATCTGATGGAAAAATAAAGATAGGGATATTTGGACCTTCCCACACTTTTTGAAGTTGTAGACTTTCCTCTTGTACAATTTCCCATACTTTATTTTTTTGTAATTTTTCCACTACCTCGTTTCCGTTCCCAAAAGGATGATACATTCCATGTAGAGTTAAGTAATCATAGATTTCGGAAGCTAGAGCACCCTCAAAGTGACCTGTTAAGTTTTCACATATTTCAATGGGTTTTTGATAGGAATCGTGCAGCCACTTATCCGTTCTAATCACGCCCATATCAGCCCTCCTACCTACACATTTCGTTTAAAATACATTATGCACGTATCATATAATCGTTCCGAAACCTTTTTCCTTATCTTCCTGACATCTTTAAAAGGTCATTAGTGTTAATAAGAGTGTCGTGAACAAATTTATCCCATTATCATAAAATAATGTACAATTTCAAAAAAGGATGGGACTTAATTTGAATTACACTTATCTTGATTGTTTAGCCATATTTGGAGTTGGAGGTGCTCATCCTGGAGGTCTTCAACTAACAAAAGAGCTCCTATCAAGGGAAAAAATAGATGAAACAAAGTCGATTCTTGATGCTGGGTGTGGAACAGGGCAAACCTCTGCCTATATTGCAGAACAGTACCAATGTCATGTTACTTCCTTAGATTGTAATAAAATCATGTTGGAAAAGGCTAGACAAAGATTTTCATCCTTACATTTGCCTATTGATGTTAAGCAAGGGAGCACTGAAAATCTTCCTTTCGATGAGAGTTTATTTGACATTATTCTCTCAGAATCAGTCATAGCCTTTACAGATGTCTCCTTAACAATTCCTGAATTTAAAAGAGTATTAAAGCCAAATGGGGTCTTGCTTGCAATTGAAATGGTACTTGAAAAATCACTTTCTGAAGATGAACTGAAACCTATCGTTCATTTTTATGGAGTTTCTCAATTACTAACTGAAAATGAATGGGTTAACTTTTTCAAAAGAGCCAGTTTTAAACAAGTTAGTGTAGAGAAGTGTAAACTTGAGTTTGATGAAAATGATGAGCGAAATGTTACTGATTTTTCACTTTCGGAGAATATTGATGATAAATTCTTTGAAATTCTAGAAAAACACATGCACTTTACAACCGTTTATAAGGGTATACTAGGTTTTCGAGTGTTCAGATGTTGTATTTGAACTGTTCAAGTCATACATTTTTATTGAAATATGATTAAATACAAAACCCGTAAATGGAATATCCGTTTACGGGTTCGTTTTTGATTAAAAATCTAATTCATTTCTGCCACACCAATTAAAAAATATGTTCATCATTCTTAATTTTTAGATGGCGACATACTTATAGATTAAAAAGACAGGACAAGGTGATCGTTATTTTTCAGAAATTAATGGCTACTATTATAGGCAGCTTGCTATTAGGAATTGGGGTAAATGGGTTTCTGGTGCCTAATCATTTAATTGACGGTGGAATCCTTGGAATCGCATTAATACTTCATTACTTCTTTGATCTTCAGGCCGGGATTTCAATGGTGGTTTTGAGCCTCCCCATTTGTATATACGCATCAATGAATAAAAGAGGGTACTTTTTTAGTAGTTTACAAGGGCTGTTGGTCTCCTCTTTGTTCATTGATCTTCTTGCTCCCCTTCGTACTCAAATTTCCGTTTCCCACCTTTCAAGTGCATTATTAGGAGGAGTAATCATTGGATCGGGTGTGGGTTTAATGCTTCGATATCAGACGAGCACGGGAGGAACGGACTTACTCGCTAAAATCATTTCTGGAATTTTTTCCGTCAATATAGCCATTGCGATTATCGTCATTGATGGACTCATAGTTTTGGCAGGTTTTACTGTACTACCAGTAGACTCATTTCTTTATTCATGCCTGGCTATTACCACTGTTGGTCTAACAACTTCCTTAATTGAAGGGGAGTAATCATATGTTTCATGGTTGATTTTATTCAAAAAATTTTTCGTTTATCTAAATGGTGTTTTTCTTCCTGACGTCAAGTTGTTATGTACATATGGGTGAATGCCTAATCCTTGGACAATCGCGGAACATAGGATAAATTTGTGGTCATTAAAATCAGGAGAATAAAAAAGCAAATTACCGATGTGAGGGGAATGTGTCGACATGGAAGTACAAAAACAATACCGTGATGATTTGTTGGAATGGTGTAATAACCTTTATTCTTTTTGGAGCAGTATGAAACCAAAGGTTTCCGAACTTCTTGATGTGGAATGTGTAGAGGAATGGGAAGGATCTTGCCGTCAATTAAAAGAGAAATTACAGACAGATTTAAATGTGGACTACGATGACTATCTAACAGCTAAAAGCCTCTATGAACAGTGGGAACGGCTATTCGTAGAACCGAATACTTATCAAGAAGAGCTTAAAGCCGATTCTGATCATCGTTTGGAATGGGAAAAGCAAACACAATTCCATGAAGGATTATTGGAAAGGTATGCTTATCAAGAAGAACTTGAGGTCGAATCTGATCATCGTTTGGAAGGGGAAGAGCAAACCCAATTCCATGTAGAATTATTGGATAGGGATGCTTATCACGAAGAGCTTGAAGTTAAAACAGAGGAACAACTCCGATACCGTGATGAGCTGTTGGAATGGTGTAATAGCATTTATTCTAATTGGGAAAGTATGAAACCAACGTTTTCAAAACTCTTTGATCTAAAAAGTTTAGAGGAATGGGAGGGGTCATACCGCTATTTAAAAGAGAAATTACAGGCAGATGAAAAGGCGGACCTCGATGATTATCAGACAGCTCAAAGCCTCTTTGAACAGTTGGAACGGCTAATCAAAGAATCGTATGCTTATCAAGGAGTTTAATCTGCTGTAGCTTTATATGTCGATCACCATACAAGGAAAAGTCGATATGACAAAGGGACAGATTGCACTCAACCTGCCCTTTGTTCATACCATTTAGAAGCCGCCCATAAAAGATGTTCCGACAATGATCAGTAGAACAAACAATACCACGACTAACGCAGAACGTTTCTTGAACCATCCACGTATAACACCTTCAACAGGGCTTATAAAAAAGACTTTACTCAAAGAACAAAATCATACTGAATGGTTTATTAGCATACTACTGAAAGTACGATAATCAACAGAATGAACAATACAACGATTAATACAAATGTACTGCCGCCATTGCCACCGCCGTATCCATAACCGCTGTCGTAGCCACCGCCGTATCCACATAATCCCCACATATTTTTCACCACCTACTGGAATATTCATAGGAAAAACACTCCTATTATGTATATATATTTTCTTAAGACAAGGATTGATTGGACAAACAACATTGTGTTAGGAAAAAATTAGCGATTTGCTTAAACAATTTCTAAAAATGAAAAGAAGCGACTGCAATACATGCAAACGCCTCTTCGGAGGTATTACTATATGCTGGATGTTGCTGGCGGTGGTAGTAATACTATATGCACTCAGAATAAAGATGAATGGGACAAGTGCTGATTATAAGTAAATTAAGCAGGAAATGTAAAAATAGTAATCCTTCTTGAAAATGCCTACATTTGAAATATTATGAAAAACAAAACCCGTAATCGAATCTCCTTTTACGGGTAGTTTGTAATTAAAACTTTATCTAGTAGACCAATTTGCTTCCGCTTTTTGCTTACGATCAGGAAGAACCTGCCACAAAAGCTTAGCAACGGGGTTTGAAAATTGAAACGTTTTTCCTTGTTGAACAACAAAGTGTTTTCCGCTACACATTACGTCTTCATACCTAAGCATAAAAAGAAGAACCCTTTATAGGCTCTTCCTTCCTCCTTCAAAAAAGTGACATTTCACCTTTTTGACTAGCAGCTTCGCATAAAGGAAGCTCCTATATTGAAAATTACTCTTTAAAACTCAAAACTAAAATGTGGTAAGAACGATAATTAATAGAATGAACAATACTACGACTAATACAAAAGTGCTGCCGCCGCCATAACCACCGCCATAACCGCCGCCATAACCGCCGCCGTAGCCACCGCCGTAACCACCACAACCATAGCCCATATCTTTTCACCACCTATTTTGTATTTAAGGATGTTATTTACTACCCTCAACATTAGTATATTTTCTAGAAAAGAACGTGATTGGACATGTTTCCGTTATTCGAAGAAATCCGCAATCGTCCCATATTTTCCTAAACGGATGAAAAATAAGAAGAAGCGAATGCTTAATACATTCGCTTCTTCCGGAGGTGTATGTCTGTCTATGCTTGGCGGCTACAGAGAGATTCCTGTCTCTCACTTATAAGATATGGCTAAAGGAAGAAAGAGGACTGGACAAGCGTATAGAAAGGATTAAATTTTTTTTGGAACATGTGCATTTCGCAGAATAAACACAATAAAAGAAAGAACCCATTATAGGCTCTTCCTTCCATAATATTTATTCATTTCTCAACCGTTTCTTAGAAAATGCGGCGTCTTCTGAAGAAGATAGCAAAGATTAAAAGAAGGGATAAATCTTCTTCTTCTAAAGCCATCTCGAATAAACACGCCTCTTCCGGGAGGGTCAAACCATCCATGATTCCTCAATGAACTCTGCCAAAATGATCTCTAACTTCAATCGGCTGCCCTCTGAATCTCATAAGTGAGTTAGGCAATTTTCTTCCGCCTTTCTCAAGCAGGTGTGCTCAGAATATGAGTTAATGCTTGGAAAAAGGACAGATTTCTACAACCTGTCCTTTCCTCCTTCAAAAAAGTGACATGTCACTATTCTGATTTAGTAGCCGCTCATAAAGGAAGTTCCTACAATGATAAGCAATACGAAAAGTACAACGACAAAAGCTGTTGAACTTCTATGGTGTCCATCACTCATGTATCTCACCCCATTTTGAAAATTACTCTTTAAAACGTAAAGGAAACAAAACTAAGTTACTGCAAGGACGATAATTAATAGAATGAACAATACTACGATTAATACAAAAGTGCTGCCGCCGCCATAACCCATGCCGCCGCCGTAACCACCATCGTATCCACAACTCATATCTCTTCACCCCCTAATAAATATTGGAAGATGATCATTACCATCCTCACAATTAATATATTTCTTAAAAACGAACGTGATTGGACGAGTTAACGTTTGTTCGAAAAATCCGCAATCGTACTCTATTTTTTCTTATCCGATGGAAAACAAGAAGAAGCGTATGCATGAATACATTCGCTTCTTCCAGAGGTGCAATTATGTCTGTGCTTGGCGGCTACAGAGAGATTCCTGTCTCTCACTTATAATCTATTCAAAAAGAATAAAGAGGACTGGACAAGCGTGGAGAAAGGATTGGGATTTTTTGAAACATGTGCTTTTCGCAGAATAAACATCATGAAAGAAAGAGCCCAAAATAGGCTCTTCCTTTCATGATGTTTATTCATATATCAGTCGTTTTTTTAGAAAATGCGACGTCTTCTGGAGAAGATAGCAAAGATTAAAAAGAAGGGGATAAATCTTCTTCTTCTAAAGCCATCACGAATAAACACGCCTCTTCCTGGAGGGTCAAACCCATCCATGAATCCGCGGTGAACTCTACCAAAACGATCTCTAACTTCAATTGGCTGACCTCTGAATCTCATAAGGGAATTCAATTTTTTTCCTCCTTTCTTTAAGCAGCATGTGCTCAGAATACGAGGTATTCTGATTATTTAGCTTTGGAAAAAGGACAGGTAATTCCAACCTGTCCCTCGCTCCTTCAAAAAAGTGACAAGTCACTTTTCTAATTTAGTAGCCACTCATAAAAGAAGTGCCTATAATGATAAGCAATACGAAAAGTACAATGACTAAAGCCATTGAGCTTCTATGTCCTTCACTCATGTTTCTCACCCCATTTTGAAATTTACTCTTTAAATCTCAAATGCCCCAAAACTAAGTTACAGCAAGGACGATAATTAATAGAATGAACAATACTACGATTAATACAAAAGTGCTGCCGCCGCCATAACCGCCGCCATAGCCACCGCCATAACCGCCATCGTATCCACAACTCATATCTTTTCACCACCTATTTAGTATTTGAGGATGTTATTTACTACCCTCAACATTAGTATATTTTCTACAAAAGAACGTGATTGGACATGTTCCCGATGTTCGAAGAAATCCGCAATTGTACCCCTTTTTTTCTATATGGATGAAATACAAGAAGAAGCGAATGCATGAATACATTCGCT
>NZ_JBALOS010000121.1:0-10800 GCF_036962765.1 Neobacillus drentensis
GAATTAGAAAGTCCTATTATAAGACCAATGTGGGTTGGAGCCGTTCATTCAAAAAAACATTATTCTACTAAAACATCTAAAGAGTTTTTGAAGTATTTGAAAAAACAATTTGAGAACGAGGGATCCTAAATAGAAAGATTTTGTATCTTAATCTAGGACAGTCAAAAGGAAGGGACGTATTCCCTTCCTTTTGTTTTTACATTTTTTATTAAAAGGGAATGTCTTTATAATTCTTTAATAGTACCTGTCGTTACCCACCTAAGTTTTATTTTTCAATCCAATTTTTAGATCTTTAATAAACTTGTCTACATATAAGGGAAGTTGTTTGTTTTTTAAGTGTATCCAACCAATTGTTGTAGTCAAAGGCCTATCATAAACTAAATCGATTGCTACAATTTCTCCGGAAATCAGGTAGGGGTGAAAATTCGAATAACTGGGACCAATAGTAATGGCTAATCCTTTTTGAACTGCATTCATTACTCCTTCTGAATCATTCGAAGTAAAGAATATTTTTAGAGGTCCGTATTTTTTTGTAAAATCATCGATGAACCATTTAATAGAATCACCGTTATATAAGACTAGAGTTTGTTGAAGCAATTCTTGGGGAGTTATAATTTCATAGAAAACTAAAGGAGAATTTTTACTTACATATATTCTCATTTTCCCCTCAAGCAAAGTCTCGTACGTTATATCATCTCTATTTTTGATTACATCATCGTAAATCGTGATTAGTCCTATATCGCTCTTTTGGTTCACAACATCCTCAATTACTGCAAGAGTAGTATTTTCGAAAATATCAATCGATATGTATGGAAAATTCTCCTTAAAGGTAGATAGTGGTTCTAGCAGTAATTTAAGAAGACCTGAAATAGTTGATATTTTTAATTCACCTGAAATTGAATCCGTAAAAGTTTTAACTTCATCTTTTAGCTCCTGAAATTTCATTATTATTTCGTGGGCTTTTTTTATTACAATCTTTCCTTCTTCAGTAGGTATAATTCCTTGGCGTGAACGCTGAAAAATTGAAACTCCTAATTCCTTTTCTAGATTTAAAACAGCCTGACTAATTGTAGACTGAGTCACATGAAGATTTTGAGAAGCAATCGAAAAAGACTCAGTTTTTGCAACCTCGAATAGATATACTAATTTATCTATGTTCATATTAATCTCCTATTAATAAAATTTATATTTCTATCGAAAAGATTAATTTTATATTAACTTATTTAATTGATAGAATAAATAAAAAATAATCAACAATATTTTTCTGTTTGATTTTGGTTAAGGTGTTTGGGAACAGATGTTTAGGAATTACTCAAGAGAGAATAAGGAGGATTATGAGAATGGAACAAACTAATATTACTACGATCACTGAAAAGGATTCAAAGGAAAAAACGAAAGGATTGCCGGTTATTGATTGTGATTTACATGAGGCTTTTACTGATCTAAAAGTTCTTTTTCCGTATCTTGATGAACAATGGAGAGAATATATTGTCCCTGGATCGTGGAGACCTTCCGGATTAGCTTATGGAAGGCTAACACCCGGTGGATATGCCATGGTAGATGCATGGCCTGAGAATGGTACTATAGCTGGGTCTGATTATTCATTATTTAAAAAACAATTGCTAGATAAGTACAATATTAAAAAGGGCATTTTAACAGGTATATTCTGGCCTTCGGATTCAAATACACAACCGGAATTTAAAAATGCACTTGCAACAGCATACAATGATTGGCAAAGCGATAAGTGGTTAAAAATGGATAAGCATCTTCTAGGATCAATTCACGTAAATTGTCACGACCCTATTGCTGTAGCAGAAGAAATCGATCGAGCAGCGAAAAATCCGCAAATGATCCAGGTAATGATAAGTGTAATACCGGAAGCTCTTGGAAAAACATTCTATCATCCCATTTATGAGGCTGCAGAACGAAATAATTTACCAATCGGGTTTCATCTAGGAAGTGCGATAACTACTGTATTAGGTAATACCCCTTATTTTACCGAATGGTACGCCTTAAGAATTCAGAATTATCAAAGCATTATGGCTAATATGATTGTTCATGGCGTTTTTGAGAAGTTTCCAAAACTTAAAGTGATGATGATTGAAGGTGGATTTTCATGGGTTGTTCCACTTATGTGGAGACTCGATGCGACATTCCGAACATTCCGAAGAGAAGTGCCTTGGCTAAAAAGATTACCGAGCGAATATATTCGTGACCATTTTAAATTCACAACACAACCGATGGACGATCCCGATCCAAAGCATTTGATGCAAATGATTGAAATGTTGGGACCTGAGATGCTTTGCTTTGCTTCAGACTATCCGCATTGGGATTTTGATGATCCATATCGTGCCTTTCCAACGATTATGCCCAAAGAGTGGAAACGCAGAATTCTATATGATAATGCTCGTGATTTTTATAGATTGGAAGATATGGAGGATTAGGACATGAAATATTCAGTTTGCAAAACAAAAGATATGAAACCGGGTGAAATAAAAGAAGTAAAAGTACAGGGTAAAAGAATGGTATTATGTTGTACCGGAGAATCCACCTTTTCTGCTGTAAGTGCAATATGTCCTCATCAGGCTGCCAATTTGGTAGATGTTAAACGGTTGGATGGAACAATTGAGTGTTTACCAAATGGGCAAACGGGATTTGTAAAATGTAATGAAATTATTAGATGCCCAAGACATGGTTATGAATGGGATGTAAATACTGGTAAAGCACTATTCCAAACGGATAAATTAAACATAAAATCATATAAATTAGAAGTTGAGGGCGAAGACGTCGTTATTTACATGTAGGTCAATAAAATTTAATGGATATAAAACTTCAAATTAGTACAGAAAAGAGTAGATGATTCGTTGCAAACATCATTTTTCCAAATAACTTCTCGAACGGTCGTGAACTATGGTGCTGGATCTCAATCCTTGTTGCCCAAGATGGTGGAAGGGGTTGGTGGTAAACGGGTGGTTCTTTTTGCCGATAGAGAAGTGGCCCGGTCAGGGATCATAAATCAAATCAAAGAATTGTTTGAAGCGTTTCAAGGAGACGTGCAGTTAGTTGGTATTTTTGAGGATATTCATGAAGAAGCAATTAGTGAAACTGTCAATCGCTGCACCCGTTTCTTCAAAGAGTCCAATGGAGACTCATTGGTTGCACTTGGGGCCACGGGAGCCATTGATACAGTTAA
This sequence comes from Neobacillus drentensis, assembly GCF_036962765.1. Lineage (GTDB taxonomy): Bacteria > Bacillota > Bacilli > Bacillales > Cytobacillaceae > Neobacillus > Neobacillus drentensis_C. The sequence continues at coordinate 3,194 of NZ_JBALOS010000121.1, forward strand.
AGCGGTCAAGTGGATGGTGCATAAAGAGATACAAGATATCCGTGAAGTCGGAAGAATTACGGAGCGGTGGCCTGAAGCCCAGTTAATCCCGATCCCACATGTAGCCGTCCCAACATTGACGGGAACCGGTGCTGAAGTAACAGCAGTTGCGATGATTACAAATGATGAGATTGGGATAAAATCAAGTATTTATAATTCCTTTGTCAATCCAGATATAGCCATTCTAGATCCTGAACTAACGATGTTTCTATCTCCCGAAGATATTGCATTTACTGGATTTACTACATTGGTCAATGCAATTGAGGCCTATTTTTCACCTAAGGCTAACCCGATGACGGATGCCTATGCACAACATGCGATTCGAATGATTGCAGATCATCTATCAAACGCAGTCCTTGATGGATCCAATCTAGAGGCAAAGGGAAACATGCAGCTGGCGAGTTTAATGGCAAAATCTGCTTTTATGCCTATCGTAAATGCCATTCCCATTCATAATATGGCTCTTGCCTATTGCGGAAAATTTGGAGTTCCGCAAATGCTCGCTAATGCCGTATTGCTCCCGAATGTGATGGAAACGTTAGACACGTTCTATTTATCCAGAATTCAGGGATTTGCTCAGGCACTTGGTCTTGCGGATCCATCTCCACATGCTAAGGAATGTTTGAGTCAGGCAGTTACATTCATTCGGGATCTCCGAAAAGAAATTGAGCTGCCTGAAACGCTTGTTGGATTTGATGTGAATGTGGATAGCATGAAGGATATTATATCGTCAGTTCACAATGAGCCTTCAGGTGTTCACTTTGAAATACCGCCTGACGCAGTCGTCAAGATTACAAGCCAAATATTTGATTTATCTGTAAACATTAATCAATAAGTAGCTGCTGATTTTTCCTGAATAGGAAAAATCAGCACAGATGTGTTCATAAAACGAAATAGAAAGTGATGAGTGATATGGGAGACTGGCAAATATTAGCGACAATTGTTCTTATGGCATCCATTTTGCAAACATGTACAGGTTTTGGATTTTCTATCATCTCGATGCCCTTTCTTTTCTTAATTTATCAGCCCCATACGGCTGTTCAAATCAACCTTATCCTTTCACTCCTTATTTCTATTATTATGATTTTCAAAGTAAAAAAGGAAGTAGATAAGATCATTTTAGTAAGATTATTGAAAGGCAGCGTCATCGGGATCCCTTTGGGCATTGGTATCTATTCGTATTTAAACATCGATTTAATAAAAGTCATTGTTAGTTTAGTTATTATTTTATTGACGGTTTGTTTATTATTGAAGGTTAAGATACACCAAACTAAAGGCAGGGATTTTTTAATAGGAGGGATTTCAGGGCTTTTAACCTCAAGCATCGGTATGCCTGGTCCCCCCTTACTCCTATATTTCTCTGGAGCAGGAAAAGCAAAAGAAATGATTCGAAATACAACATTAGCTTACTATCTGTGCATTTATTTCGTCAGTTTAGTGATACAAATGGTAATTGGAGGGACGAATAAGGAAGTACTAAATTCATCTGTGGTGGCCCTTCTTCCGCTTGCGATTGGAATCCTGCTTGGGCAATGGATATTTACATGGATCAATCAAAAAACGTTTCAAATCATCACCTATATCATGCTCCTCTTCACCGGATGTTATTTATTAGTATCCAGTTTTTAGCAGTTTTCTAGATTTACAGGCGGTAAGTTTTACAATGCATCGGGTCGTAAAAATAACTAAGTAATGAGAGGGAATTTCTGTGACCAATTTGACTCATGAAGAATTGGGATATATGTCCGCTACTGAGCTAGCTGCAAAAATTCGTAAAAAAAAGCTTTCTCCGATGGATGTAACCCATATGTTTCTAGAAAGGATTGAAGAAGTCAATCCCAAAATCGGCGCGTTTTGTACGGTCGTTCCCGAATTAGCACTAAAAGATGCTAGAAAAGCGGAAATCGCCATTATGAGAAAAGAAAAAGTTGGACCACTTCACGGGGTTCCCATTGGGATCAAAGACCTTACACCGACGAAGGGAATTAAAACCACATATGGATCAAGACTTTTTTCTGATAATGTACCAAATAAGGATGCAGTTGCTGTATCAAGAATCAAAAGTGCTGGAGCCATAGTTCTTGGAAAGACAAATACCCCGGAATTTGGACACAAATCTATAACAGACAATGCGCTTTTCGGTAGGACTAAAAATCCTTGGAACACTCAGCGAATTTCAGGGGGTTCAAGCGGCGGATCGGCTGCTTCCGTTGCCGCAGGTCTTGTTCCTTTTGCAGAAGGAACGGATGGCGGTGGTTCCATTCGGATTCCAGCAAGCGCTTGTGGTGTATACGGATTGAAGCCAACCTTTGGAAGAATTCCGAAGAGCGATCCAATTAACGCATTTAGTGACCTTAATCCCTTTCTGCACCATGGCACACTCTCTCGAACGGTAGAAGATGCTGCGCTACTCTATTCCGTAATGGTTGGTCCGGATCCCACAGATCCATTTTCGCTTCCCAATACAAGCGAGAATATTCAACTAGCTGTACGTAATCCCAATTTAAAAGGATTGCGTATCGCATATAGTTCCAACTTCGGATATTATGAAATCGATACACAGGTACAAAGCGTGATGGAGAATGCGGTGAAGGTATTTGAATTTCTCGGTTGTGAGGTAGAGAGAGTCAATCCACAAATTGACAATGCAGAGGAGTGGATATACAAGCTGTTTGCCTGTCTGTTTAGTTGTAGAATGTCTGCAGCGTATAGTGCATTATTACCCGAAAAAGAAGAGTTGTTTGACCCATCTTTCGTTAAAATCATCCGTAAGGGACTTACCTACTCAGCGATGGATTATAAAGCGGTAGAGATTGCACGGAGCAAGGTTTGGCACGCCTTTCAAACCATTTTCAAAGACTATGATTTGTTGATTGCACCGACCCTTGCGCTTCCGCCGTTTTCAATTGAGTTACCTTCCCCTCCTGAAATAAACGGGAAAATGATAAATCCGGCTCACGGCTGGGCTCTTACAAGTCACCTCAATCTGACTGGCCACCCAGCCGCCTCCATTCCAGCAGGTTTTTCAACCGACGGTCTGCCTATTGGAATGCAGATAATTGGAAGAAGATTTGACGAATGGAATATTTTAAGAGCTTCCGCTGCCTTTGAAGAAGCATCACCGTGGGCAAATTATAGACCAAATCTTTAAAATTACAATACTTAAACCGGCTGATTCAAAAGGAAGTTAAAAACCTCTTTTTGAGCCAGCCTTTCTTTTTTGGTTTCATTTTGGATAAATGAGCCAAATAAGAAAAAATCCAACTGGTTTGCAACTGGACCTTCTATTCTTAATCGCGTTAGCTTTAATGGAACTCTTTTTTACCAACTAATTATTCAGTATTGGAGGTTCTTATCTATTAGCAAACGCTTTGTAAAAATTCTAAAAGTTTTTGATTGTATTTTTCTTTATTTTCAATGTTTGGGAGGTGACCCGCTTTATCAAATATATGAAGCTCTGCTTTTGATTTATTCGCATTACGATACGATTGCTTTGCATACCTGACAGGTGCTAATTTATCATTTTTACTTCCAAGTATGAGGATTGGAACCTGCAAGGTAGATAACATATTTAAGTAACTAAATCCTTTTGGTAATGACACTAGTGTATTTGCGAAGCCTTTTTCATTATAAGTTAGGGCTGACTTTGCATTTTCAAGGAGCTCTTCGTTTTTATTGTTATATATAATTCTTTTAACAGCTTTTGAAATGATTTCATCCCCTTCCATTTTTGCATATTTTTTCAACCGATATTTAAAATAGAATGTAAAGAGGCGTTTAAATACATTACTTATTTGTGAAAACGTGTTTGATAAGATCAAAGAACTTACACGGTGGGGCTGTAGTTTATAAATTTCTTGAACAATGACTCCCCCCAACGATAATCCGCAAAAATGAGCTTTATCGATGTTTAATTCATCTAATAAATCTAGTACGTCTTTCGCAAATTGTTGTATTGAAATATCTTCAAATACCTCAGACTTACCATGGCCTCTTAATTCAGGAATGATCAAACGGTAATTTTCAGCTAGATCAAATTGACTAGTCCATGATTCTTTATTACTTGAAAATCCATGAACAAACACTATTGTTTCTCCTTGTCCAATATCAATGTAATTCATAAATTCCCTCCTGTCTTGTATTGAATCTAAACAATTTTCACCTCCCTCAGATAAAATAAAAAGAACGACGCTCAAATGAGAATCGCTCTAACCGCTATTACACTAATAAAAAATAATTTTTTTAGATTAATATTTAAAAGCCTTCATAATTATTTCCCATTGTTCCTCGTCACTTAGTTCTCGGTAATCTACTTTTACCCTATCAAATAAATTTCTCCAAGAATTAATCAAACAATTTTCAGCCTTACCCATATCAAATTCTCCTCTCTGAGTACAAATTAAGCTACACTAAAAATTATTCTGAATGTGCTAAGTTGTCCTTCGAAAGCCTTTTGATAGTCTAGGTTTGATTGAAGCAACATCTGAGTTGGGGTATTTTATACTTCCAATGTTTCCTGAAATTAGCCCAAATTCAAGAAATTAGGATCAGCCCCACCAACTCTGTATTTAACAGATAGCCACGTTTGTCATCTGCCTATTTGTATTATATTTGAAGCCGTTTACAAATTCAATAAATATTCCTAACATTCACACAATTTATTTTTCCCTTTTTATTTTTCGATCAATTATTTTTAAATATGAAGTTTTTGCATATTCACTTCAGTATTCTCTATTTTAGTAATCGGTTCATAAATCGGAAGTTTCATAATAAATACTGTTCCTTTTTCTAATTCACTTTTTAATTTTATGCTCCCTCCATGTGCATGAACAATCTCATTTACAATCGATAATCCTAATCCATTACCTGCCTTAAATGAATTCCTTGCTCGGTCTACACGATAAAAGCGTTCGAAAATATGAGGCAAATCTTTTTGTGGTATTCCCCAGCCATAATCTCGAACTGACACGGCAATATGGGTTCGATTACTGCTTACGTTAATTACAATAGGAGTATTAGAATTGGAATATTTAATAGAATTCTCCACTAGGTTTAAGATAGCACGTTCCAAATATTTTAAATCTATTTTAAGCGATGGGAGTTTTTCCTCCGCAAAAACATGAATATTTGGATCATGTTTGAGCAGATCTTCTATATGCATAAAAAAATCATTTGCATGGACAATTTGATAATGAAATACTTGCTCACTCATTTCCACATGATTGAGTTCATATAGTCCTTTTACAAGATTATTAATAGAATGAAGATGTTTGTGGATTCGATGCAAATACTCGTCAACTTGTTCAGAATTAATCATTTTATCATTGATTGCCTCAATATACCCCAATACCACTGTGATAGGCGTTTTTAAATCATGAGCAATATTTGCAAACATTTCTCTTCTTGTTTTCTCCATTGTGATTAATTTATCGTTCGTTTGTTTAAGTGTTTCATTGGCTATATAAAGCTTAGTAGTTCGATCTGACACTTTTTCCTCAAGATATAAATTTAATAATTTGTAGTTTGTGATTAAGTCATCTATTTTTTTTGCCATCAAATTAAAAGAATGGGTAAATAACTGAAATTCTTCCAAACGTTGGTCTTTAATTCTTACTTGAAACTTTTCCGAACTAATTGAGCTAATACCCTGTAGTACTTCATTAAATGGTTTCGAGTAATGTTTCCAAATCATAAGAGTTATAGCTACCAAAATAAAAATAATCGTGATTAGTAAGCAAATAAACTGAATGGTAAATGTCCTTATATAGGTTCCTAATTGATTCTCTATAGAAGTTTTAACAGAACTGATTATTTCCTTTTTCGGGATCACATAGACAATTTTCCCATTAGTTTCTTTTACGTTTGAAACAAGAAATATTTTTTCGTTATGATTGATTTTCATTAAAAAAGGCTGATCACCATCGTATAATTTTTGTATTAGACTCGTAGTAAAGTAGCGTAAATCTTTCTGAGCCTTTTCTTGTCTTGCAATAATCTCATGATCAGAGCTAATTAAGACCGCATAGGCAGACGGCTCTTTGAAACGGAAATTTAAAAATTTATCTAAGAACTGAGTAACAGAAATATCAACACCAATAACACCTGTGAAATCACTTTTATTATCAAAGATTGGCATGGAGAGAGTAAACATATTATCTACTTCATTAGATGGTTTTGTCCAAACTTCATGATTTCGCTTAGAACTGGCGGCTAAGGAATAGAAAGCCCAGGTTGTAAAATCATAATAAGGTTTATATCTTCCTTTTTCTCGACTCTCTTTGACATTTTCCTTCGGATAAATCCGCCAATAGGATTGGGTACCTATATAATAAATTCGTGAAATACTTTTTTCTTGATGATAAATTTGAATAAATTCTTTTTCTAGTAATTTTGATTTTAATAGTTTGTTTTTAATGTCCTTTGTTAGCTCAAGAGGTGAACTCATTCCAACATTGGAAACATCCCCTTTTATATCCTCCCAATAGTATCCTTCTTTTTCTTTTTGTAAGGTTAATTGATAATCATTTGGTGGTATAGGATTGCTGAAAACATCTTCTGCTTCAGCTTGTACTACGTGAACTTGTTTTTTAATAGAACTAATTTTTTCATTAATTATTTCAGTTTGTTTTGTTAAATTTTCCCTGTGAAGAAAAATGACATAGTCTAGAAGAATATTATTAATCCGATTACCTGAAATAGATAGAGCTTTCTCTGAACTATATATAGCGAAGAAAAAAATAAATATAAGCGGACAGATGGATAGAATTAAAAATGTTCCGAGCATTCTCCCACGAAAAGTGAAAAATAGTCTCTTTAATCTAAACTTATATCTGTTGAACTTCTTCATTAAATTTATAGCCTGCCCCTCGAATAGTCATAATCGTCGTTGAATCTTTTGAATCTGTACCGAGTTTTTTTCTTAATTTACCTACATGAACAATTACCGTTTTGATATCCGCGACAGAATCATATCCCCATACTTTTTCTAATAAATGTTCAGCACTAAAAACTTGTTGAGGATGCCTCATGAAAAAATGTAATAATTGAAACTCTTTTGAAGTTAACCAAATTAAATTATTTTGAAAATAGCATTCGAATTTCTCTATATTTAAAGTGATCGATGAGGACCTTAGGATTTGAATATCCTTTTCTATAGGAATTGGGTGGACAAGGTATTGATGGCGACGAAGATGTGCTTTAATGCGAGCAATCAATTCATGCATACTGAAAGGCTTGCCGATATAATCATCTGCCCCAACACTTAGACCAGTAACTTTATCAATCTCTGAATCCTTACAACTAAGAAAGAAAATAGGAGCATTCGTCATATTACGAATTCTTCTACATAATTCAATTCCATCCAAATCAGGTAAATACACATCTAAAATAATTAGATGAGGATTTATTTTTTCTACTTGTTCAAAAGCTTCCGATGCATTACTTGCCTCAAAAAAATTAAAACCCTCCCTTTCTATATATATCCCAACTAATTCTCGAATCTCTTGTTCATCGTCAACAAGTAAGATATTAGAATTGTTCAACAAGAAAACCACCCATCATTGTATTTC
>NZ_JBALOS010000122.1:0-13462 GCF_036962765.1 Neobacillus drentensis
CCATTTGAATAATTTCTTTACTTTATCACTATAGCAATGTTAGTCTCAACTTTTAACCCTTTTATTATGAATACCTCCTTTTTACCTATTGGCAACGCTTTCAAAAAATTAATTTGTTAAAATATTTGTTTTTTTAGAATTACTCGAAATTATTTTAACATTATTGCATAGTATTTATTTTGTAAAAATACATGAAATTTTTCTATAATTTTTGTAAAATTAAACAAAGACAATGTAAGAACTTTATAAGACTAACATCGATCATTATATATTAATCGGGGGTAATCATTTTGAATACTAGACTACATGATCCATTTAAGACTGCCTTTGATAGCTTAGATGAATTTGCCGACCTTATTAGTCAGGTACTAATGTGCCCTATTACAATTGAGGATGCCAACCACCGTTTACTTGCCTATAGTACTCATGATGAACGAACTGATCCTGCAAGAATTTCTACCATCATTGGCCGGAGGGTTCCGGAAAAAGTCATTAATCAATTATGGAAAGAAGGAACGATTCCTGCTTTACTTAAGACCCAAGAGCCAATTCGTGTGAAAAACATGAGCGATATCGGTCTTAACAATCGAGTCGCCATTTCCATTTGGAAGCAAGATGAAGTAATCGGATTTATATGGGCGATTGAAATTGATAAATCATTAACTGATGAAGATTTCATTCTCTTAAAGAAAGCTGCAGATTCCGTAAAAAATAAATTATTACAACTTCAGACGAGAAAGGACAAGAAAGAAGAGCGCTCACAAGAATTTTTTTGGAAACTTTTAACAGGACATTTAAAAGAAAAAGAAGAGATTTTTGATCATTTCCGTTCATTACAATTAACCATGCCTTCTACTTTTGCGATTCTTGTTTTTCAGTTTAAAGAGAATATCACGAACAAAGTTGAGCAATCCATCTCCTATCTCTTAAAAACAAATCAACGGATAAAAATTATTCTTTATACAATTGACTGTAATCAACTCATTCTATTGGTCTCAACAACTAATATTGAGAACCCTTTCAATGAACTTGATCAATTTGTAAAGTTCTTCATCCTGCAAATGAGTGAACGATATGGAATAAAGGAGATCCAACCAGGCTATAGCAGTATTTATGAGAATTATCTACATACAAATAAAGCCTATAAGGAAACTCTGGCTGTTTTATCAATTAAAGAAAAATTTCCTCTCGAGACTAAGGAAATTTTTAATTATCAAAGACTCGGCATTTATCAAATTTTCGATCTGATTTTAGAAAAAAGACAAACCGAAGCCTATGAAAATTATTCTTTAAAACGGCTTCATGAATATGACCAAAAGCATAATAGCAACTTAATCGAAACATTAGAGGTTTTCTTAAATAAAGATAACAACATTAACGATGCAGCTAAGGAACTAAATGTCCATGCCAATACATTAAATTATCGACTTAAAAGAATCGCGGAAATTGGGGATGTTAATTTCAAAGATCCTAATCAAAAGATGATTCTTTACTTGGATTTAAAGTTGGAAAAATATCAGGGGATTTGAACGTTTTGTGAAAATCCCCAAAAAGAATGAATATCTTTCTCTTTTCTAAACAAAGTAATTCTATGGCAAACATTCTATACTTTAGCCATAGCAAAACACTTTCATGTAACTAAGGGGAGGAAATAAGATAATGTTTATTGGTGTACCTAAAGAAATTAAAAATAATGAAAATCGTGTCGCACTAACTCCTGCAGGTGTCGTTTCATTCCTAAATGCCGGCCACAAAGTATTAATGGAAAAAGACGCCGGAATTGGAAGCGGTTTCACTAACGATGATTATGCCAAAGCTGGTGCTGAGATTATAGATATCGCTGAACAAGTATGGACAAGAGCAGATATGATTATGAAAGTAAAAGAGCCTCTATCAAGCGAATATAAGTACTTCCGTCCAGGTTTAATCTTGTTTACTTATTTACACCTTGCTGCTGAGCCAGCATTAGCACAAGCTCTAAAAGAGTCAGGCGTCATCGCTGTTGCTTATGAAACAGTATCAGCAAACCGAACTCTACCACTTCTTACACCAATGAGTGAAGTAGCAGGACGAATGGCTGCTCAAATCGGAGCACAGTTCTTACAAAAAAATAACGGCGGCCAGGGAATCCTACTCGCAGGTGTACCAGGGGTAAACCGCGGGAAAGTTACCATTGTCGGCGGTGGAATTGTTGGGACCAATGCAGCTAAAATGGCCATCGGTTTAGGCGCTGACGTGACAATCATTGACTTAAGTGCGGACCGCCTTCGTCAGTTGGATGATATTTTTGGAACTCAAATCAAAACATTAATTTCTAATCCTTTCAATATTGCTGAAGCGGTAGCAGAAGCTGATCTTCTAATCGGTGCGGTTTTAATCCCGGGTGCAAAGGCTCCTAAGCTAGTTACAGAAGAAATGGTTAAATCGATGAAACCTGGATCTGTAATCGTTGATGTTGCGATTGACCAAGGTGGAATTGTTGAAACAATCGATCATGTAACAACACATGATAATCCAACATTTATCAAGCATGGTGTTGTCCACTATTCTGTTGCAAATATGCCTGGTGCTGTTCCTAGAACTTCAACACTTGCTCTAACAAATGTTACGGTTCCATATGCATTGCAAATCGCTAATAAAGGGGTTTTCAAAGCCATTGCTGAAAATGCTGCTTTAAATCTTGGCGTTAACGTTGCCAACGGAGAAATCACATATGAAGCAGTAGCCAAAGACCTAGGTTATACTTATGTAACAGTAGAAAAGGCATTAGAAAAAGAACTAACTGCGTTTTAATTGTAGTTAATCCCCTCAAGAAGCACTTGAGGGGATTTTTGATTTAATACAAAGGCAGCTATATCGACTAGCTGCCTTTTATTGATGCAATGTGCTTATTTTTCCAATTACTAATGGTCTGCCAATTGAATAGTATTCAACTGGATATTTTTTTATGGTTTCTAGATGAAAGCAATTTCTTCCGTCAAAGATAACCGGTTCTTTCATTAACTCATGGAAGAGATTTAATTGTAGATTTTTAATTTCCTCCCATTCTGTGACAATAAACGTAAGGTCTGCATATAAAAGAGCTTCCTCGACCGTATCTGCATAAGATATTTGCTCCCCTAATACTTTTTTTGCATTTGGAATTGATACAGGATCATAAGCAATTACTGTCGCCCCTTCATGAACTAGACGCTTTGCTAATTTAATCGAAACAGCTTCCCTGACATCGTCTGTATTAGGTTTAAATGAAAGCCCTAGTATTGCAGCCCTTTTCCCACGTAAACTTTTAAATCGATTCAATGCCTTTTCCACTAGCTTAAGTTCCTGCTTTTTATTAACTTTAATAACCTCCTCTATGAGGTTAAAAGCCTCGCCTGAATCATTCCCCATCTGAACTAGTGCGTGGGTATCTTTCGGTAAACATGAACCGCCAAAACCTACTCCTGCCTTGAGAAATGATGATCCGATTCTTGTATCCAACCCCATTCCAAATGAGACGTCTTCAATATTTCCGCCAGCATGTTCACAAAGGCTTGCGAGAGCATTCACGTAACTAATTTTTAACGCTAAAAATGAATTTGATGCTACTTTTATTAATTCAGCACTATTCATATCCGTTTTAAAAATGGGAAGACCAAACGGCCGATATAGCTCTTCCAAAGTATTGAGGGCTTCCTTACTATCAGATCCAATAATTATCCGATCACCGTGAAAAGTATCATAAATTGCCGTTCCTTGGCTTATAAATTCAGGGTTTGAAACAAGTTGGAATTTAAGACTTGATTGCATCTCTGATTGAATCCAATTTTTAATTTTTTTATTCGTTCCCACTGGTACCGTACTTTTCGTAACGACTATGACGTTATTTCTCTTTATTGACCTGGCGACTTCCTTTGATATCTGTTCAATATACTGTAAATCAAGAGCGCCATTTTCATTTTGGGGAGTTCCTACTGTTATCATAATGACTTCAGCAGATTTATAGCCAATAGTAGGGCTGTTTGTAAAACGTAACCTCCCCTCCGCAATATTTTTCTTCAACAGCGCATCTAATCCGGGCTCATAAATGGGGGAATACCCATTGTTTAATATCCTAACTTTATGATGGTCCCGTTCCACGCAAATCACATCATGGCCGATTTCTGCTAAACAAACCCCTGTGACAAGTCCTACGTATCCTGTTCCCGCAATAGCTATTTTTTTCAATGAATATTTTCCTTTCCATATTGAGTGTTACTTAATAATGAATCCTCAGTTCATTTTTCCAGCCATTTATATAGAATTATTTCGTGATAAACTGGATCAAAAAGATCGTTAGAACGAAACGTTGCTATCTTTTTGATTTTTCCATCTATTGAAACGCCTTGTGACCTAAATCCTTGAATCACTTTATCTGTTAGTAGCACTGTCCTTCCTTTAAAATATTTCGCATCATACCGGAAATATGGATAGGTTTCTATCCTCTTATGTGTATATGAAACATCTAAATATTGCAGTACCCTCGTTTCTTCCCATGTGTAGAGTATAACAGGTTCATCCATTTTCTCTACAAATGCATTCATTTTATAAACAGCTGGAAGTTCTGTTGCTTCCACCCTTAATAGGGTTACATTTTGATTTACTTGATGCCCTAGGAGGAAAATGGAGAGTCCTACTATAATGAAAGGGATTCTTTGTGAAAAAAGACGAATACAAAGGAAAAATATCAATAAGACCGCAAGCGGAAGCGTATGTCTAGCCTTCTCTACATTTTGTGCCAATAGTGCCCAACCAAAATAACTGCTAAACATTATATATAAAAGGTTCATAAATGGCCATGATTTTTTTTGTTTTTTGAACAGCCTAGAAAATAAATAAATGAGAATGAAAATATAAATGAATGCACTTAGCTTTGATTCAGTGGCAATCCCTGTCCATAGGATGTTTCTTGATAAAAAAATCGTAATTCTATCAAAAAAACCGATATCTGCTGCCTCTACCGTACCTCCCCAATCATTAAAATGGCCACTGGTAAACGCTAAAGAAAGCTTAATAAAGCCGATTAAACTTCCCTCTGAAATGACAAGTCCCATTACCCATACTGCTTGAAAGATCACGCCAGCGATCAAGTAATATATTATCTCTTTCATTTTTAATCCATCATTTTTTACTTTCCAATAAAACAGAAAGATGATACCAATTGCAAATGGCAAGTAGGAAAGTCGAATACCTAGCATAAGACTCAAAAGCCCCAAAGGTATGATAATAGCTCTTGAATTTTTATTTTCTAACGCAAAAAGAAGACTCCATAAATACCACCAAAATGCAGCCAATGCTGCTCCTTCTGACATCGGCTGATTAACCATGATAACACTATAGCTTGCTGAATATATAATTGCAGTAGATAAACTAGCAAATGACTTCTGCATAAATCGACTGGACAATTTATAAATTGGGATAATAGAACTTGCATAAAAAATGATATTAAAAATAGTTAATGCCTTTGATGGGTCCATCACAAAAAGATGAATGAATTTACCTCCTAAAATAAAAAAAGGGTACCCAGGGAAGTGCGGCTGCATAGCCATTAAATCAAAACGCTTAACAGCAAGTGCAAAATCAACCTGATCCCACGAGGAGGTATATGGATTAATAAAATACAGTTGAGATACAAAAACAATTAATATAGCTACTATACTTAAAACTATTAATAGACCTTTTTTCAAGTCAAGATTGGACAATAAAAAACACCTCCTTATCTAGAGAAAAAGTACAAGGCAGCGGCCTTGTACTTTACATGTTCAAATTCATTTCGCTTGTGTTTTAAGTATGTTGGCTGTCTGTGGATTCGTTTCCTTTGTTTGCTTTCTTCCTGCAGGTTTGGAAGAAGTAAGCAATATAATTGCAACAAAGTATCCGATATATGCCAGTATTTCTTCAATAGAAGGCATAGAAGAATAGCCAAACAGAGCTTTGAGAAATATCCCAATATCTCCTGATAATAGCGGAGCAGAACCTGTATCACGAAGATAATGCGTGTAATCAATCGGATGCTCTGGCAGGAACCAAGTAAGATCATAAACATGTGGCATAATACTGCCAATTATGTTAAGGTCCTGCATCATGGAAATCGCTTGTACTAGTAATCCAGCAGATATAAGAATAATAAAAGCACCGGTTAACTTGAAGAAGCTGCTTAACGGAATCCTCATCGTTCCTTTAAAGAACAAATAAGAGACAATGGCGGCTATGGCCACACCAGTAATCGCGCCCCATCCTTGCATTGCAGCACCGATGTTTCCCCCTGTAATTGCAGCAAAGAAGAACACGGTTTCCACACCTTCACGAAGGACCACAAGAAAGGAATGGATAACCATCCCCACTACATTACCAGTAGAAATAAACTTATTCATTTTCCCTTCCATGTTTCCTTTTAGATCACGGCTGTGACTGGCCATCCAGAATACCATTTGTGTTAATAATACGGTCGAAACGAGCATAATGCCTATTTTCAGGTACATTTCGCTTCCCATTGCGGCAAAACCAGTAAAAACAATTTGAAATAAGAGGGCTACCCCAACACTTGCCAAAACTGCAAGACCTGCTCCTAACCAAACATATTTCGTGTACTGCTTATGGTCTACTCTTTTAAGATAGGTAGTTATGATGCCAACTATCAACAAAGCTTCTAAAACTTCACGGAATGTAATTAATAGTGCTTGAATCTCCACAGCCGTGTCCCCTCCCAATGGTGTTGTATCAGTTTCTATTTTCTTCTTCTTCGGATAACAACTATCAGTACAGCTATGATTAAACCTGCGATTATTACGAGTGGTATCCAGTTTTTGATATTCGAAATATCCGTCCAGTCTTTTTTAGCAGTCCCTGATTCTGTTGCACTTTCAGAAAAATGCCCGACATCAAGGCTCTTTAAATTGAATTCAGTTTTTAATGAGTTTAGAATATCTTCTTTATTTTCCTTAAATGCGTCTAAATTTGCCTCTTTTTTCCCGACACCAAACAATCCGGGATTTCCTAATGCTACAAGTGCCTGGTCAAAATCAGTTCTGATTTTCTTATCATTCTCGGGTTTTTCTGCTTCCACTCTAGGCGACAGCGCATCATATGTAGCAAATGCTTTAGCAAGGAGCCTTTTCGTTGTGTCATATTCAGCAAAGTTTTTTTCAATACTCTCTAAACGCCTTGCAATATTTAATACCAGAAGTTTTTCCATATTGTTAATGGTAGCTTCCTTGTCCTTATCTTTAAGGTTATTGAGAATTAACTTAGCAGGCTCTGGGCCCATATGCATATCAATTTCTTCTTTAACGCTTTCAAAGTTTTTTTGGGCGGAATTGAAATTAGGAGGATTCTCATCAAGCTTCACTATCATTTCTTTATAAACTTCAGCTACCTTCTCCTCATTCGGATCCCCATAGGAGTAGGCAAATGCGCTACTTAAAGGAATACTGTTAAAAATTAATGCGATAGTAAAAAATAATACAGAAAATTTTTTCATGAAGAATTTCCTCCTATATCGATAATGATAATGATTATCATCCTCGCTGTCAATGCAAGGATTTAGAATGTCATATATTTATCATATTTAACTTACTAACTAATCTCCCTTGTTATCCAAGGTTTGTATCCCCCTAATGCTTAGACTAGATGTTGTCTTATTATGGATAACCTTTTTTACTGGCCTTCTCATTTCTTTTAAAATCGCCGGTAAGACCGATGTCATATAACTTCGAAACTTGATAAATGATTCACCTGTTTTGCGGACCTGATAACGAATCGGGATCTCTTTCATCCGAAATCCTTTTCTTATTAGATTTAGCGTGACTACTTGTGCATAGTTATAATCGTGAACGATTTCAGCTTCTTCCATCGCCAATCTTGAAAAAGCTCTCATCCCAGACTGACCATCATAAATCCATTTTCTTAGCAATAGGGCTTGTAGCAACGTGAAGCAATAATTCCCGATTCTCCTGTTCCACTTCATTCCCTTAATGGTGCCCTTAAAACGGGACCCCATAACATAATCGGCTGTCCCCATTAAGATTGGTTTGACTAATTCCGGTATCTGCTCAGCAGGGTATTCGTTATCGGCATCTATCATTACACCAATATCAGCTCCATTTAAAACACAAAGCTCCAACCCTTTACGAACAGCAGCACCTAAACCATGGTTTTTATCAGAGGTATGGACGTAATCTGCCCCTGCCAACCAAGCTTGGTCAACCGTTCGATCATTTGACCCGTCATTTATGACTAGAACCTCAACTTTTACCCTCGGGTCGAAATTTCGAGGTATTTTATGAATGACTTGGGCAATCGACTCTTCCTCATTAAAAGCTGGAAGAAAGACTATTACTTTTTGCTGTTTCATTGATTCATAACATCCTTCCTTACTGCCTCTATTAATACTGGTCCACGGCTGTGACTAGGAAATGGTGCTCCCATTAAATAGGAAATCGTTGAAGCAAGTGAAACCAAACTATGTTTTTCCTCTACACTTTTTCCTTTTTCAATGGCCGAACCGTACATAAAAAACGGAACAAATCTTTCACCTTCATCGAGGTGGCCATGTCCACCAATCCCATCAGCTTGGCCATGGTCAGCACAAACAATAAACGTATAATTCTCCAGTTTACCTCTCTCTTTTAACCATTCAAAATATTCTTTAACCAAAGCATCAGCCTCTTCGATTTTCTGAATATATTCGTCATATAATACTCCGCGGCTATGTCCGGTTTGGTCTGTACTTATTAGCTGTACAATTTGCAAATCGGGATCCTGTTCTTCCATGATATTCTTCGCTCGTTCAATAATTTTACGATCGACAACATTATTGTGCATCACGGCCGTAAATGTCTCTACGTCCTTTCCAAAGGAATCAACGAGATGGGCTACGGCTAATAATGAGCCCTTTTTCCCCACTTTTCGTAATGTATCAAAAACGCTCTCTACTTTAATACCCAGCTTCCATACCATATTCGACTTTATTCCGTGTTCAAATGGATAAGTCCCTGTAAACATCGACGAAAAACAAACTACAGTTCTTGCAGGATATACGGTTTCCATTCTAGTATAGTCTGTTCCATTTTTTCTCAAATAGTCGAGAAATGGGGTGTTCGCTTCCTCAAAACGCTCTTTCCTCATTCCGTCAATGACCATAACAATAACTTTTTTATTTATTGCATCTTTCCGCTCCTCCACATTTGCAGTAAAGGTAGGAATGATCTTCGGTTTCCAATCAAATAGATTTTTATGGAGAATCCAAGAAAACAATAGAATTCCTATATAAAATAAAACGATTACTCCAATTTCACTTCCCGACCAGGTTTGCTTTTCAATAGTCAAATTCCATAGTGATAATAACAAAAGAAACTTTGGCAGTTGTTCTTGGGCATTCCCACTAGTTGAATCACTATTTTTCAAAACGAGCTTCCAAAAACGGGTAAAGTTAAGCCAAGAGGTACCGATTCGCAAATGGTAATAAAAAGTACCCCAAAAAAAGACTGTAAAGAAGAAATATAAACCGATCCCTGTAAATAGCAAACTAAGATTTACATGATCCCAAATGATAAGATAGGCAGTAAATGGGATCCATAAATAATTTCTTAGAAATAATGGATAATCGTACAAGTAGTAAATAATTAATAGAGGTAAGATTGCTAATAACCCTATGAAAAGATCTAAACAGTAAGAAAGAGATCCCAACTTTGGCAGGGAATAAATCAGCATGATGCCGATGGTGAATATTGGAGTAAACGGCTTCCCCTCATTCAACAGGTTCCAACACCTAGCCGCTACTTTTTCAAAACGAGATGCTTTTTTCATTTTTGTCTTCCTCTCATTCTTAGAAACGCTTTAAGTTGTTTAATATTTATTCCAGGTGAATATATCAATAAAAGGAAACCAACGAAATAGGAAAAAATAAATTTATAACTATGGCTAATAAGCGCCACCATATATCCATCCTTTGCAGGATAACCAAAACTAGTTAAAGCTGCAGTCATGACTGATTCGTATGTAGATATTCCCCCTGGTGTAATTTGAAATACCTGGCCACCCACAGTTATAGAATTTACCCAAATGGCCTTATAAATAGGAAGACCATTTCCTAACGAAGCTGTGACTCCCCACAAAACTGCTCCTTCCAAGGACCAGCTTAATAAAATTAGGATAAAAATATAAACTCCATTCCAACCTTTTAAGCTTGTTCTTAATAATAAGATATGCCTTTCCACAAAGAGTGGACAGTATCTATAGACTATAAATATCCCGATAAAAATACTTAGAACTAAAATTATTAATACTCCAAGTGACAAGCGAAGGATAAACGCTTTTGAAAATGCCACAAGTCCTATTAAGGAAAATATCAATAGGATCAACATATCAAGTGATCTGAGTACAACTACCGAGTGTGCTGAAATATCCGGCCTAATGTTTTTTTCTTTCCAGGACAAAACACCAATCCTAACTGCATCCCCAACCTTTATTGGGGTAATATGATTTACAAAAAGACTTAACAGCACTCCTTGAAGGCAGTTAAAAAACCTGACGTTCTTTCCCAAATATAGCCTCCATGCTTCGGCCCTGAGGATAAATGAAAACAGGTAACCAACGGTAACCATTATGATAATCAAAGGATTGTCTAAAAAAAATATTCTGGACGACTCAAGAAAATTCCCAGCATGAAAATATCGCAAGGACAACAGGATAAAAATCCCTGCTAAAATGAATCCCGTCACTTTAATCAAACGTTTAACTAATTTCTGAAACATGTTTTTTTGCCCATTCAATGGTTTTAGCAAGTCCCTCTGAAAAAGGTACTGAAGGGGAAAATCCAAGTTGTTGTTTTGCCTTCGAAATATCCGCCCATGTGGAATTGACATCACCTTGGCGAAAGGCTCCTTGTTTAACAGATACATCAGAAAAATGCAGCTTTAAATACTCTACTAATTCTTCAATAAAAATTGGTTTACCCGAACCAATATTATAAGTACCGATTCTTTCAGTTTGATTAAAAGCACTAATGATCCCTGCTATGCAATCATCTATATATGTATAGTCTCTTGCAGTTCTGTTTCCAAACAACGTAATTTCCTTTTTATTCAGCAGATTTTTAATAAATCCTGTGATGGCCATATCCGGCCTCCCCCATGGTCCATAAACCGTAAAAAAGCGAAGAATCGAAATTTTAAAGTCAAATAATGAAGAATAAGCATGGCAAAAAGATTCAGCCCCAAACTTTGCGGCCGCATAAGGAGAAACAACCTTTCCCATAGCCATTTCTTCTCGAAGTGGGACGTTCTTTTGATCTCCGTAAACCGATGAGGAAGAAGCAAAAATAAAATGTTTTACATTTGATTGACCCGCAAATCGTAGTGCATTAATGGTGGCTTTAATATCGTAGTCAACATACTCATTCGGTGCCGCTATTGAATTTGGTACACCGGGAATTGCAGCTAGGTGTATGACCATTTCTGGCTTGCAGGAAAGAAAGATTTCTTTTACATCCTCTTCGTCATGTAGAAGACTTTTTTGAAAGAAAGCAAACTCTCCTGCTTCACTTGCGAATTCTAGCTGTCGCTTTTTCCTATCGACAGAATAATACGGATGCAGTTCATCGATGATTAAAACCTCATGACCATCCTTCAACAATCTCCTTGTAAGATGGGAGCCGATAAACCCCGCTCCCCCAGTTACTAGTACTTTCAATTTATAACACCTCTATACCTATTTTGTTCATCACCATTAATTATGTACATTATTCTCTCATATCCAAGAAAAAAGGAAAAACCTTGTGTTTGTTAACCAAGGTTTTTCCTCTGCATTATTTCGCTTTTTCTACGATTGTATTCAGAGTGGAAATTAACTCGTTCAGTTGTGCTTCACCAGCAGCTTTATCTTTAGCTTTTGCTGTTTCAACATATTTCTGTGCTTTTTCAGTTAACGTCTTATAAGCATCTTCTCCAAGAAGGGTCTTGATATCTTCACCGATGATATCAATGAATAAAGCACCCTCTAAACCAGTGATAACAGCTTTATCTTCACCTAATAATTCTTTACTCTCACCGTATTCATCAATAGCAATTTTTGCAAAACCACGGACGAACGCTTTGTTAACAGCAGCAGGATCTAATGCCTTTACATCAGATTCAAGATTGAATTGTTTTTCAATGAAGGCAGTTTCATCAGTTGCATGCTTGCCCAAGTAACTGCTTAGAGATTGGTAAAATGCCCAGCCTTCCGCTTGCTCTACCTTAGCAAGTGCAGCGTCTTTCCCCGCTTCAGCTGCTGCCTTTGTTGCATATCCGTTTGGAAGTGCACCAGTTGCGAGATAGAAAGTCTTCATTAATGTTTTGTCAACCACTTGCTTACCTAAGTTAAAGCCCAGTTGATCATTATTTTTAACCGCTGTCTCGATTTCGCTGAATCCACCATCAATTACACTAACAAGGGTAGTACCATATGCAGCATCACGTTTTTCTACAGTTGTTTTAAGAATGGCATAATAATTTTTTGCTTCTTCTAGTTCTGCATTCACTTCTTCTGTGTTACCCCATTTATCAGTTACTTCTGTAAAATCGTGTTTAATCGATGTATAAAATACCTTTTGCATTAATTTATCAAAGAGTTGTTTGACGACTACTTTGTCCATTGATCCGTCTTTACCTGCCGATAGAGCTGCAGTGATTTTTTCGTCGATTGTGTCTTCAAATTCTGCGTCACGTTGTTGAACTAGCTCTTTAAAATTCTTATTATATAAATCTGTTACTTTATCAAAATCAACTTCTTTTCCTTCTTTTGCTTTTTCAAGTTCCGTAGTCGCTTCAGTAAATACATCAGCATACGCTACTTTTTCTTTATCTTCTACTTCTGTTTCTTTCTTCTCTGCTGATTTTTCTTTATTTTCTACTTTTGGTTTGCTAGCTGTTTCTTCCGCTTTCCCACAAGCTCCAAGAACTAATGAAAGGGCTGCCATAGCTGCTAGAAGTTTAAATTTGATCGACATTGTGTTTCCCCCGGTTTGTTTTTTTATTTTGTTGATAATGATTATCATTCACATTTGTAATTATAAAGAGAATGATTATCAATGTCAATGATATTCGAAAGATTGTTATAAAAAAGACACTATTTAAAATTTAAATACAAAAGAAAAACTATCTTGCAGTCACAAGATAGCTTCTCTCTTCTATAAATTTTTACTAACTTTAATTATTTCCTCTAGATCAGTCCAATGTTTAATACGAGGTAAATCCAGATGCCTATTATAGGATTGATCCCTGAGAAAAATGTTAATTGAATGGTTAAGTAATGTATTTAATACTTCAGGTTTATCATCAAAATAATAATCGAGATGTAACTTTTTAATGATTTCTACCTTTTCATGATCTTGCATTCCATAAAAAAATCTTTCATCATTGACAGGAAAGCCGTTTTCTCTCATCCATTCCTTTGTTCGTTCACC